>JBBWZO010000119.1:0-47459 GCA_039649125.1 Massilia sp. | reverse complement strand
GACCGCCATCGTAGGGGCCGCCTTTTTTGCCCCACTTTTTTGGCGGAGCAAAAAAGCGGGTCGGCCGCCGGGACGAACACCCGGCTACTCCCCACGGCAGTGAGCGCTGCAACGCTTCATCCGCCCGGCAGCCGCAGCAATGGCGCCTTGCTTTGCGCAGCCGTCGCAACGGCAACGACAACGGTCGCTGCGCGGAACGTCAAGGACAGCGACCCGCCACCGACACGGGTAACCCTTCGATACACTCGCTGTGCGAGCACTCAGGGCGAACGGGGATAGGAGAACACCACGCCAGAGACAACGGCAACCGTCGCTGCTCGGAGCAGACCGATCCCGCAGGGGATATCGACAGGTCGACAACCGCAGCCGCCCCCAGCGCACAACCGCGCCCGGTTCAATAACCCAACACCTCCTGCGTATGCGGCACCCCCTCCGACCGGTAAAGACAATAAATCAACTCCAGCATGGACTTGATGTCCTCCGACCTGTCCAGCGCGCGGATGCTGAAAATGATGGGCGAACTCAGGTTGGGTTCATCCATTTTCATGTAGCAGACATCACTGCGCTTTAGACCAAGCACGCTTTTCGGCACGATGGTCACGCCCATCCCGGCGGCAACCAGCCCCAGTGCAACTTGCAGCTCCCTTACCTCCAGGGTATCGGCCGGGGCCAGCCCACGGTCATGGAAGGCGGCCAGCACCTGGTCGGCAAAGCTGGGCCGCGGGCTGCGGGGAAACACGATAAGGCGGTCGCTGACCAGGTCGCGCAGGTACAGACCGCGTTCGACGCCAGTCAGCGTATGGCCCATGGGCAAGGCCGCGATCAGCGCCTCCTCACGCAGCAGGATGCGGCGGATATTCGGGTCTTCGTGGCGGATGCGGCCGATGCCGACATCGATCAGGCCCTCCTTCAGGCCCTTGATCTGCTCCATCGTCGTCATCTCATGCAGCATCACTTCGGTGGTCGGGTGCGCCGCCTTGAAACGGCGCACGACCTCTGGCAGAAAGCCGAAAAGCGTGGAGCCGACAAAGCCGATGGAAAACTTGCGCTCGATCTTGCCGATGCGGCGCGTCATCGACACCACTTCCGCGCCCTGCGCCAGCAACTGCACCGCATGACCGTAGAAGAATTGCCCGGCCTCGGTCAACTCCAGCGGGCGCGAGCCGCGCACCAGCAATGCCACGCCCAACAGTTCCTCGAGTTGCTGCATCTGCCTGCTTAAAGGCGGCTGGGCAATATGCAGCCTTTCCGCTGCACGGGTGAAGTTGCGCTCCTCCGCAACAGCCACGAAGTAGCGCAGGTGGCGCAATTCCATCGGAATACCTTTTAGGTATGAAAAGAATACTGCATCGGTGTTGGACGCGCGTATGACGACTATCTATTCTACGAATACCAGCAATTCACCGGGTTATACCTGACTACCATGATCAAGGCAATTGAAACCATCCTCGCGGATATCCCCACGGTCCGCGCCCACAAGCTCTCCGTGGCAACCATGCAGTCGCAGACACTTGTCCTGGTGCGCATCCGCTGCGACGACGGCATCGAAGGTTTCGGTGAAGCGACCACCATCGGCGGCCTGAACTACGGCGAGGAAAGTCCGGAAAGCATCAAGGCCAATATCGACACGCACATCGCGCCGCTGCTGTGCGGCATGGCGGCCGACAATGTCGCGGCCTGCATGGCAAGGGTGCGCAAGGTCATACAGGGCAACCGCTTCGCCAAGTGCGCAATCGAAACAGCGTTATTGGATGCACAGGGCAAGCGCCTCGGCGTTCCGGTAAGCGACCTGCTTGGCGGCCGCCTGCGCGATGCGCTGCCGGTGGCCTGGACCCTGGCCAGCGGCGACACCCGCAAGGACATCGCCGAAGCCGAGACCATGCTGGAGCAGCGCAGGCACCGCATCTTCAAGCTCAAGATCGGCGCCAGGAGCGTGGCTGACGATGTGCAACATGTGCTGGCCATCAAGAAAGCGCTGGGCGACGCCGTCAGCGTGCGGGTCGACGTCAACATGGCATGGTCGGAGCTGGATGCGCAATACGGCATCGCCGCGCTGGAAGCCGGCGGCATCGACCTGATCGAACAGCCGGTGCGCGCCGAACACAGCGCCGCGCTGGCAAGGCTGTCGCGCAGGTACACCGTGCCGATGATGGCCGATGAAGCGCTGAAGGGGCCTTTGAGCGCGCTGGCGCTTGCCGGCGAAGCGGCCGCCAGTGTCTTTGCGATCAAGATCGCCCAGTCCGGCGGCCTGGTGCCGGCCCGTCTCGTCGCCGACATCGCCCAGCTTGCCGGCATCGGCTTGTATGGCGGCACCATGCTGGAAGGCTCGGTCGGCACCGCCGCCTCGGCCCACCTGTTTTCCACCTTCGGCGACCTGTCCTTCGGCACCGAACTGTTCGGCCCATTACTGCTGACCGAGGAGATATTGACCGAGCCGCTGGTCTACCGCGACTTCATGCTGCAGGTGCCCACCGGACCCGGCCTCGGCATACAGGTCGACATGGAAAAGCTCGACGCACTACGCCGCCGCTAAACAATCCGACTGCTACCCGCACCCTGGAGAAATTCATCATGCTGTTCCACGTTCGTATGGATGTCCGCCTGCCTCATGACATGCCCGAGGAAAAGGCGGCTGAACTGAAGCGCACCGAGAAGGCGCGCGCCGCCGACCTGCAGCAGGCAGGCACCTGGCGCCACCTGTGGCGCATCGCCGGCCAGTACTCGAACATCAGCGTGTTCGACGTGCGCGACAACGATGAATTGCATACCGTGCTGTCGACGCTGCCGCTGTTCCCCTATATGCACATCGAGGCGATGGCCCTGCTGCGCCATCCCTCGTCCATCCGCGACGACGACCGCTAACGCGCCGCCTTCAACCCCGCAGCAAGACTTTCCATCCATAACCTGAGGAGATTTACATGAACCATACCGACATCGACAAGCTGGTCAACAACTTCATGGTCGACACCGCCAAGGGCCCGGTGGACAAGCGCGTGCAGCAAGTGGTGGTGCGCCTGGTGGGCGACCTGTTCAAGGCGATCGAAGACCTGGACCTGCAGGCCAGCGAAGTCTGGAAAGGCATCGAATTCCTGGCGGAAGCCGGCGCCCGGCACGAGCTTGGCCTGCTCGCCCCCGGCCTTGGCCTTGAACGCTTCCTCGACATCCGCGCCGATGAAGCCGAAGCCCGTGCGGGCCTCACCGGCGGCACGCCGCGCACCATCGAAGGCCCGCTCTACGTGGCCGGCGCCCCGGTGTCGCAAGGCTATGCGCGGCTCGATGACGGTAGCGAAGAAAAAGAGGCCGAAGCGCTGTTCATGCAAGGCACCGTGTACGGCGCCGACGGCGAGCCGGTGCCGAATGCGACGGTGGAGGTATGGCATGCAAACCTGATGGGCAACTATTCCTTCTTCGACAAGAGCCAGACGCCATTCAACCTGCGCCGCACCATCGTCACCGACGACAAGGGCCGCTACCAGTTCCGCAGCATCGTGCCCATGGGCTACGGCTGTCCGCCTGACGGCTCGACCCAGAAACTGCTGGACAAGCTGGGCCGCCATGGCCGCCGCCCCGCACATATCCATTTCTTCGTGACCGCGCCGGGCCAGCGCAAGCTCACCACCCAGATCAACATCGATGGCGACGAATACCTGTGGGACGACTTCGCCTTCGCCAGCCGTGAAGGCCTGGTGCCCAAGGTGACGCATGTAAGCGACCCCAAGGAAATCGCGCGGCGGGAAACCGGCAAACCATTTGCCAGCATCGACTTCGACTTCCACCTGCTGGCGGAAAAGGCCAACGCCCCGTCCGCCGAAGTCGAGCGCAACCGCGCTGCTGCATGAAGCCTGGCGCCTGCCGCCCAAAGCAAGAGAGTGAGGAGCACAAAATGATACCGATCTACCCTGCCCGGAATGAAGGTCAACAGCAGCAGCTGCACGCCAGGGACCTCGATGATTTCCTGGTCGAGAACCATGAAACCGGCGACTACCGGCTGCATCGCAGCGCCTTTACCGACGAAGCCCTGTTCGAACTGGAGATGAAGCACATCTTCGAAGGCAACTGGATCTACCTTGCGCACGACAGCCAGATCCCCAATAACAATGACTACTACACGACCCACATCGGCCGCCAGCCGGTGGTGATTGCGCGCAACCGCCAGGGCCAGCTGAATGCCTTCATCAATGCCTGCAGCCACCGCGGCGCCCAGCTGTGCCGCCACAAGCGCGGCAACAAGGCGACCTATACCTGCCCGTTCCACGGCTGGACCTTCAACAACAGCGGAAAGCTGTTGAAGGTAAAGGACCCGGAAGGCGCCGGCTATCCGGACTGCTTCAACAAGGAAGGCTCGCACGACCTGAAGAAAGTGGCGCGCTTCGAGTCCTACCGCGGTTTCCTGTTCGGCAGCCTGAACGCCGATGTCAAGCCGCTCACCGAGTTCCTCGGCGAAGCGGCAAAGATCATCGACATGATCGTCGACCAGTCGGCCGACGGCCTGGAAGTGCTGCGAGGCGCGTCCACCTACACCTTCGAAGGCAACTGGAAGCTGCAGGCCGAGAATGGCGCCGATGGCTACCATGTCTCTGCGGTCCACTGGAACTACGCGGCCACCACCAACCAGCGCAAGGCGGCCAATGCAGCGGTCGACAATATCCGCGCGATGGATGCCGGCAAGTGGGGCCAGCAGGGCGGCGGCTTCTATGCGTTCGACCATGGCCATCTGCTGCTCTGGACCAGGTGGGCCAATCCGGAGGACCGTCCGAACTTTTCCCGGCGCGAAGAGTTCGCCGCGCGCGCCGGCGAGGCGACCGCCGACTGGATGATCCAACACTCCCGCAACCTGTGCCTTTACCCGAACGTCTACCTGATGGACCAGTTCGGCTCGCAGATCCGCCTGCTGCGCCCGCTGGCCGTGAACAGGACCGAGGTCACGATCTACTGCATCGCCCCGAAAGGCGAACCGGATGAGGCACGCGCGCGCAGGATCCGCCAGTACGAGGACTTCTTCAACGTCAGCGGCATGGCCACGCCGGACGACCTGGAAGAGTTCCGCGCCTGCCAGGAAGGCTATGCGGGCAGCGCCATGCAGTGGAACGACATGTGCCGCGGCGCCACGCACTGGATCAAGGGCCCGGACGAGGCCGCGCAGGAAATCGGCCTGCAGCCGGTGATGAGCGGGGTGCGCACCGAAGACGAAGGCCTGTACACGGTGCAGCACCGCTACTGGCTGGAGGTGATGAAGCGTGCGCTGGAGGCAGAGGGAGATGCGGAAGGAGAGGCGAAATGAACGCAGGAGCGAACAGCGAAATGAATGCCGTATCGGATAACCCGGCAATGCAGAGCCCGGCCATGCAGAGCCCGGCGATGCAGGACCTGTGCGCCTTCCTCTACCGCGAGGCGCGCCTGCTCGACGACGAGCAGTGGGACGAATGGCTGGAGTGCTACCACCCCGATGCCCGGTTCTGGATGCCGGCCTGGGACGACGACGGCAGGCTGGTCACCGACCCGCAGCGCGAGATCTCGCTGATCTACTACCCGAACCGCCAGGGCCTGGAAGACCGCGTCTTCCGCATCAAGACCGAGCGTTCGAGCGCGACCATGCCGGACACGCGCACCAGCCACAACATCGCCAACGTGGAAGTGGAACAACGCGAAGGCAGCCACCTCACCGTGCGCTTCAACTGGCACACGCTGAGCCACCGCTACAAGACCACGTACAGCCACTTCGGCATGTCGCGCTACGTGATCGACTACGCCGGCCCGGCGCCGAAGATCCTGGACAAGTACGTCGTGCTGAAGAACGACTACATCAGCCAGGTGATCGACATCTATCACATCTAGCAGTAAGTAACGGTAACGACAACGCAGGAGACAACGATGAGCCATACGATCGCACTGCAGTTCGAGGACGGCGTGACCCGCTTCATCAGCTGTAACGACAACGAAAAACTGGCGGACGCCGCCTATCGCCAGAAGGTCAACATTCCGCTCGACTGCCGCGACGGCGCCTGCGGCACCTGCCGCGGGCTGTGCGAATCGGGCCGCTACGAGATGCCGCCCGAGACCTACATCGAGGACGCGCTCGAGCCCCAGGACGCGGCCGCCGGCTACGTGCTGGCCTGCCAGATGCGCCCGACCTCGGACTGCGTGGTGCGCATCCCGGCCACCTCGAGCGCCTGCAAGACCGGGGTCCACAGCTTTCCCGGCAAGATCGCGTCGGTAGACAAGCTGTCGGCCTCGACGATCCGCTTTTCGGTCGCCCTCGACGATCCCGAGTCGCTCGACTTCCTGCCCGGGCAGTACGTGAACGTCACGGTGCCCGGCACGGACCAGACCCGTTCCTACTCGTTCAGCTCCGCCCCAGGCGCGCCGCTGGCCAGCTTCGTGGTGCGCAACGTGCCCGACGGCCTGATGAGCAGCTACCTGGACGGGCGCGCGCAGGCCGGCGACGCCCTGAGCTTCGCCGGCCCCTTCGGCAGCTTTTACCTGCGGCAGGTAGCACGCCCGCTGCTGCTGCTGGCCGGCGGCACCGGCATCGCGCCCTTCCTGTCGATGCTGGACGTGCTCGACAGGCAGGGCTTCACCCAGCCGGTGAAGCTGGTGTACGCGGTGACCAACGACCACGACCTGGTCGACCTGGACCACCTGGACCGCATCGCCGCCGCCCACCCGCAGTTCGAGTACATCACCTGCGTGTCGAGCGACGCCAGCTGCCACCTGCGCAAGGGCTATGCGACGGCGCACGTGGAGCCGTCCTGGGTGAATGGCGGCGACGTCGATGTCTACCTGTGCGGCCCGGTGCCGATGGTGGAAGCGGTGCGCGGCTGGCTGGCCGGCACCGGCGTGAAACCCGCCAATTTCTACTTCGAGAAGTTCTCGGCCAGCAGCGCGGGGGCCGCATGATCCATCCGGACCGCTTCAAGGGCCAGGTCATGATCGTGACCGGCGCGGCCCAGGGCATCGGGCGCGGCGTCGCGCTGGCCGCCGCCGCCGAGGGCGCGCAGCTGCTGCTGGTCGACCGCTCGCCGCTCGTGAACGAGGTGGCGCAGGAAGCCGCCGCGCTGGGCGCGCAAGATACGAAAGTGAGCGTGGCCGAAGTCGACCTGGAAACCTATGCCGGGGCGAAGGCAATGGTCGCCCAGGCCCTCGACGCCTACGGCCGGGTCGACATCCTGGTCAACAACGTCGGCGGCACGATCTGGGCCAAGCCCTACCAGGAATACGAGGAAGAACAGATCGAAGCGGAAATCCGGCGCTCGCTGTTCCCGACGCTGTGGAGCTGCCGCGCGGTGCTCCCAAGCATGATCGAGCGCGGCGCCGGCGCCATCGTCAACGTGTCGTCGATCGCCACCCGCAGCATCTACCGCATTCCGTATTCGGCCGCGAAGGGCGGCGTCAACGCCCTCACCGCCAGCCTCGCCTTCGAGCACGCCGGCGACGGTATCCGGGTCAACGCCGTGGCCACCGGCGGCACCGAAGCGCCGCCGCGCAAGGTGCCGCGCAACCCGAAGCCGCTGAGCGAACAGGAACAGGCCTGGTACGCCGGCATCGTCGAGCAGACAACAACCAGCAGCCTGATGAAGCGCTACGGAACGATAGACGAGCAGGTCGGCGCCATCCTGTTCCTCGCGTCCGCCGAAGCGTCCTATATTACCGGTACCGTGCTGCCCGTCGGCGGCGGCGACCAGGGCTGAGGGCTGAGGAGATACCATGCCTGCCATCCGCATCGACGGCGTCGACCTCTACTACCAGGCCGAGGGAGACCCGGCCCGGCCCGCGCTGCTGTTCTCCAATTCGCTGGGAACGGACCTGGGCATGTGGGACGAGCAGGCCGCGCTGCTTGCCGCCGACTTCCACGTGCTGCGCTACGACACGCGCGGCCACGGCCGCTCGGGCGCCGGCGGCGCGCCCGTCACGCTCGGCCGCCTCGGGCGCGACGTGCTGGCCCTGCTCGACCACCTCGGCATAGCACGCGCCCACTTCTGCGGCATCTCGATGGGCGGCATCACCGGGCAATGGCTGGGCATCCACGCCGCGCACCGCTTCGACCGGATCGTGCTGGCCAATACGGCCGCGCGGATCGGCAGCGCCGAAGGCTGGCATGCGCGCGCCGGCCAGGTCAGGCGCGAGGGCATGGCGGGTGTCGCCGACGGCGCCGCCGGGCGCTGGTTCACGCCTGGGTTCATCGCCCGTCACGGCCCGCTCGTCGGGCGCATGATCGGCCGCCTGCGCGAGCAGGCGCCGGAGGGCTACGCGGCCTGCTGCGACGCGCTCGCCCAGGCCGACCTGCTCGATGCCGTTCGGGCGATCCCGCACCAGGTGCTGGTCATCGCCGGGCGCCACGATCCGGTCACGACCGTCGCCGATGCCCACGCGCTGGCTGGCGTCGTCAAACACGCGCGCGTGGAAGAACTGGACGCGTCGCACCTGTCGAACGTGGAAGCCGCCGCCGCGTTCGGCGCCTGCCTGCGCGCTTTCCTGCGCGGCTGAGCGCGGCTCGCGGACGGCGGCACCGGGCAACCGATATGGCGCCCGGGCCTGCGGCGCATGGAAATCGCAGCGACATGCGCCGCGCCGGCCACAGGCGCGCCGGCCGGATGCAGAATACGACGCTCGTCACACTTCGCCGCATGCCAGGCTGATGCGCCCCTGTGCCCCGGGTGAAGAGCCCGCCCTTCGCGCGCTCTTCCAATCGTCCGTCCGCAGCCTGGCCTCCAGGTACGATACGCCCGACCGGATCGACGCCTGGTCGCCACCCGAGGCCGACGCCCAATTGCGCGCCCAATGGGCAGCGCGGATCCGGTCGAACCAGCCCTGGGTGGCGGCGCAGCCTGGCCGGCCCAGCCGGCCGAGGGATAAACCGGAGCGGGACCGTGCGGGGCCCGACACACAAGCAAACCCAAACTCGCGCCATCCGATCGACAAACAGTGGACACTTTCGTTCACAAGCACTCATCGGCGGAGGAATTGTCATGCAAGCGACGACGAACGGCGCATCGACCTCGATCTGGCACGCAACCGCGCAGCTGGCCGCCTACCCTCCGCTGGCCGTGGCGGCGCAGGCGGACGTGTGCGTCATCGGCGCCGGCATCGCCGGGCTGACCACGGCCTACCTGCTGGCCCGGGAAGGCAGGCGTGTGATCGTGATCGACGCCCTCGGCGTCGGGGCCGGCGAGACCGGACGCACCACCGCGCACTTCTTTCCGCCCGACGAGTGGTATGCCGACATCGAGTCCGGCTTCGGCGCCTGCCAGGCCGCCCTGGTCGCGGACAGCTACGCCTGCGCGATCGCCCTGGTCGAGCGGATCGTCGCCGAGGAGGGCATCGCCTGCGAATTCGAGCGGCTGGACGGCTACCTGTATGCGCTGCCGGGCAACGGTTTCCGCGACGTCGACAAGGAGCTGGCGGCCAGCCGGCGCGCGGGCGTGCAGGCCGAGCACCTCGATCGGGTGCCGGGCCTGTCCTTCGACACCGGGCCCTGCATCCGCTACCCCGGCCAGGCCCAGTTCCATCCGCTCAGGTATCTCGACGGGCTGGCGCGCGCGGTGACCAGGCACGGCGGCGCCATCCACGGCGGCACACGCGCGCTGAAGATCGCCGGCAACAGCGAAATGCAGACCGTCACCACCGGGCTGGGCGAAATCCGCGCCGGCGCGGTCGTGGTGGCGACGAATACCCCGTTCAACGACCGCGTCGTGATGCACACCAAGCAGGCCGGCTACCGCAGCTACGTGGTCGGGATCGCCGTGCCCAGGGGCAGCGTGCCGCGCATCCTGCTGTGGGACACGGGCGATCCTTATTACTACATCCGGCTCGAGTCCTCGGGCGCGCCCGAAGGCTGCGAGGTGCTGGTGGTCGGCGGCGCCGACCACAAGGTGGGCCAGGACAAGCATCCGGAACACCGCTACGACGAGATCGAGCGCTGGGTGCGCGAGCGCTTCCCGATGGCCGGCGCCCTGCTGTACCGCTGGTCGGGCGAAGTCATGGAGCCGTCAGACGGCCCCGCCTACCTGGGCCGCAACCCGATGGACGAGCGTAACGTCTACCTGATCACCGGGGATTCCGGCAACGGCATGACCCACTGCACGATCGGCGGCATGCTGGTGACCGACCTGGTCATGGGCCGCGAGAACCGCTGGGAAGCCCTGTACGATCCGGCGCGCAAGGTGAGGCACGGCGTGGGCGACTTCCTGCACGAGCAGGCCAACACGCTCGGCAAATATGGCGACTGGGCCAGGGGCGGCGAGGTGGGATCGGCCGCGCAGATCCCGCCGGGGGAAGGCGCGATCCTCAACCAGGGCCTGCACAAGCTGGCGGTGTACCGCGACGCCGGGGGCGCCCTGCACGCGCTGTCGGCGGTGTGCACCCACCTGGGCTGCGTGGTCCACTTCAATTCGGCCGAGCGGTCCTGGGACTGCCCCTGCCACGGTTCGCGCTTCGACACAAGCGGCGCGGTGCTGCACGGCCCCGCGCCGAAGGCCCTGGCGCCGGCGCAGCTGAAGGAGGAGTAAGCGCGGAACGGTGGGTGCGAAATACCGGCTCTCCGGGCCTCCATCCTGATGCGGCCCGGTCAGAACGTGTGCCGGATGCCGGACACGATGCCGTTCTGCGCCCTACCCGGCGCCACCGTACCACGGCGCACGCGCGGGCTCACGGCGCGCTCCTGCCGGAGCGCGTCGGGAACTCAGGTTTTGCCGGCCTCGGCCAGCTTCGGCCCGTGTAGCGTGGCGGCGGCGGAGGCCGAGCGCCCGTCCCGGATGAAGGCGACCGCGATGGCGGCGATCACCGCGGGGACCGAGATCGCGAGGAAGTTCTGCTCCAGCGGCAGTGCCATGCCCACCAGGGTGCCGATCACGATCGGCGCCAGGATCGCGCCGCTGCGGCCGACACCCGAGGCCCAGCCGATGCCGGTCGAGCGCACCGCCATCGGGTAGAACTGGCCGGCGTAGGCATAGGTGACGATCTGCGTGCCGATGGTCGAGGCGCCGGCCAGGCCGACCAGCAGGAACAGCAAGGGCGTGGAGACCTGGTAGCCGAGCAGCGTGATCGACACCGCGGCCAGCGCGTACATCGCGACCAGCACGTACTTGATGTTGAAGCGGTCGGCCAGCCAGCCGCCCCCGACCGCGCCGATGACGGCGCCGAAGTTCAGCACCAGCACGAAGGTCAGCGCCGAACCCAGGCTGTAGCCCGCGCTGGCCATCAGTTTCGCCAGCCAGGAGCTGAGCGCGTACACCATGAACAGGCACATGAAGAAGGCGACCCAGAACATGATGGTGGAAAAGCCGCGCCCGTCCTGGAACAGCTTGCCGATCGGCGCGCCCTGCGCGCGGTCGGCTGCGGGCAGCGTATAGCTGTCGCCCTGCTGCGCGCGGTAGCCCGGATCCATGCTGGCGAGGATGCGCTGCAGCTCGGCCTTGCGGCCCTGGCGGATCAGGAAGGGCATCGATTCCGGCAGGTTTTTCAGGATGAAGGGAATCAGGATGACCGGCGCGCCGGCGGCCAGGAACACCGACTGCCAGCCATGCGCTTCGATCAGGCCCTTGCCCAGCAGGGCGGCCAGCATGCCGCCCACCGCGTAGCCGCTGAACATCAGGGTGACCATGGTCGAACGGATGCGCTTGGGCGAATACTCGGTCATCTGCGCCACCACGTTCGGCATCACCCCGCCGATACCCAGGCCCGCCAGGAAGCGCATGACGCTGAAGGTGTACGGGTCGCTGGCGAAACCGGCGGCGGCGGTGAAGACGCTGAACAGCGCCAGGCAGATCGCGATGGCGAGCTTGCGGCCGATCCGGTCGGCGATGGTGCCGAGGAAGATCGCGCCGAACATCATGCCGAACAGCGCCGAGCTGACCATGAAGCCGGCGTTCTGCGCGGTGACCCCCATCTCCTGCATGATCGAGGGCAGCGCGATCCCGGCCACCGCCAGGTCGTAACCGTCGCAGATGATGATGATCGCGCACCACAGGAGGATGCCCCCATGGAAGCGGTTGAACCTGGCCCCGTCGGCCATCTTGTGGACGTCGATGTGTCGCATGCTGCTGTCTCCTCTGTTGTGAAGGTTGTAGAGCGCCTGACACAACCTGCATGGCTGCGTTGCAGCTCCTTGCCGTACAGTCGTACTGTCTTCATCCCCGCGTCGGTGGCCGCATCCCTTGCTCTGAAGGTTTTGTCAGACGCTCTTGGTGGGTCAGGTTTTTGCGGCCGGCCGCCCCGCCGTCGCGCCGTGCAGCACCCGGCAGGCCACGATCCCGATCGCGACGCCCCAGAAGGCGGAACCGAGCCCCAGGAAGCTCATGCCCGACGCGGTGGCCACGAAAGCGATCACCGAGGCCTCGCGGTGGTCTTGCGCCGCGACCACCGCGCCGAGGTTGGCGACGATCGGGCCGAGCAGCGCCAGGCCGGCCAGGGCCGCCACGAGCTCCTTCGGCAGGGCCGCGAACAGCATGACGATCGAACCGCCGAACAGGCCGGCGAGCAGGTAAAAGCACCCGTTGGCCAGGCCCGCGACGTAGCGCCGGCGCGGGTCTTCGTGCGCTTCGCGCCCGGTGCACATGGCGGCCGTGATGGCGGCGATCGCAATGGTGATGCCGCCGGTGAAGGCAACCGCCAGCGAAGCGAGGCTGCTGGTGACGATCACCGGACGTGCCGGCGTGTCGTAGCCCGAGGTCTTCAGCACGGTCATGCCGGGCAGGTACTGCCCGGTGAGGGTGACCAGCACCAGGGGCAGCGCGAGGCTGAAGGTGGCCGACCAGCTCCAGCTTGGCGCGATGAAGGCCGGGGTCACGAACTGCAGCGCGAGTCCCTCGAACCGGGTCGCGCCGGCAAACCATGCGATGGCCGTTCCGGTGGCCAGCAGGAGCGCGATGCAATAGCGCGGCGAGCTGCGCTTGAACAGGAGGTAGGCCGCGATCATGCCGAACACCAGCACCGGCGTCGAGGCGACGCCCCTGAAGGCATTCATCCCGAACGGCACCAGGATGCCGGCCATCATGCCGCTGGCGACGCCGGGCGGCACCCAGGCCGCGACGCGCTCGACCCAGCCCGACAGGCCGATCGCCAGCAGGATGGCGGCGGCGCTCAGGTAGGCGCCGACCGCTTCGTTGACGGACAGGCCGGGGAACAGGGTGATCAGGAGTGCGGTGCCCGGGGCCGACCAGGCGGTGATGACGGGTACTTTCAGGCGCCAGCTGAGGAAGATGCCGGCGACGCCCGCGCCGATCGAGATGCCCCAGACCCAGGAGGCGAACATCGCGTTCGACACGCGGGCGGCTTCCGCGGCCTGGTAAAAAATCGCCAGCGGCCCGGAGAACGACACCAGTACCGCCAGGAAGCCGGCCACGATGGCCGGGAGAAGCGAGGCGGCACCGGACGAGGTGCCGGGCAACTTCGCGCCCGGCCGCGCCTCCTGCGCCGCGCCTGGCGCGATAAGCCCGGATAGCTCCGGCGGTGCGGTGCGGGCGCCGCCCGAATGTGGTTGAGCCTTAGTCTGCATGTCGTCTCCGCTACTGTTTTCTGGTGGAGCCGCCATCGGGTGGCGCTCCCTTTATTGCAGCGTAGATAACTCAGGCGATACCGTCCAACACTGATTTGGTATCCATTCGATACCCGCAGAGTATGGCCGTGGGCTCAGGTCAATGCCCGGCCCGGCGCACGCGCCGGGAACACAGGTCCTGCCGGGTTCTCAGGCCATGGCAGCCACGATGCGGGCGGCGATCTCGCGCAGCTGGTCCATGTCGGCGGGAACGGCGGCATGCGGCACCAGCGGCGCCGCCACGCTGCGCGGGACGATGTGGAAGTGAACATGGGGCACGGTCTGGCCCGCCGCGCTTCCGTTGAGCTGGGCGAGCATGATGCCCGGCGCTCCCAGCGCGCGCTTCACCGCGCCCGCCACCTTCTGCACGGCCCGGATGCAGGCTGCGGCGCCCTCTTCCGACACCTCGAACAGTTCGGCGGCCGGCTCTTTCGTCAACACCAGGACGTGGCCGGGCGCCTGCGGCATGATGTCCATGATCGCCAGCGTGCGCTCGTCTTCGTGGACCTTGATGCAGGGTAGTTCGCCGCGCAGGATCCTGGCGAAAGGGTTGTGCGGATCATATGTCATGCGGTGCTCCATGGGTTGTCGGTGGTCGATGGCGAGGCCGGCGGCGATGCCTGGCCTCCCGGGCAAGCTTACCGGAAACCGGGGAGCACATCGATGCCGCAGCGAGCACACAGCGGGCACATCGCGCGCGCACAGCGGGCGTGCTTGTGCCGCCCTCGCTCCGGCACATCCTGCGCCCTGCATGAGCGGTAACGAATGCGTGGCGACCGTGCGCCGGCGGCCACCGGCCGGCAGGCGCTATCCAGGTCGCGCTGGTCATCATCGCCAAAGGGCGCGAGCAGCCGAACGCGACCGCGGCCTCGCTGGTCGATTTCCTGGCGAAGCAGGACTGAGCGGTGCGGGCACCCGGCGGAACGCGGCCGGGCCGGCGCCGCGCCCGGGACGATGTTGCGACTTCCTATTGCGACTTCATACAATCCGTCTCGCTAAAGTCGGGTCGTGAGTTATAGTTATATCGACAGCTGATTGACAGCCAAGCCGGAATCCGTTGCGACAGCTGATTGACAGCCAAGCCGGAATCCGTTGGCCGCAGCGCGGGCCGCGCTCCACGATGTGGCTGTCGCCGCACTTGCTTCACAGAACAACAACGCGCTGGCTTCGCCAGTTCGAGGCTATGCATGGATAAAGGTTGATTTCATGAAAAATCGTCCCCTGCGTGCGCGGTGCCTGGTTTTTTTCTGGAGCCCGATGGCCCTGGCAGCCCTGCTAGCCGTGGCTCTCCCGCTGCGGGCGCCGGCCCAGGCGGTGGATACGTCCTGGGCGGCGCACCAAAAGACTTACTTCCCCGGCAAGAAACTGGAGCCTGCACCGTTCATCCGCCTGACTGCGCCTGCACGCGCGGCAGGCGACCAGGTTCCTTTTGCTTTCAGCATCGACCATCCGATGACTGCAAAGCAGTACATCAAGTCGGTCACCGTCCTGGTCGATGACAATCCGGTCCCCCTGACCGCGGTGTTCCGCTTCAACCCGGACCATGGCAAGGCGGAGATCTCCACCAGAATCCGGCTTGAATCGGATTCGCCGGTGCACGTCGTCGCCGAATCGAACGACGGCAAGTTCTATGTGAACGAGGTGATGGTCAAAGCATCGGGCGGTTGCAGCGGCCCGGCGCCGCCTGCCGATTCCGCGGTGCTCGCGGAAGCAGGAAAAATGAGGATGGCGCTCGACGGGCCCTTCAAGCGCGGAGACGTCAACCAGGCCAGGCTGTTGATCAGGCATCCGATGTACACCGGTTTGCAGCGTGACCTCTCCACGAATGGATTCCGGCCGGCTTTTTTCATCAATAAAATCGACGTCACGTATAACGGCAAGCCCGTGATGACGGCCGACACATCGATCGGCATCAGCGAAAATCCGTCGATCCAATTCGGCTTCTTCGCGGACAGGCCGGGCGCCCTGCAAGTCGTCCTGCACGACAATCAAGGCGCTACTTTCCGCCAGGCTATGAACGTCGGAGGCTAGGTGCGGGCCCAGATCCGTACGAAGTTGCTGCCACCGTTGCTGCCGGCATTGCTGCTGGCATTGCTCCTGGCAGCCGCCGCCTCCGCGCAGGTGGCCGCCGCGCCGCTCCATGTCGACCAGGTCGCGCCGGGCGTCTATGTGCACATCGGGCAACACAAGGATTTCGAGGATGGCTACGATGGCGACATCTGCAATATCGGCTTCGTGATCGGGAGCGACGCGGTCGCGGTCGTCGATACGGGCGGCTCGTATGCCGTGGGCATGGCCCTGAAGGAAGCGATACGCGCAATTACCCGGCTGCCCATTCGCTACGTGATCAATACGCATGGGCATCCCGACCACGTCTTCGGCAACGCCGCCTTCCTCGATGCCGACCCTGAACACGCCGGCACGCCACCGCAAGTGGTCGGTCATGCCCTGCTGCCGCGGGCGATCATGTCACGCAGCGAGACGTATGTGCGCAATCTGAAGAAGCAATTGGGCGCGGCCGCCGAAAAAAGCACCTTGATTGCACCAGACAAGACGGTGTCGGACCGCCTGACCCTCGACCTGGGCAGTCGAAAACTGGAATTGCGGGCCTGGCCGCGCGCGCATACGGACCATGACCTGACCCTGTTCGATGCCGCCAGCGGCACGCTGTGGACGGGCGATCTGCTCTTCATCGAGCGCACGCCTTCCATCGATGGCGACGTCCCGGGCTGGCTCGCAGCCATGGACGCATTGGACAAGATGCCGGCACGCACGACCATCCCCGGACACGGCCCCGTCACACGAAACAAGCACGAGGCGCTCGCCAGGCAGCGCGCCTACCTGGCGACCCTGCTGCACGACGTACGCAGCGGCATCCGGAACGGCCGCGGCATGACCGAGACGATGGAGACGGCGGCGGCCTCGGAACGGGGGCGCTGGCAACTGTTCGATGTCGTCAACCGGCGCAATGTCAACCTGCTGTATCCGGCCCTGGAATGGGAGTGAGGATGCGCAGGCGGGATATTCTCGCGTTGGCACTGGCCGGATCGGCCTTGCCGGCAATGGCGGCGGCGGCCGGCAAAAGCGGACAGACACGCCATGGGCGCCTCGGACGTGTCGTCGTCGTCGGCGCCGGCTACGGCGGCGCGACCGCAGCCAGGCATATCAGCATGCTGAGCGGCGGGCGCATCGAGGTCATCCTCGTCGACCAGAACGCCCGGTTCGTTTCCTGCCCGGTCAGCAATCGCGTGCTGGCCGGCCAGAAAACGCTGGCGGACATCACGTTCGGCTACGATTTGCTGCGGCAGCGCCACGGCGTCACATTCATGCAGGGCAGCGTGACGGCGATCGATGCCGGCAAGTCGCTGGTCGTGGTGGCAGGCAAAAGACTCGCCTACGACCGGCTCGTCGTCGCCCCCGGCATCGACTTCATCTACGATGACTTCCCGATGCTCGCCGGCGCACAGCAGCGGATTCCGCATGCCTGGAAAGCGGGACCGCAGACACGCGAGCTGCAGCGGCAGCTGATGGCGATGATGGACGGCGGCGTGTTTACGATCACGGTGCCGCCGCAGCCTTATCGTTGTCCGCCCGCGCCCTATGAACGCGCGTGCCAGGTCGCGTTCTACCTGAAGACGCACAAGCCCCGCTCCAAGGTCATCGTGCTCGATGCCAATCCCGTGATCACCTCGAAGCGCGCCCTGTTCGAACGGGCCTGGCGCGAGCTGTATCCGGGCATGATCGAGTACGTGCCGGGCAGCGAGCTGCAGCAGGTCGACGTGGCGAGGAAGACCGTCAGGACCGCATTCGACACCGTCAAATCGGACGTGCTGAACATCATTCCGCCCCAGCGCGCGGGCCGCATCGCCCAGGATAGCGGCCTGGCCAATGTGGAGCGGCGCTGGTGCGACGTCGATTTCACCAGCTACGCGTCGACGGTCCTGCCGCGTGTCCACGTCATTGGCGATGCGATCGAATCCGGCCTGCCCAAATCGGCGCACATGGCCAATGCCCAGGCCAAGATATGCGCGCGCGCCATCGTCGCGCTGATGCAGGCGCAGGCGCCCGACCCGCTGCCGGCCTTTGCGAATACCTGCTACAGCTATGTCGACGACAAACAGGCGATGCACATCTCCACGCTGTACCGCTATGATCCGGCAAAAAAGAGCATGGAAGCCAGCGGGAGCGGCATCCTCTCGAACCATCCATCGGCGCAGGAAGGCAGGGATGCCGAAGCATGGGCGCAACAGATCTGGGCCGATGTGCTCTTCTTGAGCGCCTAACAAAAGCTCCATGGCTGCGTTGCAGCTCCTCGCCGTACAGGCGTACTGTCTTCGTCGCCGCGCCTTGCCCTGAAGCTTTTATTAGGCGCTTTTAGCCGCGGGCTATTCCGGAACGGACAGCGGCGCCGGCACCGGGCTGACACCCTGCTCCAGCGCCGCAGCCGTTTCCGCCTCCTGCGCCCTGCGGAAGGCGGGCCGCTCCTTCAAACGCGCGAGATAGCCGGCGACCGCCGGCGGAAAATCGGGTGCCAGGCCGAGGTACTCCGCCAGCAGCAAGGCGTACCCGACCGAGATGTCGGCCATGGTGAAGCGTCCCGCGCAGATGCTGTCCGTTTCGCCCAGGACCGGCTCCAGCGTACGCAGCCTGCCCAGGAACCAGCGCCGGTAGTCGGCCGCAACCTGCGGCACTTGCCGCTCCGGCGGTTCGAAGCGCCCGTAACGGAGGATCAGGGTCTGCGGAAACGTGAGGGTGGCTTCACCGAAATGCAGCCAGTTCAGGAAGGCGCCGAAGGCTTCCTCGCCCGGCCCGACAGTGAACGCGCCCTGGCCGTATTTCTCGCCCAGGTAATGGCAGATGGCCGAAGACTCGGTCATTCTCACCCCGCCATCGAAGAACGCCGGCACCGTGCCGAGCGGGTTCACCTCCAGGTAGCCGCGGGACAGCGCGCGCGGCGGAAAGGGCAGCATCTTCAGTTCGTAAGGCAGGCCGAGCTCCTCGAGCGCCCAGAGCGGTCGAAAGGAACGGGCGGCAACGCAGTGGTACAAGGTGATCATCTTCCGGGCTTCTCCCATTGTGTGAATCAAAGCGGAACCTCAAAGCTGAGCCAGCGTATACATTACACCCCCGGGGCACAACGCCTGCGCTCCCGCATCGAGAAGGCTGTAATCCCGATTGGTCACTGTATCGCAAGCGGCCCGCTGCTTATATTGTGACTATTATTGCCACTATTGGGCAACGACCCAGCCAAGACGCGAAGACCACACATGACCACCTTGACCCTCAACGGCCGCATCCCGTTCCCGGCGTCCGCCCCTGTGAGCCACGGACAATTCAATCAAGCCGCGGCCGCGAGCTGACGAATCAGGTTCTTCACCACGGGCGAGCGCTCGTCCCGGCGAAACACGGCGGCGAGCTCCGAGGTGATCGGTTCGCCCGCCAGGGGCTTGAAGACGACGCCGGGAAGCAGGACGGTAGAGCTCACGACCTCGGGCACGGCCGCGATGCCCACGCGCATCGAGACTTCGGTCAGCACCGCCAGCAGATTACCCGGGGTGGCAACGATCCGTGGCGTGAATCCTCCACGGCGGCCGAGTTCGTGCGTGCCCAGCTCCTGCTCCGGGACGACGAAACTTTCCTCCGCCAGCGCGCCCGGCTCGATCGGCGACGCCGCGCCGGCCAGCCCGTGATCGTCGGGCAAGGCGAGACAGAATCGGTCGCGCTGGAGCAGGTGGGCGGACAGCCCGTCCGGCAGCGCCATCGGCAGGCGCAGGAAGCCGACATCGACCTGCCCATCGGCGACCAGGCCAGGGAGCAGCCCCATCCGCACTTCCCGCGTCTGGACGTGGACCTCGGGCCAGTCTGCCCGGAAACGCATCATGTGCCGCTGCAGGATGCCGGCAAACGCGGCGGAGCCGACATAGCCGAGCTCGATGCGCCCCAGCTCTCCCCGCCCCGCCCGTCGCCCGACGCCGAGTGCGCGCTCGAACTGCAGCAGGCTCGAACGCGCCTGGTCGAGGAACAGCGCACCGGCAGCGGTCAGGCTGACGCGCCGCTTGGTACGTTGCAGCAGCCTGGCATCGAGCGCGCGTTCGATCTCCTGGATCTGCACCGTCAGCGTGGACGCCGCGATGCCGAGCCGTTCGGCCGCGCGCGCAAAATGCAGCTCTTCGGCCACCGCCACGAAATAACGCAAATGCCGCAGCTCCAAGTACCACCTCCCGATTGCCAGTATTCGTTATTAACGAATTATATTAACTTTCTTCGTTAATGAAATAAATACAGAAATCGACTTTAATGATGGTTTTCGGCAAACGAACAGCCTGAAGGATGCGCATGCGCCCCATTTCTCTCGATTCCACCGCCGTGCCGCGCTCCACCACCCCGCTGCTGCTGACGGCTTCCCTGGGCTGCGCGGTGACGGTGCTCGACACCAACCTGGTCGGGATCGTGCTGCCGACCATCGCGCGCGAGTTGAACGCGTCGTTCGCCGACATCGAATGGGTGGTCAGCACCTACCTGCTGTGCTTTGCGGCCCTGCTGCTGCCGGCCGGCGCCATCGCCGACCGCAGCGGGCGCAAGCGTGTACTGCTTGCCGGTCTGGCGATCTTTGCCCTTGCCTCGCTGGCATGCGGCGCCGCGACAACGGCACGCGCGCTGTATCTCGCACGCGCAGCGCAGGGCGTTGGAGCCGCTTTCCTGCTCGCGCCTTCGCTGGCGGTGATCGGACACGCCTTCCACGGCGAGAGCGAGCGGGCCCGGGTATGGGCCATATGGGGCGCCATCATGGGCATGACGATGGTGCTGTCGCCGCTCATCGGCGGCGTCATCAGCCATGCGCTGGGCTGGCGCTGGGCCTTCTATATCAACCTGCCGGTTTGCGCGGGGCTGGCGCTCGCCGTGTCGCGGTGGGTGCCCGAATCGCGCAATCCGGAGCGCCGCGTCCTCGACTTCCCCGGCATCGTGCTGTTCGCGGCAGCGATGTTCGCGCTGACCTGGGCGCTGATCGCCGGCCCGGCACAGGGCTGGACGAGCGCCACGGTGCTGCTGCGCTTCCTTGCCGGGATAGTCCTGTTCGCGCTGTTCGTCGGCGTCGAGCGCCGGACGGCGGCGCCGATGCTCGACCTGGCACTGTTCCGCAGCCGGCGTTTCGTCGGCGCCGTCGTCGCCATGCTGGCCTATGCGGCTTCGGCACAGGTGATGGCGTCCCTGCTGCCCCTCTTCCTCCAGAACGCGCGCGGCGCGACGGCACTCGAGGCGGGCGTGGGCATGCTGCCGTTCGCGCTGGCGATGCTGCTGTTGCCCCAGGTCGGACGGCGGCTGGCCGCTTTCATGCCCGGCCACCGGATCCTGGCGCTCGGGCTGGCCATCGTCGCACTCGGCAACCTGGTGATGGCGTGGTCCGCCCACGCTCCCGAAAACGGCCTGCTGGCGGCGCTCGGCATGGCGATCCTGGGGTCCGGCGGAGGCCTGCTCAACGGGGAGACGCAAAAAGCCATCATGGGAGCGGTGCCGGCCGAGCGCGCAGGCATGGCGTCGGGCATCAGCACGACCTCGCGCTTTTCCGGCATCCTGCTGGGCTTCGCCGGCCTGGGCTCGATACTGGCAAGCGGCGTGCGTACCACGCTGCTGGATGGCCTGGCCCGGCTCGGCCTGCACGTGGCGCCGGAGACGGTCGAACGGCTCGTGGCCGGCGACCTGTCGCATGCGGCGGCCGGCGCCGGCGGCCTGCCGAGCCCCGGACTGGAGTCCCTCGTACGCGCGGGATTCGGCGCCGGCTTTGCGCATGCCTTCCTGATGGCCGCGGCGGTAGCGATGGTGGCTTGCGTGACCGTGCATGCCTGCATGCGCGACGCGGAAGGCGTACGCTGAGCCGCCTCTTTCGTATGACGCGGGGTGCAAGCGCATCGATCTCACGAAAAAAGCCAAAAAAAAACCCGCCGATGACGGGCGGGCCTAATACTATTTTCTTGGAGGAAGATAGTGGAGACGAAAAGCAGTATGCGCGCGGGTTGCGATTTCATCCAATGATGAGTTCGGATATCCGGTATTCGTGCGCCGCATATCTGAGGTGCCGCGCCGATAGCGGCGGGTTGCTGCAGCGCCGCCCGTTCCCGATCGAGGTATCGTGTCAGGAAGCCCGAGCATTCTATTGAAGGAGCAAGCAGATGGACCAATCGCCTTTCAACGCCTTCCTCATTGAAAAAGCCGGGGACGCCGTCCGCGGCCGGATCACCCAGCTGACCGCGGAACAACTCGACCCGGGCGAGGTCACGATCCGCGTGCATTACTCGAGTATCAACTACAAGGATGCCCTTGCGGCGACCGGAGCCGGGAAGATCATTCGCCGCTTTCCTTGCGTTGGCGGCATCGATCTCTCGGGCGAGGTCGTGGAGAGCACCGACGCGCGGTTCCGAGCCGGGGACAAGGTCATCGCCACGAGCTTTGACATCGGCGTCTCGCATCATGGAGGCTATGCCGCATTCGCGCGCGTGCCGGCGAAGTGGGTGCTGCCCTTGCCGGCAGGGCTGACGCTGTTCGAAGCGATGGCCCTGGGCACGGCCGGCTTTACCGCCGGCCTCGGGATAGTGCGCATGGAGGATAACGGCCTGGCGCCCGCGAACGGACCCGTCGTCGTCAGCGGCGCGACTGGCGGCGTCGGCGGACTGGCGATCGATATGCTCGCACGCCTGGGATACGAAGTCGTCGCCCTGACCGGCAAGACGACCGAGCAGGACTACCTCCGTGGGCTCGGGGCTGCGGAGGTCAGGCTGACTTCCACGATCGATCACGAGAAGGTGCGGCCGCTCGAGGCGGGGCTGTGGGCGGGGGCGGTCGACAATGTCGGCGGACCGATCCTGCACTGGATGTTGGCCACGATGAAGCAGGCAGGTACGGTCGCGAGCATCGGCAACGCGGCCAGCATCAAACTCGACACGACCGTGTTCCCCTTCATCCTGCGAGGGGTCAGCCTGCTTGGCATCGATTCCGGCTACATGGGCTTCCCGACCCGCCAGCGCGTGTGGGACCGGCTGGCGTCGGATCTCAGGCCGCTCCACCTGCATGAGATTACCCGCACCGTCGGGCTCGATGACCTGCCCTCCGCCTTCGATGATTTCCTCAAGGGGCGCGTGAAGGGCCGCACGGTGGTCGACATCATCCAGTAGCGAGACCAGACGCTGGTGAACAGGGGGCACTTTGTTTTTGAGCCGTTTTAGCCGCGCTCCCATCAGGCCGTGCCCGAGTCCCGGCTGCGCGCGCCCTGCCCCTGACCGGGACAATACTGGCGGGCGCACGGGTCGGCACCATACGTCATCCTTGCGGGGCGATCGGGCACGTGCCTAAGCGACCTGGTCAATTGTTTAACGATGCCGCCGTCCGGTTGATCCGAACCGGCAGGCCGGTGCCGCTGCCATCATCTGTGAACCGGAAGCCGGGCTATTGGCACGCCTTCTTCCGGTAAGTGCGCGCCTTACGGCGTGCTTCGCGTGGCGCCTGCCGGTCTTGGACCGGCATTCAAGGGACGGACCACCGCCCGGGTGTCGACGGATTCCCGCCGCCCATCCTTGCCTTCGAAGACAAGCTTCAGCGGCACGGTTTCGCCAACTTCCATCTGCCGCTTCAAATCGAACAACATCACGTGGTAGCTGCCGGGCCGCAGTTCCACGATCTTCCCCGCAGGCAGTGCGACACCCTCGACCTTGCGCATCCGCATGACCTCGCCCTGCATCGCCATCTCGTGGATCTCGACAGCGGGTGTGACGGGTGAGGTCACCTCAACGAGGCGGGTGTCGGTGGTCGATTGCAGCTGCATGAAAGCACCGGTGGCCTTCTGGTGCGGCACCGTGGCACGCACCCAGGCATCCTTGACGCTTACCTGGGCCTGAGCGGCGGCTGCCTGGAGTGAGAACGCCATGATCGCCACGTGGATTGCATATCTCATCATCATATCCTTTCAACGGTTGGTCTTCACGCAGTGCGCAAGAGCTTGCGCAGGTCGTCAGCGCATTCCTGCGCGCTTTGTTCGTGGCTTAGTTTGAGCCGCAGCTTGCCTTGCGGGTCATACGCGTAGGCCACCGATGTGTGATCCACGCTATAGGAGGCGCCAGTAGGAACCTTTTTATAAACGAAATCGAACTCCCTGGCGGTTTGCGCCAGGCGTTCGGGGTTGCCGTACAGGGCGACGAAACTCGGGTCGAACGCTGCCGTATACGCCTTCAGCACGGATGGTGTATCGCGTTCGGGATCGACGCTCACGAGCAAGACCTGGAGCCGGTCGCCATCCTTGCCCAGCAGATGCTTGATGTCCGCCGCCCGCGCGAGCGCCGTCGGGCAGACATCGGCGCACTGGGTATAGCCGAACAACAGCATGACCGCCTTGCCCTTGAAATCGGCCAGCGTGCGCTCCCTGCCGTCCGGGTCTGTCAGCCGGAAATCCCTTCCATACGAGGCGCCGGTGACATCGGTACCGTGGAACCGGACAGGCTCCTCTTTTTTGCACCCGGCCAAGCCGAGTACGCTCAGCGCGACGCCCGCCTTCAGCAAGGCGCGCCGAGAAAGTATGCTTTTCATTGTGATGATTCCTTTCTTTGTATGACGACTCCGCGGCGCGACGGTCTGGCGCCTGGGTTGGTCGATGATATGGAGCGGCGTGCGGAGCCCGGAAGTACGGCCGCGCCCGCGACTTCTTCAGTATGTCCAGGCATGGTCAACGAGAAGCGCCGCGAAGGTCAGCGCGAGGTAAAGCAGCGACCACCTGAACACTTTGCGCGCCACCATGTCGCTGTAGTGACGGTACAGCTGCCAGCCATACCGGACGAACACCAGGTTCAGCACCACGGCCGTTGCGAGATAGATGGGCCCGCTCATTCCGACCGCCCAGGGCAGCATCGCGGCCACCGCGAGCCCGAGCGTGTAGAGCCAGATCTGCAGCCCCGTGTGTTTGAGCCCATGGGTCACGGGCAGCATCGGCAAGCCCGAGCGCGCGTAGTCTTCGCGCCGGTACATCGCCAGCGCCCAGAAATGCGGCGGCGTCCACATGAAGATGATCAGGACCAGCAGCCACGCCTGCAGCGGCACCTCGTTCGCCACCGCCGCCCAGCCAAGCGCCGGCGGCATGGCGCCAGAGAGGCCGCCAATCACGATGTTCTGCGAGGTGTGCGGCTTGAGGAACATCGTGTAGATGACCGCATAGCCAACGAAGGTGGCAAGCGTCAGCCACATCGTCAGCGGATTGACCTGTGTGTAGAGAACCAGAGCACCAGCACCGCCGACCGCGGCCGAGTAAAAGCCAACCTCGCTACCGGTCAGTTCGCCCATCGCGGTTGCGCGCCACGCGGTCCGGTCCATGCGCGCGTCGACTTCGGCTTCGATCAGGCAATTCACCGCAAACGCCGCCCCGGCCAGTAGCCAGATGCCGATCGATGCCCATGCCAGCGTACCCAAGTCCGGAAGCCCATCGGTCGCCAGGAACATCCCGATCACGGCGCAGAACACCGCCAGCCGGGTGACGCCGGGCTTCGTCAGTGCCCAGTACTGGCCGAGGCGCTTCCCGCGCGCAGTGCCGGCGCTCGTAGATACCGGACGTGCGGCAGGCGTCTGCTGATTGGCCATGCGGTGGTGCGGTCCGCCCAGGGTTGAATGCCTGGCTTTGTAGTTCAACATGGGGAGGTCATGCTCCGGGAAGATGAAAGGAATGAGACAAAAACATGTGCGGCTGATCCAGGTTGGCAGTGCTAGGGCGACGACGTCAGAAAGCGCGTTCCGCGCAACCTGGCTAGTTCAGTCTTGAGTTGCACCATACTCGGCGTGACGATCGAAAGAAAGGCCGCTTCACGCCAGCGCCGCGCAAAGCCATTGCCGGCAGTGCGCGAATAAGCCCTGCCTCCCAGCGCCTGCAACTCGAGGTGTACCGCCGCCGTCGCGAGATCGATCATCTCGAGGCGCAACCTGAGCAGGTCGGCTGGCCGCCCTCGCAGCGTCCCGCTGTCGATACCGTCCGACAGCTGGCGCCAGTACGCAGCCGCCGCGTTCTCGAGCTGCTCGATCTCGGGCAGCAGGACCGACGGCGAACCGGACGTTGCGGTGCGAGCCGAACGCAGGCAGGCGCGCGCCAATCCCAGGCCCCAACCGCACTGGAGCGCGAGGAAGGACGGCCGTAGTGTAGGCAGGAAGGTCTTGGCGTCGGGGTGGACGAGCCAATGGTCGGAGAGCACCACATCGGTTATCCGGAGGGCACCCGTGCTCGTCCCGCGCAGCGCCATCAGGTCGGAATTGCACTTGCGCACGACGCCCTCGACATCGGCGGGAATCGCGTACACGGCCGCGCCGCCATTCGCCGGGATTGCACCGACTGCGATGACGAAGCCCGGCGCGTGCAGGTTCGTTGCCCACTGCACAGCGCCGTTCAATATTGTTTTCTCCGCCACATGCGTGGAATGAAGCTGGAGCTGGTCGAAGCCGCTGAGCGAACGCATTCCATTCGATAGCGCCGGCGCGCCTGCCAGGCTGCCGTCCATCAGGCGCGGCAGCAGCTCTCGTGCGAGAGTTCGGTTCGGGCTTTCCAGCATGCATTCGATAACCGCACGTTGTGCCCAACATACGAACGCGGCGCTGAGCGAATGCTCGGCCAGTTGGGCGATAACGCGAATCGCCGAACCCGTCGTGCCGCCGGCGCCGCCGGCGTTCTCGGGTACACCGATCCGGAACAGATCTTCTGCCGCGAGCGTACGCAACAGGAGGTTGTCGTCCGCCGTTTCGGCGTCGAGGGCTTCGGCGTGCGCGTCAAGCCAAACGCACAAGCGCGCGTCGATCGAAGTAGTCATGGTGCCGGAGTCGGGAATTTGGTAGTTCGATTAGGAAACAGCCAGGTGCACGGCTAGCCTCGGCAGGCCGATGAACGCCATCAGGCCAGGCAAGCCCGCGATGATTACGTAGATCTGGTCCCGCAGCGATGCCGATGCTATTTGCCGAAGCGAGCTCTGACCCGCCTGCCGACGCTACCCAATAGCCGCAACGGGGAATTGCTGCCGCATCACCGGATATCGGCCGACTATTCTTTGCCATTACGGGAAGTTCAAGTCCAAACCGAGCTTCCTGGCAAGGACGAACGTGACGAGCACCAGGACCAGAAGCGATAGCACGAAGATTGCGGCCACCTTGGCGCCTGCGCGTAGCACCGCGCGCCTCTCCTGCTCCTTCCCCTTCTTCCCTTGATCGTAATGCCACTTGATGGCGAAGAACATGCCCGTAGCTAACGCGAGAGCCTTGAACGTACCGGCGACTATAGGGAACCAATCCATGATTTTGAGTATTTCCAGGCTATTACTTGACACTGTCTATCGTGAGGAGCACTACCTCACAACGCTGCTTCAGCAGCTCCATTTTTTGTTCAAACCATCGTCGAATCCAACTTCGGTTATAACATACCGATCACGCGGCACAAGAGCGTGCGCCTGGCCTGAGCGACAGACCCACTTGGCTTTGGTCTGCCCCCCCGTTTCGGTTGGCTCCGCCGCTTCTCCGGATTGCTTTTCATGTATGGAGTTTGCCGGCCTTTGCGTGCATACTACGGTGAAGCAATATCCATACATCGAGGACAAAATGTCCCAGGCAGCATCCATACAAGACACCGATAGCAAACCGGCATGGCTCGGCGCACTGGACCGCCAGGCCGGCCCGCGCTACCTGCAGATCGCGGACGCGCTCGAGCGCGCCCTGTTTGACGGGCAACTGAGACCGGGGGAGCGCCTGCCACCGCAGCGCCAGCTGGCCGCCCAGTTGGGGGTCGACCTGACTACCGTCACCCGCGCCTATGACGAGGCGCGTCGCCGCAACCTGCTGGAGGGACGGGGCGCCCAGGGTACTTATGTCGCGGCGCCGAAGGTGGAACTCGCACCGGTGCTCGACCTCAGCATGAACATCCCTCCCCCGCCCGACGGTGTCGACTTCGGCGACCTGCTCAAGCAGGGTCTGTCGCAGGTGCTGCTGCGCGCCGACAATGAGCTGTTGATGACCTATCACCTGAGCGGTGGCAGCGAGGGCGACCGCGCCGCCGGGGCGCGCTGGCTGGAACCCATGTTCGGCAAGGTCGACACCGCACATGTGCTCGTATGCCCCGGCGCGCAGGCGGCGCTGGCCGCACTGGTGCTGGCGCTGTCGGAGCCGGGCGACGGTATTGCAACCGAATCCCTGGTGTACCCGGGCTTGCGTACCAGCGCCGCGCAGTTCGGCAGGCATCTGGTGCCGATCGAAACCGACGAGCACGGCATGCTGCCGGACGCCCTGGAACGGGCGTGTCGGGAGGGCGTGCGCCTGGCCTACCTGAACCCCACCCTGCAGAACCCGACGGCGCGCACGATGCCGGAAGCACGCCGGCGCGAGGTCGCTGCAGTGGCCGTCCGCTGCGGCGTGCGCATCATCGAGGATGACCCCTATTGGCTCTTGTCCCCGGCAGCCCCGCAACCGATCGCCCGCCTGGCGCCCGACAATGCCTACTATGTCTCGACCCTGTCCAAATGCCTGACGCCTGGCCTGCGCGTCGCTTTCGTGCTGCTGGCCGACCACGAAGAACGCCAGCGGTTCCTGAGCGCGCTGGGTGCGTTTGCACTGATGGCCCCCCCCCTGACCGCGGCGCTGGCAACCCAGTGGATTTTCGATGGCTCGGCACAGCGTCTGCTGGACGGCGTCAGGGCCGAGGCGCAGGCACGCCACGACCTGGCCCACGAACTGCTGGCCGGTCGCCCGGCGCAGGACATGGGGGGACTGCACATCTGGCTGCCGCTGCCGGCCTACTGGTCATCGACCGAACTGGCGCGCGCGGCCGTTGCCGAAGGCTTGTCGGTGACACCGGCGGATATCTTCTCCGCCCTGCCGCAGGCGCCGAATGCCATCCGCGTCTCGCTTGGCAGTGCCAAGGACCGAAAGCGCCTGGCAGCGGGATTGCGCCGCCTGTCTCAACTGCTGGCGAAACGGCCGGCGCCGCTTCAGCGAACCGTCATCTGAAGTCGCGGGCCGGCGCTGGCGCCCCCTTCGAAAGAGCGCCTAACAAAACCTTTAGGGCAAGGGATGCGGCCACCCGACGCGGCGTCGAAGACAGTACGACTGTACGGCAAGACGCTGCAACGCAGCCATGGAGTTTTGTCAGGCGCTCTTAGCCGCAAGGCATTGGCGATCGCCGACACCGAACTCAAGCTCATTACCAGCGCAGCAACCATCGGCGAGAGCAACTGCCCGGAGAGCGGAGTCTTGCTCCTGCCGAGGCCGCCGCCTGGCGCAAGCACGCCATGACTTCAGTCAAACTTAAACATGGTTCTGAGCAAAATATGCCGTGCTATACTCGAAAAACCTATGAACCGCTCGCTCAAGACATTCCTGGTCTGGCTGATGATGGCCATACTTCCGCTGCATGCGATGGCTGCCAGCGTCGGGATGTCGTGCGCGCCGGATCACCGTCAGCTCAGCCAGGCGCCCACGCCTGGCGGCGAGCACCAGCACCATGACGCCGCCGCCGACATGCATGCGCATCACGGCGGCGTTGCGGGCCACGCCGACGAGGTGGCGTCCGATGCCGACACCTCGCAGGCCAAAGCCGGGCAGCAAACCCATTCATCCTGCAGCGCCTGTTCGGCGCTGTGTGTCGGCGCGGTCGCGCCCCCGTCGGCCTTCGTGTCCGTACCCACCTTCGACGGCTCCGACGCCATCCTCGTAGCACCACCTGCCCTCGTTCCCGGATTTATTCCGGACGGTCTTCAACGCCCTCCCCGGCCTCACTCCGCCTGATCGCAACAAGAGCTGACCGCGGCCTTCGAACGGCCCGGTAACGCCTCTTGCGCCGACGCGCGTGCCTGTGCTCGCCCAGTTGCCGCGCCCCAATTGCCGAATCCGAGGACCGACAATGCATCAACACCTCCCGGCCGCCATCCTTGGCGTCCTGCTGGCTGCGCCGCTGGCTGCGCTGGCCCAGCAACCCCTGCGCACGCCCGACCCTGCCGATCCGGGTGCGGCCGTGCCGCCGATCGTCTACGAATCGGCGTTCTCCCGTCCGGCGGCTGCGCCGCAGGACGGCCAGCCCACGCCCGACAAGGCCTGGCGCGCCGCCAACGACGCGGTAGCCTCCGCTGCCTCCGAACACGCCGGACACGCCGGACACGGGGCGCAGGGCGGCAATGCGCACGCCGAACCGGCGGCCGCACACGGCACGTCCATCCCTGCCGCGGCGCGTCAGCCGGTCCCGGTCGACCACAGCAAACACCACTAGGCCATGGCAACAACAATGACGAACACGTCCACTCGTCCGATGCCCCGCACCGCCGCCGCCGCTTTCCTGACGCTGGCATTGAGCGGCTGCGCCACGTTCTCGAAGGACGGCGGCCTCGACGCCGTGTCCACGATCACGGCCGAGCGCACGGGGCAGGAGATCCGCCTGCTGAAAGGCACGGCGGGCACGGAGAACTCTGGTCTTGCCCAGGAAGAACTCGACCGGCTGATGCAATCCCCGATTTCCGCCGACGGTGCGGTGCGCATCGCACTGCTCAACAACCGTGGCCTGCGCGCCTCGCTGTCCGCGCTGGGCGTGGCCGAGGCCGACCTGGTCCAGGCCGGCAGGATGCGCAATCCGGGCTTCAGTTTCAGCCGCATGTCCGGCGGCGGGGAAACCGAGATCGAACGCAGCGTCATGTTCGACCTGGTCGGCCTGCTGACCATTCCCATCCGCCGCGATATCGAGGCGCGCCGCTTCGAAGGCGCGAAGCTGACCGCCGCCGTCGACGCGGTGCGGCTGGCGGCGGATACCCGCAAGGCCTGGTTCACGGCCGTCGCGGCGGTCCAGGCCGCACGCTATGCCGAACAGGTGCGCGACGCCGCGGACGCCAGTGCGGAACTGGCGCAGCGCATGGCGAAAGTCGGCAACCTGAGTGCGCTGGACCAGGCGCGCGAGCAGGCCTTCTCGCTTGAAGCCACGGCGCAGCTGGCCCGGGCGCGCCACAATGCGACGGCCGCGCGCGAACAGCTGGTACGCCTGATGGGAGTGTGGGGCAAGCACACCGCATTCCAGCTGCCCGACCGGCTGCCGGATCTGCCGTCGGCGCCGGGGGAAGCGGCGAACATCGAATCGCTGGCGATGCAGCAGCGGCTCGACGTCCGCCTGGCCAGGCTCGACACCGAATCGACCGCCCGCGCGCTGGGACTGACCCGGGCCACGGGCTTCATCAACGTGCTCGACGCCGGTTACGCCAACACCAGCAAGTCCCATGCGCCGCGCGAGAACGGCTACGAGATCGAGCTGGCACTGCCGATCTTCGACTGGGGAGGCGCCCGCGTGGCCAGGGCGGAGGCGCTCTACATGCAGGCCGTGCACCGCACCGCGCATGCCGCCACCGTCGCGCGTTCCCAGGTCCGCGAAGCCTATTCGGCCTACCGCACCACCTACGACCTGGCCAGGCAGTACCGGGACGAGGTCGTCCCCCTGCGGAAAAAGATCTCGGAGGAGACCCTGCTTCGCTACAACGGCATGCTCATGAGCGTGTTCGAGCTGCTGGCCGATGCCCGTGCGCAGATCACCGGCGTGAATGCGGCGATCCAGGCGCAGCGCGACTACTGGATTGCGGAGACCGACCTGCAGGCGGCCATGACTGGCAGCGGCGGCAGCGGCAACGTCGCGGTCGCGCTCGCCGCTCCAGGCGCTGCCGGCGCCGAGGCCGAGGCCGCAGCCGAACATTAAACAAAGATAAGCAATGAAGGATCAACAATGAAGGATCAGGAATGAATTCGCGCAGAGATTTCTTCACCGGCGCGGCAGCCCTGGTCGGCGCCGGCCTGGTCACCCGCGCCGGCGCCGCCACGCTCCCGGAAGCGCCGAGCATGGCCAGCGCCGCCACCCAGCCGCCGCTGGTGCCGCCGAATGGCCGGCCCTACAACCCGGTCGTCACCCTGAACGGCTGGTCGCTCCCCTGGCGCATGAACAACGGCGTCAAGGAGTTCCACCTGATCGCCGAGCCGGTGGTGCGTGAAATCGCGCCCGGCATGAAGGCCAACCTGTGGGGCTATAACGGCCAGAGCCCGGGGCCGACCATCGAAGTGGTCGAGGGCGACCGCGTGCGCATTTTCGTCACCAACCGCCTGCCGGAACAGACCAGCATCCACTGGCATGGACAGCGCCTGCCGAACGGCATGGACGGCATCACCGGCCTGAACCAGCCGGGCATCCAGCCGGGCAAGACCTTCGTGTACGAATTCGTCGCACGGCGCCCGGGCACTTTCATGTACCACCCGCATGCCGACGAGATGGTGCAGATGGCGATGGGCATGATGGGCTTCTGGGTCACGCACCCGAAGAATCCGGCCCGGCACGTTGTCGACCGCGACTTCGTCTTCCTGCTCAATGCCTACGCCATCGAGCCGGGCAGCTACACGCCGCGGGTCAACGAGATGCTCGACTTTAACATCTGGACCTTCAACAGCCGTGCCTTCCCGGGAATCGATTCGATGAACGTGCGCCAGGGAGACCGCGTGCGCATCCGCGCCGGCAACCTGACCATGACGAACCACCCGCTCCACGTGCACGGCCACGAGTTCGAAGTGACCGGCACCGATGGCGGCTGGACCCGGCCGGAGTCGCGCTGGCCCGAGGTCACCACCGACATTGCCGTCGGCCAGATGCGGGCGATCGAATTCATCGCGGATGAACCGGGCGACTGGGCCTTCCACTGCCACAAGCCGCACCACACCATGAACGCCATGGGGCATGCGGTCCCGACCCTGATCGGGGTCGACCACCGCGGCGTCGCCGAGAAGATCGCGAAGCTGGTGCCGGACTACATGGTCATGGGCGAGAAAGGCGGCTCGATGGGCGACATGGAAATGCCGCTCCCCGAGAACACCCTGCCCATGATGACCGGCCAGGGCCCGTTCGGCGGCATCGAGATGGGCGGCATGTTCACCGTCCTGAAGGTCCGCAAGGACCAGAAGCCGGGCGATTACAGGGACCCGGGCTGGTACAGGCATCCAGCCGGCACCGTGGCCTACGAATGGACAGGCGAGGCGCCGGCCGCGGTGCGCCATCACGGCGCCGGCGGCCAGGCCATGCCCGCCGCCAGGCCTGCCGGCGGCAAGGCCGAAGTCGAAGTGACCGTCCGCAAGCCGACGGGCCATACAGGCCATACAGGCCATCACTGATCACCCAAACAAGGAGAATTGCATGTTCCGACAAATCGTTTCCCGCACCGCACTGGCCGCGAGCCTGTGCCTTCCCCTGGCCGCGCTGGCCGCGGCACCCGTCATCGAGGTCTTCAAGAGCGAGTTCTGCGGATGCTGCGCCGAATGGGTGAAGCACCTGGAGGCAAACGGTTTCAAGACCCGCGTCGCCAATGTCGACAATCCGTCCGACTACCGCGCGCGCGGCGGCATACCGGACAAGTACGGTTCCTGCCACACCGGCATGGTGCAGGGCTATGCCATCGAAGGCCATGTGCCGGCCAGCGAGATCAAGCGCCTGCTCGCCGAAAAGCCGAAGGCGAAGGGACTCGCGGTGCCGGCCATGCCGCTCGGTTCGCCCGGAATGGAAGGACCGCGCAAGGACCCGTACGACGTGCTGCTGGTGCATGACGGCGGCCGCGCGTCCGTGTACAAGCACTACAGGTAATCAAGCAAGCACTGAGCCGACCAATACCGACAACGAAAGGATTCGACATGAGCGCAATGTCCAGATTCGCCATCGCCCTCGCCATGACCGCTGCCGCGGCAACGGCGTCCGCACAGGAACACGTCCCTGCTGGCCACGGCAACCGCGGCGGCCATGGCGCACATGCCGGCCACCAGGCAGCCGCGCTGGCGGTGGTCGCCGGCGAAGTCAAAAAGATCGACAAGGAAACCGGAAAGATCACGCTTCGCCACGAGGAAATCGCCAACCTCAACATGACCGCGATGACCATGGTATTCCGTGCCAGGAGCCCCGAGATGCTCGACCAGGTGAAGGTGGGCGACAAGGTCACCTTCTCGGCCGATAGGGTCAATGGTGCAATCACCCTCGTCCAGCTGCAGAAAGCGCAGTAAGCGTGCCCGACATCGCATCCGGCGGGCGGGCCGCGTGCCGGATGCGCTCTCCGGGGCGCTCCCGCCCTGTCAAATCTTGAAGTCGTCGTAGGCGATATGCGCCTCGTCCACCCCGAGGGAACGCAGCATGGCCCGGGTGGCCGACAGCATCGCGGGCGGACCGCACAGGTAGAACTCCAGCGCACCGATGTCCGGGTGCCCGCACAGCAGACCGTCCAGTGCCGCCTCGTGGACCAGGCCGCGGCAGGTTCCGGGCTGCGCATCTTCCTCCGACAGGACCAGGTGCCACCGGAAGTTCGGGTGTTTCCCGGCAAAGGCGCGCATCTCGTCGACATACGGCGCATCGCGCCTGCTGCGCGCGCCATACCAGAAGTGCAGCGGCTCGCGTGCGCCCAGCGCGAGCCGCGCGTGGATCATCGCCCTGAGCGGCGCCATGCCCGCACCGCCGCCGATGAACACTTTTTCGCGCGTGCCCGGCTTCAGCGCGAAGTCGCCGAACGGACCGCTGAAGCGCACTTCGTCGCCCGCCTTCAGCGTGTACACATAGCCCGACCCCCTGCCCGGCCGTGCGCCGGGGACGAAGCGCACGAGGAAGGTCAGCTGCCCGTCGGCCTGCTCGACCGGCAGCGAGACCGAGTAGGAGCGGCGCACCGGCTTGTCGTTCGCCATCGCCGCCGGCCGTCCGGCGGCGTGCCAGTCCTGCAGGTGGTCCTCGGGGATCTCGATGCGGCTGCCCTCGCATTCGTACACCGGCACATGCAGCTGGACCCAGGATCCCGGACGGCATGCGATGCCCTGGTACGGGCGTATCGTGATCTCGCGCAGGAAGGGCGCGACGGCCCTGATGCCCGTCACGGTGCCGGCCTGTTCGGACACCAGGGCGGCGCCCTCCCCGGCGTCGATCTCGAGACTGCGCCGGACCCGGAGGTTGCAGGCGAGCCTGAATCCCGCGTCGAGCTTGTGCGGGGACAGCAAGGCGCGGTCCGCGGCCGTCGGCGCCGGGACTGTCCCGGTACACCGGACCGCGCACAGCCCGCAGCTTTGTCCACCGCCGCAGTTCGACGGCAGCTGCTGGCCTGCGCGGGCAAGCGCGTCGAAGACCATGTCTCCCTGCACCGCGTCGATCGCCCGCAGCCTGGCGCCGTTCGCGTCCACGAGCTGGACCGTGGCGCGGCGGCGCAGGCGGCCTGGGACGAAGTCCGCAAGGCGGATGCTGGTCAACAGCAGCCAGACGCCCGTCAAGGCCATCCACAGCCCGCCGATCGCGCTGGACACGAGGAGCGGATGGTTGAAGTCGGTCCGCTCGCTGTAGTCCATGATGTGCAGCATCCAGAACAGGTCGAACAGGCGCCAGGTGCTGTTCCTGTGCTCGAGCACCGCGCCGGACACGCTCGATACATACACCGAGGTCTCCTGGGCATCGTCGAAGTCGACCCGCCAGACCGGTTCCTTGTGTTTGCGCGCTTCGAGCGAATAGGCCAGCAGGCGCGGCGCGGCCGGCTGCCCCGGTCCGGAATACGAAGCGCGGGCGAGCCGGACGGCGAGGCCGGCATCGATTGCAACCGCCCTGCCGTCGACCGCGCTGACCAGCCAGCTGCGCTGGTCGTTCTGCAGCCGGTACACCGGCCGGTCGAGCAACCAGCCGGAGGCGATCGCGATGACGTTGTCGGCGCTGTCCGTGCTGGCCGCCAGCACGGTTTCAGGGGCGAGCACGTCGCGCGGCCACGCCGGCGTCGGCGCCGGCTTCACGCGAAATTCCCGTCCCCTCACCTTCTCCGCATCGAGCAGGCTCATCATGACGCCGCTCGCCGTCCACAGCAGGAACTGGATCGCCAGGATCAATCCGACCCACTTGTGCAGGCGCCGCATCCAGCGGCTCATGCGGTCTTCCTCCGGCTGAAGCTGTGGAACAGCAGCCAGGCGCCGCTCAGCGCGAACAGCAGGCCGACGATCGAGGCCACGCGCAGCAGGGTATTGTTCACGTTCCCGCGTTCCTCGTAGTCCATGATGTGGAACATCCAGAGGAAGTCGAACCAGCGCCAGAGCGCATGGCGGCGCGCCACCAGGTCGCCCGTATGGGGCGAGAAATACAGCGTCGTTTCGCCCGGATCGTCATAGTGGACGGCCCAGAGCGGCGCCGGCCGCGCACCGACTTCGCGGGGCGCCTGCGTCACCCACTCCACGCCGCGGATGCTGCCCCCGCCGGCATAGGCGGCGTCGGCCAGCGCCACGATGTCGTCCCGCTTGAGCGGGCTGATCTTCACGCCGTCCGCCGCGTTCACCAGGCTGGCCTGCGTTCCCTGCCTGATCTCGTACACCTCTTTGCCGAGCAGGCTTTTCAGGCGAATCGCGGTGATCCCCGGATAGCTTTCGTGCAGCCGTGCCTGGGGGATCCTGGTGCCGGCCGGGTTGAGCGGCTCGGCCGGCACGTGGGCCAGGTGGTCTCCATGCACCACGTCCAGCGGCACCACCACCATGTAGAGACCGCTGATCATCCAGAACAGTGCCTGCACGCCGATGACGAGGCCGATCCATTTGTGGGCGTGCCGCACCCAGAACGCTAATCGCATAGTTGTCGAATCGTGGTTGAATTATCCGGCCGAGATTATCCAGCTGAGCCCAGCCCGGCAGTATATGCGTGGCCGGCCCCTTGCGGAAGCCTGCGCTCAGAAGCGGTAGCCCAGGTGTGATAGGCGACGCTGGGCGCGCGCTGATGTCGCGGGGCGCCGCATTGATGTCGTCGGCGTGCCCGATGTACTGGACCGTGTACGACCCCGAGATGTGCGCCAGGGCGGGCGCGTTGTAGCACACGGCCAGCTTCGTCGAACCGGGCACGGTTTCGATCGCGTTGTCGATCTCGATGTCGAAGTAATCGACCGTGAAGGTCAGCGATCTGGACGGTGTCCAGACCGCGTCCACCGTGCCTCGACGCCATCGAAGGCCTTCCTGGTGATGATGTTCACCACGCCGGCCAGCGCATCGGCGCCATAGATCGCCGACGCGCCGTCCTTCAGGACCTCGATGCGTTCGATCATGGCGACCGGGATCATGTTCAGGTCGACCGGGCTGTTGGCACCGGTACCGCCGGACACCACGCGCCGGCCATTGAGCAGCACGAGCGTACGGTCGATGCCGAGTCCGCGCAGGTTGACCTGGGTGGTCCCATACCCGTTGCTGGTCCAGTAGGCACTGCTCTGGTTGCCTGCCGTGCCGGACGACGACGGCAGGCGCTGCAGCAGGGTTTCGATCGAAATCACACCCGATCGGCTGATCGTCTCGGCGTCGATCATGGTCACGGGACCGACGCCCGACACCTGTTCCTGCCTGAGGTTGATGCGGCTGCCCGTGACCTGCACCCGGGCCATACCCGCCGCTACGGCGGCGGCGCTGGCGTCGCCGCCTGTTGTGCCCAGGCGCCCTGCTGCAGCAGTACGAGTGCGAGCGCGCTCGTGGCTGCTGGCATGTATTTGTGGCTTCCCACCGTTTCATGACCCCGCCACCTCCGAAAACCGTCCGGCTGATCTATCTCAACCTTTGGCAGCATGCCTGGCGCATTCTCACCCCAGACCGACTTCTACGGGATGCCGCCATGACCCTCCATAGACATCGTGCCGCACTGACTGCTGCGCGTCGCCGCCGCAGCTGATGGGCGCAGGCGGCTTTGCATGCCGGGCTCGTCCCCATGAGCGTGCGCAGCGCAGGCAAGGCAGCTGGCGCTCCGGCGGGCCTGACGAGTGCCGAGGCCGCCCGCCGGCTTGCGGCCGACGGTCCCAACAAGCTGCCTGACGCGGCACGCCGCGGCTGGAGCGCGATCGTCATCGACACCGCACGCGAGCCGATGTTCCTCCTGCTGATCGGCGCCGCCCTGCTCTACCTCCTGCTGGGCGAGCCGCAGGAGGGCATTTTCCTGCTGCTGATGGTCTTGCTGATGCTGGGCATGACCTTGTACCAGGAAGGCCGTACCGAGCGCGCGCTGCAGGCGCTGCGCGACCTCAGCGCGCCGAGCGCGACGGTCGTGCGCGACGGCCGCCAGCTGCAGGTAGCGGCAGCGGAGCTGGTCAGGGGAGACCTGATCAGGCTGGCCGAGGGCGACCGCGTGCCGGCCGACGCGCTGATCGTCGACACCGGCGGGATGCTGGTCGACGAATCGCTCCTGACCGGCGAGTCGGTTCCGGTTGGCAAGTGCGCCGCAGACGAAGCCAGCGCCCCTGCCGCGCCCGGTGGCGAAGGATTGCCCTGGGTGTTTGCGGGCACCCTCGTCGTGCAGGGCGAAGCGCTGGCGGTCGTGCGCGCGACCGGCACCAACAGCGAACTCGGCCGCATCGGCACGGCGCTCGGCAACATCAAGCCGCCGCCGGCACGGCTGCAGCGCGAGACCAGTTCCCTTGCGCGGCGGCTGGCAGTGCTGGGGATCTCGGTCAGCCTGCTGCTCGTGCTCCTGCTTGGCCTGCGTAGCGGAAACTGGCTCGAGGCGCTACTGGCGGGAGTGGCGCTGTCGATGTCGGTGCTGCCGGAAGAATTTCCTGTCATCCTGACTGTGTTTCCGGCCATTGGCGCCTGGCGACTTGCGCGCAGCCAGGTACTGACCCGCCGCCTGGCCGCCATCGAGATCCTCGGTTCGACCTCGGTGCTGTGCGTGGACAAGACGGGCACGCTGACCGAAAACCGCATGGCGCTGCGCCTGCTCTGGCGCGACGGCATCTGCCACGACCTCCGGCAGGACGGCGACATCCTCGCCCCGCCGCTGCGGGAGTTGTTGTCGGTCGCCTTGCTCGCCAGCCGGCCTCAGTCGCCCGACCCGATCGACCGCGCCCTCCAGGTCGCGGCGACACAATGCGGGCTCGACGGCCGGGATGGAACAGGCCAGCCCAGGCTGGAGCGCGAATACGGCCTGAGCGCCGAGCGGCCCGCCATGATCCGGATCTGGAGCGATTCAGACACGCGCTTCGCCGCAGCCAAGGGGGCGCCGGAAACCGTGGCCGCCTTCTCCGCGGCAACCGGGCGCGAAGACGCGCTGCGGGCGGCCGCGGCGTACGCCCATGAAGGCCTGCGGGTACTGGCGGTCGCGCGGGCGCGCGACGTGGCGCCGCCCTGGCCGGACGATCCGGCGGCCTTGCACTACGACCTGCTTGGCCTGGTCGCGCTCGCCGATCCCTTGCGGGCCGATATCCCGGACGCGGTCGCCGAGTGCCGCCGCGCCGGCATACGCATCGTGATGATCACGGGCGACCACCCCGGCACCGCGCGTGCCATCGCGCGCCAGGCTGGGCTTGCCGAAGGCGGCGTCGTTACCGGGCCCGAGTTGGCGCAACTCGATGCGGATGCCCTCGGTGCCCGGCTGGACGGGGTGGATGTGTGCGCCCGGATCGTGCCTGGCCAGAAGCTGGAGATCGTGCGGGCGCTGCAGCGGCGCGGCGCGGTGGTGGCGATGACCGGGGACGGCGTCAACGACGCCCCGGCGCTGCGGGCCGCCGACGTCGGGGTGGCGATGGGCAAGCGCGGCACCGACGTCGCCCGCGAGGCGGCGGAGCTCACCCTGCTCGACGACCGGTTCGGATCGCTGGTACAGGCGCTGCGTGCCGGACGCCGCATTTTCTCGAACATGCGCAAGTCGATGCGCTACGTGGCCGCGATCCACGTACCGATCGCCGGCATGGCCCTGCTTCCTCCGCTGCTTGGCTGGCCGATCCTGTTGTACCCGATGCACATCGTGTTCGTCGAAATGGTGATCGACCCGGCCAGCTCGCTGGCCTTCGAGAGCGAACCGGAAGAAGCGGACCTGATGCGCCGCCCGCCGCGTCCGCATGGCGAAGCGCTGTTTGCGCGACATGCGCTGTTCGCCGCCCTGCTGAGCGGCTTATGGGCGGCCGCCTTGACGGCGATCCTGTACGGCTTTGCAGTGAGCCGGTTGCCCGAGCCCGAAGCGCGCGCTGCCGGGTTCAGCACGCTCATCTTGTGCAACCTGGCCCTGCTGCTGGTCCACCGCCAGAGCGGCGGCGCCGCCCAGGCGCTGCGCGTGTTCAACCCGCTGTTCCTGACGATCTGCGCCGTCACGCTGGCCGTGCTGGCCGCCTCGCTCTATTGGCCGGCACTGGCCGGCCTGTTCCGCTTTGCGCCGCCGGAACCCGTCTGGCTCGCCGGTGCCGCCCTCGCGGCGCTCGCGATGGTGCTCGGGTTGCAGATCACCACCCGCCGCTGACCGCGGATGCGGATGCAGGACCGACGCCTCAGCGGTACACCAGCACCGGGATCGCGCTATGCACCAGCACCTTCTGGGTCTGGCTGCCCAACAGCAGCCCCCGGATACCCTTGCGGCCATGCGAGGCCATGAGGATCAGGTCGCAGCCGTCGTTGCGCGCGGTGCCGATGATCGACTCCCAGGTGCTGTGTCCGCTGGCCTGCTCGAGCCTGAAGGGCACCCCGGCCTCCTGCGCTGCCTCCTCCACGTCTGCCAGGATGCGCCGGGCACGCTCGGTCGTCGCGCGCTCGTATTGCTCGGGCGTCGTCTCGAGCAGGTCAGGGCCGGTCATCACGGGATCATACGGCGGAACGACGGTCAGCCCGACGATCTCGGCCCCCGTCTCCCGGGCAAGGGCAGCCCCGGCCAGGATGGCCCGCTGCGACGCGGGCGAACCGTCTGTGGGAATCAGGATACGCTTGAACATGGCAGCTCCTTCGGGCGAACCTCGCCCCATTAAAGCGGGTGATAAGCGGGTGATCCCGCTGTCCGGCCTCGCGCAACATGGGCGCCGGCACCGGCGGGCAGGCCAGCACTTGCTGGGCGACGCCTCCTGCCAGTACCGGAGAAACGGTGCGCTCGCCGTGCGCGCCGGGCGCGATCGGGCCGCGGACAGAACGCTTGCACGGCGGTACGCCGGATCAGGATGAAGGCCGCCGTCCATAAAAGCTTTGATCTAGATCAAAGCTGCCGGAGCCAACCGGCCGGACCTGGCCGCTGTCTCCGCGATGCAGCTGCGCGAACGCCCTGAAGGTTTTGTCAGGCGCTCCTACGCTCTTTCCTTCATGGTCTCCACTTCCCTGCGCATACTTCCTCGCCGCAATTCCGAACCGCTTGATGTGAATCAAAGCTTTTAGCCAACCGGGGCGCGAGACTGCACGTGTCCGGCATCTTCAGGCAGTCAAGAGAAAGGATCGTGCATGTTCCAGCATCTTCTGGTCGCCACCGACGGATCAGCCCCCTCCATGGCGGCGGTCGACGCCGCGATCGGGTTGGCACACGATCGCGGCGCGCGACTCGCAGGCGTGCACGTCATGCCGCTGCGTCCTTTCTTCAGCCACGTCGTCGGCGTGCTGACGGCACCCGAGCACGGGGCCGACGCCGTAGAAGCGCTCGGCTACCTCGAGCGCCGCGCCGCCCAGGCAGGCGTTCCGGTATCGGTACGCACGGAAAGGGGTGACCACCCGCACGAGGCCATCATCAAGACCGCACGCGACCTCGGATGCGACCTGATCGTGATGGGCTCGCACGGGCGTAGCGCCGCCGCCCTGCTCCTGGGCAGCCAGGCGCAGGCGGTGCTGACCAACAGCGCGATCCCGGTGCTGATCGTCCCGCGACCGGACTCATCTACCGCCTGAGCCGCATCATGCGTTTCAAGACCATCCTCGTGCATGCCGACCTGTCCCGCCACGCGCCGGCCCGCATCCGGTTGGCAGCGGCCATCTGTGCCGAGCACCGGGCACATCTGATCGGCGCGGCCATGACAGGCATCGGCCGCGCCGTCTTCCCGAACGGCTACAACGTCAGGCCAGGGACGCTCCTGTCCAGCTACGTCGACCCGCTCAGGCAGAACGCACAGCGCGCCCTCGACCGGTTCGGGGAGATCGCCCGCCAGCGGGGCGTTTCGCACGAGACGCGCCTGGTCTGCGACCAGGCGCCGGACGGTCTGGCGCTGCTGGCCCGCTTCGCGGACCTGGTCGTGGTCAGCCAGGACGATCCCGACGAGAGCCTGGGGTACGCCCCATCGGCTGCCAGGATGCCGGATTATGTCGTCGCCAATGCGGCGCGCCCGGTGCTGGTGGTGCCGCGCACGGGGCAGGGCGCCGGCTGCCCGCGCAGGATACTGCTCTGTTGGAACGGAAGCCGGGAAGCCTCGGCGGCAATGGCGGGGGCCATCCCCCTGCTCCAGCACGCCACCCATGTCAGCCTGGTGTTCATGTCGGCCACATTCCTGGCCGAGGCGGCATGCGAAGCTGAACTGGCCGACGCGCTCGCCTTCCTCGCACGCCATGCGGTGCATGCCGAGCTGACGCTGCGCGATCCCCTGGGCGACACCGGCCGGGCCATCCTCGCGCTGGCGGCCGAACAGGGCAGCGACCTGGTCGTCATGGGTTGCTTCGGCCGCTCGCGCTTCCAGGAACTCCTGCTCGGCGGCGCCAGCAGGACCGTTTTACAGGAGGCGGCGCTGCCGGTGCTGATGGCCCGCTAGAACAGATAGAAGAAGCTTACGAACTCTTCGCCAACCAGCGCGACGGCGTGCTGAAGGTGGCGATCGTTCCCTGACCGGACAACCCAGCTTCCACGAAAGGATTCGCCATGTACAAGACGATCATCGTCCACGTCGACGACAGCGCCGCGCTGGACGTACGGCTGCGCGCCGCCGCCTGGCTCGCCAATGCGCATGACGCGCACCTGGTCGGCGCCGCCGCGACCGGAATGTCCTGGCCCGCCTATGCCATGCTCACCGGCGCGGTCACGGGGGCGGCCGGCGACGAATTCGATTCCCTGCGCGCCCTCGGACGCCAGAGCCTGGAGCGCTTCGCCGAGCGTGCCGGCCAGCTCGGCGTGCGATCGATCGAACAGCGCCTCGTCGAGGACGAGAACCGCGATGCGCTGCTGCTGCAGTCGCGCTACGCCGACCTGCTGGTCGTCGCGCAGGACGACGGCGCCCCGGCCACCGTACGCGGATTGCCGCAATACCTGGCCTTGCGCGGCCCGCGTCCGGTGCTGGTGGTGCCGTCCAGCTACGAAGGCGATCCGATCGCGCCCAGCGTCATCGTCGGCTGGGATGGCAGCGCGGCCGCCCTGCGGGCGATTTCGGCGGCCATGCCGCTGCTGGCGCGCGCCCGTGTGGTGCGGCTGGCCGTCATCAACCCCGAGCGAGAAGGCGACATGCACGGCGAGGAACCCGGCGCCGACATGGCGCTCTACCTGGCGCGCCATGGCGTACCGGTCGAGGTCGTCGTCGAGCATACCGATACGCCCGCGGGCGATGGCCTGCTGCGCCTGGCCAACATCCACGGCGCCGGCCTGCTCGTCACCGGCGCCTTCGGCCACAGCCGCTACCGCGAAATCGTGCTCGGGGGCGTGACGCGCATCCTGCTCGAGCGCGCCCGGCTGCCGCTCCTCCTGGCGCACTGAGGCCGGCACATGAACCAGCCCGGATTTACGGCCGGAACCGTACGCGAGCGCGACGCCAGCCCCTGGCAAGGCACGCGCCACCACTATCCCGAAACCGGGGTCGAGCACGCGGCGATGGACCTGCCGCTGCACGCCTGGCTCGGCCGCTACACGGGCTACGTGTCGCCGGCCGCGCTGGGCATGGCCTGGTTCGACTGGAGCAGCCACCTGCTGCTCTCGCCCGACAAGCAGAACGAGCTGGCCACGCATGCGGTGTCGGCGGCGATGAGCTGGCTGCAATACTGCGCGGGCGCCGCCTCGGCCGGACTGGGCGGCCCGGTCGCGCCGCTGGCGCAGGACAAGCGCTTCACCGATCCGCCATGGCACCACTGGCCCTGGAACGCGCTGAGCCAGGGCTTCCTGCTCCAGCAGCAGTGGTGGCACCGCGCCACCAGCAGCGTGCGCGGCGTGTCGCTACACCATGCCGACGTCGTCACCTTCGTCGCTCGCCAGCTGCTGGACTGCATGGCGCCATCGAACTTTGTCGCCACCAATCCCGTCGTGCTGCAGGCAACCTGCGAGCGCGGCGGCATGAACCTGGTATCCGGCGCCGTGCGCTCGGCCGACGAGGCCTGGCGCAGCGTGACCGGCGCCGGCGGCGGCCCGAACCTGGTCCCGGGGCGCGATGTGGCGACGACAAAAGGCAAGGTGGTGCTGCGCAACGACCTGATCGAACTGCTGCGCTACGACCCGGCCACACCCACGGTGCACGCGGTGCCGCTCCTGGTCGTCCCGGCCTGGATCATGAAGTACTACATCCTCGACCTGTCGCCGCACAATTCGCTGGTGCGTTACCTGGTCGAACAGGGCCATACCGTGTACATGGTGTCATGGAAGAATCCTCGTGCGGAGGACCGCAACCTCGGCCTGGAAGACTACCGCCGGCTCGGCATCATGGCCGCACTCGACGCGATCGGGGACGAAACGGGCGCGCCGAAGGTGAACGCCTGCGGCTACTGCCTGGGCGGCACGCTGCTGGCCATCGCGGCGGCGGCGATGGCGCGCGAGCACGACCGGCGCCTGGCTAGCCTGACCCTGTTGGCGGCCCAGGTCGACTTCACCGAGCCGGGCGAATTGTCTCTCTTCATCGACGAGAGCGAAGTCAGCTTTCTCGAGGCGACGATGTGGAACCAGGGTTACCTCGACAGCCACCAGATGGCGGGCGCCTTCCAGCTGCTGCGCTCGAACGACCTGTTCTGGTCGCGGCGGCTGCGCCACTACCTGCTCGACCTGCCGGAGAAGCAGACCGACCTGATGTCCTGGAACGCCGACACCACGCGCATGCCCTACCGTATGCACTCGGAATATCTGCGCCGCCTGTTCCTGAACAACGACCTGGCCGGCGCCCGCTACCCGGTCGACGGCAAGCCCGTGGCCCTGCCCGACATCGAGGCGCCGATCTTCGCCGTCGGCACCCGCACCGACCACGTCGCGCCCTGGCGTTCAGTCTACAAGATCGGGCTGCTCAGCGACGCCGAAGTGAGCTTCCTGCTGACCTCCGGCGGACACAACGCCGGCGTGGTCGCGCCGCCGGGCGGCGGCGGGCGCAGTTACCAGCTCAGCACCCAGGCACCGGACGCGCGCTATGTGGATCCCGAGCGCTGGCAACGCGAAGCGCCAACGTTCGAGGGCAGCTGGTGGCCGGCCTGGGAAGCCTGGCTGGCGCAGCGCGCGGGGCCGCGCATCGCCCCGACGCCCGGCGCCCGGACGCTCGGGCCTGCACCCGGGCGCTACGTGCTCGAACCCTGAGCCGTCCGGCGCCCCCGCTATCCGCCGTTATCGGCGACGCCTGCCGATATCGGCGGCTGTCGCCTTCGGCGCGTCAGCACGCCGCCTTACTGATGAACGATTTATCGCGCAAACGTCTGATCAGCCATACCGGCACGAGTCCGTGCGGGGAAACACAACACGCAAAGGAGGTCTTTCATGCCTGCACAGTTCGCATCCCCGACACGCTTGCTGGTGGCACTCGCTGCGACGGCAGCGCTTGCAGCCTGTGCCAGCCCTGCTGGTCATGGCACGGCCTCCGGCAAACACCATCTCGACGGTGCTGCGGCCGGCGCTCCAGGATCGCACGGCGCAGGCAGCATGGGTGGCCATTCCGGCGGCGGGTGCACGCACGCAGCCGCAGGCGGGCCGCCCGTTTGCGGGAAGATGGATATGCGGGCCATGTGCGCGGCCCACGGCCGGATGCGCGACGGGACAGCCGGGCCGCACGGGGCGATGATGGAACGCCATATGAAAGAGATGTCGCCGGAAATGCGGGAACGCCACATGGAGATGATGCGCCGGCACTGCAAATAGCGTGCGCGTCGAGGCCGAATCGGGTCGGCATTACCTCGCCGCTCCACCGCGTGCAGTCCGGACCCAACACAGCCTGCCCAGGTGAATGGACCAGCCACTCTGCGCCCGAAAACAAAAAAGGCCAGCTAAGCAGCTGGCCTCTTGTGTTCGCTTCTGATTCATACCTCTTCGAATCGAAACGCTGAATTCTGGTGGGAAGTGCAAGTTTCGAACTTGCGACCCCTGCAGTGTGAATGCAGTGCTCTACCCCTGAGCTAACCTCCCGACGACGTGTATTATGCCTTGGTTATTGAGATTTATCAATATCAACCGTGTTCATATTCAACGTGACGATGGCGTCATTGCACTCGTCGGCATTGGGCTTGCCGGGATGAAGCAGGTTGTTTTTCTATTGGTTCATTGCCGATAAACCAACATGTGGCGCCTGTTGCCGCGTACCGCCCGAAACGAAAAAAGCCGCGCACATGCGCGGCTCTCCCGGTGAATCCTGGTGGGAAGTGCAAGTTTCGAACTTGCGACCCCTGCAGTGTGAATGCAGTGCTCTACCCCTGAGCTAACCTCCCGAAGCGAGGCGTATTATGGCACAGAATGACCGTGCCGTCACCCCTGCGGGGAATAATTCCGCCAGACGCAAGTGCCTTTCACGTTCTTGTCGAGCCCGGCCAGCACCTCTTCGTGCGCCGCCAGCTCGTCCGCGCTGGCCGCGACCACGATGATCTCGCCCAGCGGCACGGCATCGAGCTCCATGCCGTCGTTCGACGTTTCGATTTCGACGTCCATCGACAGCGAGTTCTGGCCGCGCGTCATCGCCAAATACACGTCGGCCAGCAGTTCCGAGTCGAGCAGTGCGCCGTGCAGCTTGCGGTGGGCGTTCGACACACCGTAGCGGTCGCACAGGGCGTCCAGCGAGTTGCGCTTGCCTGGGTGCATTTCCTTGGCGTTGACCAGGGTATCGATCACGCCGCTGCAATGCTCGACGAAAGGCGGCAGGCCGAGGCGCGTGAATTCGTGGTTCAGGAAGCCCAGGTCGAAGGGCGCGTTGTGGATGATGACTTCGGCGCCCCGGATATATTCCTTCAGCTCGTCGACGATCTCGTGGAATTTAGGCTTGTCGCTCAGAAATTCCGTGGTCAGGCCGTGCACCGCGAGCGCGGCCTCGTCGGAGTCGCGCTCGGGGTTGATGTAGCGGTGAAAATTGTTGCCGGTCAGCGTGCGGTTGACCAGCTCGACGCAGCCGATTTCGATGACGCGATCCCCCGTTCGTGGGTTCAGGCCGGTGGTTTCGGTATCGAGGACAATCTGACGCATGGCTGGCTAATCTTGAGTTAAGGCAAGCCGGGAGTATAGCGCATGCGCCTGCTGAGATAGGGTCTCAGCGTCGTACCGTTGTCACCCCCCGGTTCGCCAGCACGTCGGCGCGCTCGTTGCCTGGGTGGCCATTATGGCCGCGCACCCAACGCCATTCGACCGTATGCTGCTGCTGGGCCAGGTCGAGCGCCTTCCACAGGTCGTCGTTTTTCACCGGCTCTTTGGCCGCGGTCTTCCAGCCACGCGCCTTCCAGCCGTGGATCCACTCCGAAATGCCCTTCTGCACGTACTGGCTGTCGGTGTGCAGCACGACGTCGCAGGGACGGTTCAGCACGCCCAGGGCCTCGATTACGGCTTTCAGTTCCATGCGGTTGTTGGTCGTGTTCAGCTCGCCGCCGAAGATTTCCTTCTCGTGACCGTCAGCAACGAGCAGTGCGCCCCAGCCGCCGGCGCCCGGATTGCCCTTGCAGGCGCCATCGGTAAATATTTCCACTTTCGTCGTCATGCCAGCCCGGTCTTTCTCTATTCGTAGTCTCTGTTGGTTGCCGGGACCGCCTGCGGCGCCCGGCTTGTTTTCTTGTTCCACGCCGGCCCGATCAGGTGCATGCCCTTGACACGCTTGATCGCGTGCACGATGTAGACGGCGCCCAGGTAGGGCCACCATTTCTGCCCCGCCCCTTCCATCACCGCGAAGCGGTTGATCCACTGGGCCGTGCGAAACGGTGGCGCGTAACAGCCGAAATGGCTGCGCGTGACGCCAAGATTCAACAATTTTAACCAGTCTTTCATGCGGGGCATAGAGATGAATTCGCCTGCCGCCGGCAGGTAACCGCTGCGCGTGACCTTGCC
>JBBWZO010000108.1:0-5453 GCA_039649125.1 Massilia sp. | reverse complement strand
GCGACGCACCATCATGCATCACGACCGCAAACTGGATATCTCCGCCGCTTGGGTCTGGCTGGCAGAGGCACGAATGCTACTCAACAGACTGACTTTTAAGGGTTGATTTCGTCGACACCCTGTTAGAGCGCCTGACAAAACCTTCAGAGCAAGGGATGCGGCCACCCGACGCGGCGACGAAGACAGTACGGCTGTACGGCGAGGAGCTGCAACGCAGCTATGGAGGTTTTGTTAGGCGCTCTTTATTCGTTATCATCCCCAGGGTGCCACTCCTGCTCACTCCACCAATGGGAATCTTCGTGAAACGCATCGCCGCCGTCCTGTCCTGTCTTTGCCTGCTGTCCAGCCCATTCACCGCCCAGGGCGCCGACTGGGAAGGCCCGCAGGCCCCGTTCGCGCTCTACGGCACCAGTTATTACGTCGGCACGCAGGGCCTGAGCGCGGTGCTGGTCACCTCGCCCGCGGGGCACATCCTGATCGACGGCGCCGGCCCGAAGACCCCGCTGCAGATCGCAGCCAACATCCGCCAGCTCGGCTTCAAACCGGAAGACATCAAGTACATCCTGGTCTCGCACGAGCACCTGGATCATGCAGGCGGCATAGCGGAACTGCAGCGCCTGAGCGGCGCCACCGTGCTCACCAGCCCGGCCGCCAAGCCCGTGCTCGAATCGGGCGTGGCGGACGAGGGCGATCCGCAGTTCGGCAACGGCATGCCGGACATGACACCGGTGGCGCAGGTTAACACCGTGCGCGATGGCGAGACCGTCACGCTGGGCCCACTCGCAATCAAGGCGCACTTCACGCCGGGCCACACGCAGGGCGGCATCAGCTGGACCTGGCAGGCGACGGAGAACGGACAAACCATGAACATGGTGTACGCGGACAGCCTGACTGCGGTCGCCGGGCCGAACTTCCGCTATAGCGGCCACGCGCTGTATCCGCAGGCAAAGCGTGACGTCGAACGCTCGATCGCGCTTGTCGCCGCCCTGCCCTGCGACATCCTGGTCACGGCGCACCCGGACGCGATTGGCCTGCTCGAGCGCCAGGCGCAGCGCAAGCAGCCCGGCAGTGCGGCCTTGATCGACCGCGACGCCTGCCGCAAGTACGCCGAGGCCGGGCGGGTGCGGCTGGCGCAGACGCTGGCGAAGGAGGCGGCGGAGATGCGTTGAACATGTGGCGATATGTGGTGCACGTTGAACAGACCCGTAGGGTGGACGGCCCTCCGTCCACGCGTTCAAAAACAGCATGCAAACCATGACACGACGATGCACCGGTTCGTTGAACGCGTGGACGGCAAAGCCGTCCACCCTACGCCCTGCTAATCCTTTTCGCGGGCAATCAACGCCGCCTTGCGTTCGATACCCCACCTGTACCCCGACAAGCCGCCATCCGTTCTCACCACCCGGTGACAGGGAATCGCCACCGCCACCGGATTGGCCGCGCAGGCCCCGGCGACGGCGCGCACGGCCGCTGGCGAGCCGATGCGGTGCGCGAGTTCCGTGTAGCTGACCGTGTCGCCGGCCGGAATCGTGCGCAGCGCTTCCCACACCCGCTGCTGGAAGGCGGTGCCGCGCACATCCAGCGGCAGGTCCAGGCCGATGCGCGGCGCTTCCACAAACCCCACCACCAGCGCCACCGTTTGCTCGAAGCCGGGGTCGGCGCCGATGAGCTGCGCCTTCGGAAACCGGTCCTGCAGGTCGCGCACCAGCGGTTCCGGGTCGTCGCCCATCAGGATTGCGCAGATGCCGCGCCCGGTGGCGGCGACCAGGATGGCGCCGAGCGAGCAGGCGCCTACGGCAAAGCGGATCGTCTCGTTGGCGCCGCCATCGCGAAAGCGCGCCGGCGCCATGCCCAGCATCGCCCCGGCGCCGGCATAGAAACGCGAACTGGCGTTGAAGCCGGCCGCATAGATGGCCTCGGTCACGCTGCCGCCCTGCGCCAGCGCGGCGCGTACGCGCGCGGCCCGGCCCGCCGACGCATAGGCTTTCGGGGTGACGCCGAGCTGCGCCTTGAACACGCGCTGGAAGTGATAACGGCTCATGCCGACCGCACGGGCAACGGCGTCGAGGTCGGGGGCCTCGCCAAGGGCATCGATCAGGCGGCAGGCCTCGGCCACCGCCTGCGCCTGGTGCGCGGCGGGCGGCGGCCCGTCCGGCCTGCAGCGCAGGCAGGGGCGAAAGCCGGCCGCCTCGGCCTCCAGGGTGCTGGCGTGGAAAGAGACATGCTCGCGCAGGGCCGGGCGCGACGGGCACGAGGGCCGGCAGTAGACGCCTTGACTGCGACCGGTACTGCGCACGCCATAGTAAAAGACGCCGTCGGCCGCGCGGTCGCGCTGCTGGACGGCGGTCCAGCGCGCCGCGTCGCTGGCGTAGCGTTGAGCGGCGGATTCGACAATGGGTTCGATCTTCATGGCGCAGGCAGGATCCGGTTGACGATGACGGCATCCTGACACAGGCCGGGTGCGGCGGCACTCCGTTGCTTGCTCGCGAATGCACGATGCTAGAATCGGGCTTTCAACGGTCATCATTATCGCCTTTTCGGAGAGCAGTTTGGACGAGAACAGCGCGCAAGCGAGCACCCCTATTTTCCAGCGCATCAAGGATTACCTGGTGGGCGAGATCGCCTCCGGGCGCTGGCAGGAAGGCGACCTGGTGCCCTCCGAGCAGGCGCTGGTACGCCAGTTCGGCGTTTCGCGCATGACCGTCAACCGCGCCGTGCGCGAACTGACCGCCGAACAGGTGCTGACACGACGCCAGGGTTCCGGCACCTACGTGGCGCCGCGCAAGTACCAGGCGACGCTGGTCGAGATCCGCAACATCGCCGACGAAGTGCGCGCACGGGGGCACCGCCATGGCAGCCGCCTGCGCCTGCTGGAAGAGGCCGCGGCCAGCGAAGCGCTGGCGCTGCAGTTCGGCCTGGCGCCCGGCACGCCGCTGTTTCATTCGGTCATCGTGCACTTCGAGAACGATGTGCCGATCCAGGTCGAGGACCGCTGGGTCAATCCGGCTTGCGCCCCCGACTACCTGCGCCAGGACTTCGCCAGCATCACCCCGAACGAGCACCTGATGGCGGTGGCGCCGCTGCAGGGCGCCACCTACAGCATCGAGGCCTTGAGTCCGCCGCGCGAGCTCGCGGAGATGCTCGGTATCGACGCCCGTGCCGCCTGCCTCGTACTCAACCGCAAGACCACCTCGCGGGAACGCGTCGCCTCGGTGGTGACGATGTGGCATCCGGGCCACCTGATCCAGTTGACCGGCAGCGTGGGCTGACAGGCGGGTTGATAAACCTACTGCGCGTCGGATTGTGGCGGGGGCGCCTGGCCCTGTGCCGCCAACACGCCTTCCGCTCGCTACGGTTTCTCAACCCGCCTGATACGCTCAACGCGCCTGATGCAACGCGGCAGTAGATTTTTTTGGGCAATGTGCACCATGGCGGCTGGTTCTCGCCGATAATTCTCTTCCAGTCAATATTTAGCCGGAACCATTTGTATGAATCACCTCGCCGTTGGGAGCCGGGGCCAGCCTCCGCGCGTGCTGGTGCTCGACGACGACCACTTCATGCTGTCCATGTTGAAAGACATGCTGGAACAAATCGGCGTGCACGACATCTATACCGAAGCAAACACCCGCCATGCGCTGTCCACGCTGGCCGAGATCAGTCCCGACTTGCTCATCTGCGACCTGGCACTGCCCGACATGGACGGCATCGAATTCATGCAGGCAGCCGCCGAACGCGGCTTTCGCGGTGGCGTGATCTTGCTGTCGGGCATGGATTCCGGCGTGCGCGACGCCGCCGGGGAACTGGCCCGGGTGCTGGGTTTGCGGGTGGCCGGCATCTTCCGGAAACCGATTGCGCTCGATCAACTGCGGGACGCCGTCGCATGTTGAGATTTTGTACAAGCGTCCGAACACTTTTTGGGAAAATAAGGTATTATTCGCCCTAAATCCCCCGCCTGACGTCCTCTGGACGCCCTTCCAAACTTGAGTTCGCGCGCATTGTCTCCACCATTGCGTTGCAACAGCCTTATCAGTATTCGGAAGCCGGACACACTGCTTGGCAGGATCGGCATTGAGTCTCCAGGCGTACCTTGATCCTTACCTCTCCTTTGAGGAAAACATGAGCGAAAACATTAAACACATCAGCGATGCTTCTTTCGAAACCGACGTGCTCAAGTCCGAGCGCCCGGTCCTGGTCGATTTCTGGGCCGAGTGGTGCGGTCCGTGCAAGGCAATCGCCCCGATCCTGGAAGAAGTGGCCAAGGAATACGACGGCAAGATCACGATCGCCAAGATGGACGTCGATACCAACCAGGCCGTGCCGGCCCAGTTCGGCATCCGCGGCATCCCGACCCTGATCCTGTTCAAGGACGGCGCCGTCGCTGCGCAAAAAGTCGGCGCCCTGGCCAAGGGTCAGCTGACCGCGTTCATCGACAGCAACATCTAAACGCACAAGCGGCGGCAGCGCGCCCGCACTGCCGCCATCGTCCGGACGGGATCCGGCCGGCTCCGGCCGCTTCCCAACTCGATTATTAACCCACGCAGTTCCCTCCCCTACCTTTACTTTCCCGTCACGGGACACCCACACAACATGCACTTATCTGAACTGAAGGCAATGCACGTCTCCGCGCTGCTGGAGATGGCCATCGGCCTCGATATCGACAACGCAGCACGCCTGCGCAAGCAGGAACTGATGTTCGCGATCCTGAAGAAGCGTGCCAAGTCCGGCGAACAGATCTTCGGCGACGGCGCCCTCGAGGTGCTGCCGGATGGCTTCGGCTTCCTGCGTTCGCCGGATGCCAGCTACATGGCCTCGACCGACGACATCTACATCTCGCCGTCGCAGATCCGCCGCTTCAACCTGCATACGGGTGACTCGATCGAAGGCGAAGTACGCACGCCGAAAGACGGCGAACGTTATTTCGCACTGGTAAAGGTAGACAAGGTCAACGGCGAATCTCCGGAAGCGTCGAAGCACCGCATCCTGTTCGAGAACCTGACCCCGCTGCACCCGCAGGAGCCGCTGCGCCTCGAGCGCGACATGAACGGCGCCGAGAACATCACCGGCCGCATCGTCGACCTCATTTCTCCGATCGGCAAGGGCCAGCGCGGCCTGCTGGTCGCTTCGCCGAAGTCCGGTAAATCGGTCATGCTGCAGCACATCGCCCACGCGATCACCGCCAACCACCCCGACGTGACCCTGATCGTCCTGCTGATCGACGAGCGCCCCGAGGAAGTGACGGAGATGCAGCGCTCGGTGCGCGGCGAAGTCGTCGCTTCGACCTTCGATGAACCGGCCACGCGCCACGTGCAGGTCGCCGAGATGGTGCTGGAAAAGGCCAAGCGCCTGGTCGAAATGAAGAAGGACGTCGTGATCCTGCTCGACTCGATCACCCGCCTGGCACGCGCCTACAACACCGTGATCCCGGCCTCGGGCAAGGTGCTGACCGGCGGTGT
>JBBWZO010000357.1:0-20540 GCA_039649125.1 Massilia sp. | reverse complement strand
TTGATCGCATAGGCCCGGGTCGGGCCGTCGAAGCTGCCCTTGGCGCTGTTGGCGTTGGCCGCCGTGATCGCGGTGCGCAGCGAGTCCAGGCCCATGCCGTAGGAAGCAAGGGCTTCGGTATCGGCCTGGATCCGCACGGCGGGACGCTGGCCGCCCGAGAGCGAGACCAGGCCCACGCCCGAGACCTGGCTGATTTTCAGGGCCAGGCGCGTGTTGACCAGGTTCTGGATTTCCGTCAGCGGCACCGTGTCGGAGGTGATCGCCAGGGTCAGCACCGGCGCGTCGGCCGGGTTGACCTTGGCGTACACCGGCGGCGCTGGCAGGTCGGCCGGCAGCAGCGAGCCGCCGGCGTTGATCGCGGCCTGCACTTCCTGTTCGGCGACGTCAAGCGTCTGGCCGAGGCCGAACTGCAGCGTGACAATCGACACGCCGGCGGCGCTGGTCGAACTCATGCGCGAGAGGCCCGACATCTGGCCGAACTGGCGCTCGAGCGGCGCGGTGACCGTGCGCGCCATGACCTCGGGGCTGGCGCCCGGGTACAAGGTCTGCACCTGGATGGTCGGGAAGTCGACTTGCGGCAGCGCGGACAGCGGCAGGAATTTGTAGCCGACCAGGCCGGCCAGCACGATGGCCAGCATCAGCAGGGCCGTGGCGACCGGGCGCCGGATGAAGGGGCCTGAAGGACTCATGCGTTCACCCCACCATACGATTCAGACCCGTAGGGTGGGCGGCTCGTAATGCAGGCTGTGGCCTGCATTACCCCACGCGTCCAGCCAGCGGCGGAGCAGTCGCGAAGCGAAGTGACATCCAGATCAGATTCAGACGTAGCGAACACACAAACGTGTGTTGAACGCGTGGGCGGGAGACCCGCCCACCCTACGACGCCATTCATTGCTGTGCTCCCTCGCGCTGGCGGCGCGGACGTTCGCCCTGCGCGCCTTGCCCGCCCTGGCGGCTACCCGCCGCGCCCTGCGGCCGATCGCCCGGCAACGTCACCTTCGCCCCATCCTTCAGGCGGTCCGCACCTTCCGTGATCACCTGTTCCCCGGCCTTCAGGCCAGTCGCCACCTGCACCTTGTCCCCGGTCGCCTGCCCACGCGTCACCTTACGCAGCGCCACCGTGCGCGCCTGCGGATCGAGCACGTAGACGAAATCGCCGTTCGCCCCATGGCGCAGCGCATTGACGGGCACGACGACAGCACCCTCGATCGTGCGCACCTGCAGGCGCAGGTTGACGAACTGGCTCGGGAACAGCTTGTTGTCGGTGTTCTCGAAACGCGCCTTGGCGCGCACGGTGCCGGTCTGGGTGTCGACCTGGTTGTCGAGCGCGGCGAAGCGGCCGGTGGCGAGCGTGGCGCTGCGGGTGCGGTCGAGCGCCGTGGCCGGCAGTCTGGCGTTCCGGGCGATGCGGCTTTGGAGCTCCGGCACCTGGTCCTGCGGCACCGCGAATTCGACGTCGATCGGGGAGAACTGGGTGATCACGGCGATGCCGTTGGCGTCGCCGCTGCCGACCAGGTTGCCGATATCGACCGTGCGCAGGCCGACCCGGCCCGCGATCGGGGCTTTCACCTGGGTGTAGCTGAGGTTCAGGCGCGCCAGGTTTTCGGCCGCGGTGTCGGTCTTGACGGTCGCTTGCAGCTGCTTGACCAGGGCCTCCTGGGTATCGACTTCCTGGCGCGCGATCGAGTCCTGCGCCAGCAAGGTGCGAAACCGCGCCAGCGTGACGCGCGCGCTTTCCAGCTGCGCCTCGTCGCGCTGGCGCTGGCCGGTCGCCTGCAGCAGCGCGATTTCCGCAGGGCGCGGGTCGATCGTCGCCAGCACCTGGCCGGCGCGCACCAGCTGCCCTTCGGTGAAGTTGATCTTCTGCAGGACGCCCGAGACCTGCGGGCGGACGGTCGCCACCGCGGCCGGGGTCACGGTGCCGAGCGCATCCAGGGTGACGGGGATGTCGACCTGCTCGGCCGTCGCCACCCCGACCGTGGTGGCGGGCGCGCCGCGCCGGCCGCCGCCTCCACCCGGGCCGGGACCGCCGCCGGGCCGCGCCCCGGCCGCCGCGCCCGCCGCACCCGGTCCGCCCGCGCCCTGGGGTGTGCGATGGGTCAGGTACCAGGCCAGTGCCGCCAAGGCCGCCATGGCCAGTACCGCGATGACGCTGCCGATGCGCTTGCCGCGGCGCCGCGGCGCCTCGCTGGTGGGAGCTTTTTTGGGGGAAACGGTCGAATCCATGCTCATCCTTGTTGCTCGAACTGCTGACAAATGCATAAGGTAATGAGCTTGGAATGTAGCACGGACGAATGGCGCGATATGTTTCGTAACGTACATAGCAACAGTGGCAAGACCTGCCGTAGGCCGCTCCCCAAACGGCGTCTTTACACCGACTTACACCATAGGACGCGGTAGCCGGAAGATGGATGAAAAAAGGGGCGCCGGATCGTCCGGCGCCCCTTCCGCGCATACAGCATTTGTAACAGCCGATACAAACCGGCTACATAACTTTACCGCGAGCGCCTACCAAAACCTCCATAGCTGCGTTGCAGCTCCTCGCCGTACAGGCGTACTGTCTTCGTCGCCGCGTCGGGTGGCCGCATCCCTTGCCCTGAAGATTTTGTTAGGCGCTCGTTACCGCCGGCATCTCCCTAGGGCAGCTCGCACAGGCAGTGCGTGACGGCTGCGAAGGGCTTTTTGCCGTCGGCCAGTTCCGACAGCCAGCCCAGGTCCTTTGCCACGTCGGCCACCGCGCCGGCCGGCAATGCGTCCGGCAGGATGCCCAGCTTGACCTGGATGTTGATGGCCTGCACGTCCGAGACGCCCAACAGCGACAGGAAGCGCTCCAGGCGCGAACCCGGACGCTCGACGTAGGCCACGCGGAAGTCGTCGCCGAGCTTGGCGCGCCTGGCCGCCGAACGCAGCGCGTCGCCATAGCTGCCCAGGGTGTCGACCAGGCCGCGCTCCTTGGCCTGGGTGCCGGTCCAGACGCGGCCCTGCCCCACTTCGTCGATCTTCGCCGCGGTGGTCTTGCGCGCCGCAGCCGCCCTGGTGGTGAACTCGCGGTAGACGTTGTTGATGGTGGCCTGCACCAGCTGGCCGAAGCGCGGGTCGAGCGGGCGCAGCGGGTTGTAGGCGTCAGCCAGCCAGGTGGTGGTCACGCCCGCGGTCGTCACGCCCAGCTTGTCGGCCACGCGCTCGGCGGTCGGCAGGATCGCGAACACGCCGATCGAGCCGGTGATGGTGGACGGGTCGGCGATGACTTCGTCGGCCGCCATCGAGATCCAGTAGCCGCCCGAGGCCGCCACGCTGCCCATCGACACCACGACCGGCTTGCCGGCGGCGCGCGTCAGTTCCAGTTCGCGCCGGATCAGCTCCGAGCCGAAGGCGCTGCCGCCGGGCGAATCGACGCGCAGCACCAGCGCCTTGACCTGGTCATCCTCGCGCGCGCGGCGGATCATGTAGGCGGTCGAGGCGCCGCCGACCACGCCCGGTCCGCCCTGGCCTTCGGTGATTTCACCGGAAGCGACGATCACGCCCACGGCATTGCCGAAGGCCTTTTGCGGATGGCGCGCCAGGTAGTCCTCGAACGAGACCTGGCGGAAGCTCTTGATATCTTCTTCGTACACGCCGCGCTTGGTCATCAGGGCGCGGATTTCGTCGCGGGTCTTGAGGCCATCCACCAGCTTTTCGCGCAGCGCGACCTGCGCGGCATTGCCGCCGGCCGCTTCCATCAGCTGCGGCAGCTGGTCGATGCTGCGCGCCACGGCGCCTGCCGGGAGCTTGCGGTTCTTCTCGACGCTGCTGGTGTAGTTCTGCCACAGCGCGCCGTAGAGGAAGGTATCGGCCTCGGTGGCGGCCTGCGACGGGCCGTTGCTGATAAACGGCTCGGCAAAGCTCTTGTAGGTGCCCACCTTCATCAGGTTGACGGTCACGCCCAGCTTGTCGAGGGCGTCGCGGTAGTAGTTCTTGCGCCGGCCGAAGCCCTCGATCAGCACCATGCCCATCGGGTGCACATACACTTCGCTGGCGTGCGAGGCGAGCAGGTAGCGCTTCTGGTCGTAGTTGCCGGCCCAGGCCACGACCGGTTTGCCGGCCGCCTTGACGCGGTCGATCGCCGCGCCGACTTCGTGCAGCGTGGCCAGGCCCCCGCCGTCGAGTTCGTCGAGCATCAGCAGGACGCTGCTGATGTCCTTGTCCTTCGCTGCCGCGTCGAGCACGACCAGCAGGTCGCGCAGGGCCACGGTCCGGCGCACTTCGCCGCCGACGTTCGACAGCAGCGCGTCGCGCAGGCCCCCGCTCTGTTCTTCCACCAGGTCGCCGTGCAGTTCCAGCACGAGGGAGGTGTTGGCGCCGAGCGGCTTGGCGCCGCCGCCGAAGATCGCCAGCAGCAGGGCGATCAGCAGGAACAGGAACAGCATGTTGAAGACGAAGCGCCGGGTGGCGTCCAGGCCGCGCCAGAACATGCCGACACCGCGCCGCAGGGAAGTCAGGGGTTTGAAGGACATCGAAACTCCGCTAAAAAAGGAAAGTCAGGCTGTGACCGTCAGTTTGCCTGCCGTCTCTTTATGCGAGATCGCAAAGAGCCCGGCGAATACGAGTATGCCATTGACCATCAACAGTTCAAGTCCGAGACGATAGCTGCCGAGCAGATATTGCTGATGGAACTCAAGGAGTGCGCAAAGAAGCGGCGCGCCGATCGTCACGAACGGCACCAGCCTGTCCGTCAGCGTGCGCCGCGTCAGCATGCCGAAGGCGAACAGGCCCAGCAGCGGTCCGTAGGTGTAGGCGGCCAGCTTCAGGATCACCACGATCATGCTCGGCTCGTCGATCCACTTGAAGCCCATCACCAGCACCAGGAACAGGAAGGCGAAGCCGAGGTGGACGTGGCGGCGCAGGCGTTCCTTCTGTGCCTGGTCGAGGTCGGTCCGGCGCTGGATGCCGAGGAGGTCGATACAGGTAGTCGAGGTGAGCGCCGTGATCGCGCCATCGGCGCTCGGGAACAGCGCCGACACCAGGGCGATCAAAAAGATGATCTGGACCGCGGCCGGCAGGTGTCCCATGACCACGGCCGGGAAGATCTTGTCGCCCGTCTCCGCCACGCCGGCCAGCGGCGCGTACAGGTAGAGCAGGCCGCCGAGGAACAGGAAGGACGACAGCACCACCACCAGCACGGCGGTCAGGCTCAGCAGGTTTTTCTGCGAATCCTTGAGCGTTTTGACCGAGATGGTTTTCTGCATCATCTCCTGGTCCATGCCGGTCATGGTCAACACGATGAAGATGCCGGCAACAAACTGCTTCCAGAAGAAATTCGGGCTGTCGAAGTCCCATGTGAAGATGCGCGCCAGGCCCTGCGACTGCATCGCGTTCAGGCTCTCGGGCACCGACATGCCCAGCTCATTGAGCAGGAACCAGGCGCAGGCGAACAGGCCGAACAGCATGCAACTGGTTTGCAGGGTATCGGTCCAGACGATGGTCTTCACGCCGCCCTGGTAGGTGTACATCAGGATCATGCCCAGGATCACCAGCGTGGTGACCCAGAACGGGATGCCGAGGCTGTCGAGGATGATCGCCTGCAGGATGTTCACGACCAGGTACAGGCGCGCGGTCGAACCCAGCAGGCGCGAAACGATGAAGAAGCCCGCCCCGCTCTGATAGGCGCGCCGGCCGAGGCGCACATTCAGATAATGATAGATCGAGGTGAGTTTCAGGCGGTAATACAGGGGCAGCAGGATGTAGGCGACCGCAATGTAGCCGAAGACGTAGCCGATCAGGATCTGGCCATAGCCGAAAGCATCCTTGCCGACGGCGCCGGGCACGCTGATGAAGGTGGCGCCGGACAGGGTCGTGCCGACCATGCCGAAGGCGACCAGCATCCAGTTGCTGCTCTTGTTACCGATGAAGAAGCTGTCGTTGTTGGCGTTGCGCGAGGTGGCCCAGGCGACGCCGAGCAGGAGCGCGAAGTAGCCGATGAGGATGCAGAAGAGTAGAGCCGGGGACATGTGTTTCCGTGGGGTGTTGACGTTTCGCCCGGCAATATACACGGAGATAGGACGGGCGGCCACCAACGGTTGATGGACTGCATTCGGAGGGTGGAGTCATTGAGCCGGGGGCTCAATGACGAGTCCACGCGTTTCAGGCTCATGCATGCCCGCCACCGAGCGCAACGCGCGTTGGCCCTCACATCATCGTGGCACACCGATGTCGGCTGTGATGTGTACCGCCGATGGTCTGCGACGGCACCAAACGCGTGGACTCGGGAGTCCACCCTACATCATCGGTCCCTCGGCGTTGGCGCACAAATTATGCGCGCGGAAAAACCCTCAGGCCTCCTCGCCCTCGATCCGTTCGAACGGCCCGATGCAGGCCTGCATCGTCTCGTCGCTGCACATCAGGAACAGTGCCCCGGAGGGATGGAAGCGCACGAAATTCGTGGCTTGGGTGCCGACCTTCATGATCTCGCCGGCGCAATCCTTCTTGCCGTTGTCCTTGACGATGCGGTCTTCGAGTTTATAAAAGCCCTTGGCGCTGGGTTTGTCCGGGATGCGGTACTCGCTCTCCGACACTTCCTCGGCACTGGTGACGAGCGTGGTGCCGTCGCCGCGGAAGCGGTAGGTTTCGAAGCATTGCAACTCGGGCAGGCTGAGGCGCCAGATGCCGAGGATGGGATGGTTGGGCGCCGGCGCCGGCGGTGCGGCCTCGGCGGCGGGGAGAACGGCGAGGAGAGAGGTCAAGAATCCGGCAAGCACACGCATGGCAGTTCCTTTCACTACGGTTGAGCGACCGTTCGGTTAGACCGCCGGGGCCGGACGGGGTTGCCGCCGGCTCCGGGGACCGGCCGCACATGCGGCCGGGTTCGCGCCTGGATTTGCGCTTCGATTTGCGCCCGGGTTTGCACTCGAGTTTGCAATTCGTCCTGCTCCGGCCGTGCCGGCCCGGTAAATCGTCCTGCAGTCGTCCTCGTCCTGCAATCGTACTCAGGCGTTGTCCGGCGGCGCCTTCGGTTTCGCCGGACGGCGGCCGCGCGCGGCCGGCTTGCGTGCCGGTGCCTTGTGCGAGGGCGCGGCCTGCTTCTTGCGCGCGGGCCTGCCGGCAGGCGCTGCGTCGGCGCCTGCCTCGGCCGGGGCAGCGGACGCCGCGTCCGCGGTGGCCGCTGCCGGAGCCGGCTCGGCGACGACGAGCGAGGCGGCATCGGCCGGGGTGGCATCGCCCACCACGACGCCCACCAGCGCGGCATCGGCTGCCGCCCCATCCACCGCGGCATCCACCGCTGTGCCGGCTGCTGCATCGGCCGCCACCTTCTTCGCCGCCGGCTTGCGCGGCGTGCGGCGGCGTTCCTTCAGCGGCGCGGGCGCAGCCTCCGGCGCAGGTGCGGGTTCCTGCACGGCTTCCGGCTGGGGCGCAGCTTCCGCTTGCGGCGCCGGAGCAGCGTCGACTGCATCGGCCACCTCGGCGGCACCAGCGACCTCGTCGGCATCGAAGGGTTCCGTCGGCGCCTCGGCCTGTCCTTCGACCTGGAACGCCTCGTCCGGCGTCACCGGCACGAACGGCGTTTCGGCGCGGGCATTCTTGCGGCCGCGGCCGCCGCGGCGGCGGCCTTCTCCCTTGCCCTCTTCCTTCGCCTCGGCCACGATGGCAGCCTGCTCGGCCTCGTCCATCGGTGCGCGCTCGAGGGCTGCGTCGGCCACGGCCGGCTGCTCGCCGAGCGCCGCCGGCGCCGCGCTGCTGCGGTAGACATAGGTGCCGGACTTTTCGTCGCGCCCGAACTCGAACAGGCCGCGCACCTGCGCTTCCTCGAGCAGGTTGCCGAAGGTGCGGAAGCCGTAGTACACCTCGGAGAATTCCGGACGGCGGCGCTTCAGGGTGTCTTTCAGCAGCGACGCCCAGATCTTGCCGGTGTCGCCGCGTTCCGAGACCAGCGCGTCGAAGGTCTCGACCACCATTTCCAGCGCCTGGGTCTTGCGCGCTTCGAGTTCTTCCTTGCGGCGGTCGTCGCTGCCCGGGCGTTTTTGCGGGGCAGCCTTGCGCTCGTCACGTTTGGCGGCGGCGCGGCGCACTTCGCGCACCAAATCGTCGTAGAAGATGAATTCGTCGCAGTTGGCGACCAGCAGGTCCGAGGTCGACTGCTTCACGCCCACGCCGATCACCTGCTTGGCGTTCTCGCGCAGCTTGGACACCAGCGGCGAAAAGTCGGAGTCGCCGGAGATGATGACGAAGGTGTTGACGTGGGACTTGGTGTAGCACAGGTCGAGCGCGTCGACGACCAGGCGAATGTCGGCCGAATTCTTGCCCGACTGGCGCACGTGGGGGATCTCGATCAGTTCGAAGTTTGCTTCATGCATCGTTGACTTGAAGCCCTTGTAGCGGTCCCAGTCGCAATAGGCTTTCTTGACGACGATGCTGCCCTTGAGCAGGAGGCGTTCGAGCACAGGCTTGATATCGAATTTTTCGTAGTTCGCATCGCGCACGCCGAGTGCGACGTTCTCGAAATCGCAGAACACCGCCATGCTGATGTTATCGGAAGATGAAGCCATGAGTTGTTATTCTCTAGTAATGAAGACAGACACCCGCGGATTATACGCACAACGTCGTTTCCTCCCCGCGCAAGTGCAGCCCCATCCTTGAGATGGCGCGGTGTAGCGCCTCCGGCGGCGCACCGCGCCGTCCTTCCCGGTGCCGTCCTTCTGGTTTTACAGCCGCGCCAGCGTGGCCGCATCGGCTTCGCCGTCGAAGAACTGGTCGAGGCAGCCCTGGAACAAGGCTTCGTCGGGCGCCACGTCCGCAAACAGCGTCATCGACGACTGGAATTTGCGGTCGTCCGGGCTGTCGAAGATCTCGCCGATCTCCTTGTCGCCGTGGGTGGCGACCAGGCGCGTGCATTCGCGCAGGCGCGGGCCGAGCACCGGATGCGCGAGGTAGGCAGCGGCCTCGTCGGCGGAACGGATCGCGTAGCGGCGCGCCATCTCGCTCGTGCCCAGGCCTGCGATTTGCGGGAATACGAACCACATCCAGTGACTGCGCTTGCGGCCGGTGCGTAGTTCATCGAGCACGGTGGTGTACACGGGGTCTTGGGCGGCAACGAAGCGTTCCAGGCCGAAATCATTGTCCATGGCGGTCTCCCATTAGCCTCCAGCGACAATGCTACCCCTTTCACCTTCTTTGCTAAAGTGGCGCCACGATGAAACCAGAACACCTGCAACTGCTCCTGACCCGCGAGATGCCCTACGGGAAATACCAGGGGCGCAAGATCGCCGACCTGCCCGGCCATTACCTCGGCTGGTTCGCCCGCGAAGGCTTCCCGCGTGGCGAACTGGGCGAACTGCTGGCCCTGATGTACGAACTCGACCACAACGACCTGCGCGCCCTGCTCGACCCACTGCGGCGCACAAGCGGGCCAGGCCGCTGAGGCTGCATGGCGCCTGGACGCCCATGCCGTTGGCAGTCAGCAACGAATCTTGCATTCCCGGGAGCGCCGCGCCCGATCGGGGGCGCCGGACCGCGCCACGCCCCGTGCCCTTCGCTATAATCGCCCCAGCCACATCGATTCCAGCACACATGCAAACAGAACAAAGCGCACAGACGCCGGGCACGCCTCCGACCGTCCTCGTCGTCGAGGACGACGAACACATCGCGCAGGTCCTGCGCTTCATGCTCGAACGGCAGGAGTACCAGGTGGTGCACATGGCCGACGGCCGCGCGGCCTCGAACCACATCGCGGCGTCGGATCCGCCGGCGCTGGTGCTGCTCGACGTAATGCTGCCGTATGTCGACGGCTTCGAGATCGTCGGCCTGATCCGCTCGCAAGCGGCCTGGCGCGACGTGCCGATCCTGATGCTGACCGCAAAGAACACCGAGCGCGACACGGTGCGCGCGCTGGACGCCGGCGCCAGCGACTTCGTCATCAAGCCGTTCCAGCCGCAGGAACTGCTGGCGCGGGTGCGCCGCTTCCTGCGGCCGGGGGCCTGATGGCCACCCGCGGCACCCCCTCTCCCCGGACGCAAGGATAGGGCAGTCGATGCCGGCCGCCCATACCGATGCCTTCATCGCCGCGGCGCTCTGGACCGGCTTCGTGGCGCTCCTCCTGACCCTGCTGCTGGCCCTGCAGATCGTCGGCATGCGCATGGCCCTGCGGCGGCGCCAGCGCAGCGACGAGCGCGCGCTGGCACGCTGGCGCCCGCTGCTGAACGCCGCCATCGTCGGCGAGATGCCGGCCGCGCTGCCGCCCCTGCAGCGCGCCGAGCGCCTGCCTTTCCTGCGCCTGTGGGCGCACCTGCAGGGCTCGCTGCGGGGCGAAGCCAACGAGGCACTCAACGAGGTCGCCCGGCGCCTGGGAATCGACGCCTATGCCCGCACCCTGCTCGCGCGCGGCGCGCGTCCGTCACGGCTGCTGGCGGCGCTGGTGCTGGGCCACCTGCACGATCGACAAGCGTGGTCCGGCCTGCTGCGCATGGCCGGTCAGCCCGACAACACCATGGCGCTGACCGCGCTGTGGGCGCTGGTGCGGATCGACCCGCCGGCCGCCGCCGACTACATGGTGCCGCTGTTCATCGAGCGCGAGGAATGGGCGCTGTCGCTGGCGGCCGGCATCCTGCAGCAGGCGACCGCCCCGGCGGCGGCCGCGCTGGCGCGGGTGCTGCCGGCGCTGGACGCAACGAAGCTGCCGCGCGCGCTGCGCATCGCCGAAGCGCTGCACGTGACCCTGCCGGCCGGGATATTGAAAGCGGCCCTGGACAGCGGCGCGATGCCGGTCGTGATCGCCGGCCTGCGCAGCGTGCGCACCCCCGAGACCGTGCCCGAAGTGCGGGCGCTGCTGGCGCATCCGGACTGGCAGGTGCGGGTACAGGCCGCGCGCGCCCTGGGGCGGGTCGGCGAACGCGCCGACGCCGAACGTCTGGCCGCACTGCTGGGCGACCGCGAATGGTGGGTGCGCTACCGCGCCGCCGAGGCCCTGCTGGAGCTGCCGGCACTCGCGCGCGCCGACCTGGAGGCGCTGCGCGCCTCGCTCACCGATCGCTTCGCGTCCGACATGCTGTCGCAGGCGATGGCAGAAAGCGCAGCGGCATGACCGCTACTCATGAATACTGACAACCTCCTCGTCTCCTGCGTCACCTGGTTCGTGCTGGCCTTCTTCGTGGCCCTGAACGGCGGCTACCTGCTGCTGAACCTGTTCTCGCTGCGCGCCCTGCACCGGCGCGGCCAGGAGCAGTTCCTGGGCGACCTGCCGCGGGCCTATTCCGGCCTGGAGCCGCCGGTGAGCATCCTGGTGCCGGCCTATAACGAGGAAGCGACCATCGCCGCCTCGATCCGCTCGATGCTGCAGCTGACCTATGCCGAGTTCGAGATCGTCGTCATCAACGACGGTTCGAAGGACAATACCCTGGAAGTGCTCGAGCGCGAGTTCGCATTGCTGCCCTTCCCCGAAGCCTACCGCCGCACGATTCCGACGAAAGAGGTGCGCCAGATCTACCGCTCGACGCGCTACCCGAACGTGCGCGTGATCGACAAGGTCAACGGCGGCAAGGCCGATTCGCTGAACGCCGGCATCAACGCCTCGCGCTACCCGCTGTTCTGCGGGGTCGACGCCGACTCCATCCTGCAGCGCGACAGCCTGGCGAAAGTCACCGAACCCTTCCTGCGCGACCCGACCATGGTGGCCACCGGCGGCACCGTGCGCGTGGCCAACGGCTGCGAAGTGAGCGGCGGCTTCCTCACCAGGGTCGGCCTGCCGCGCAACCCATGGGCGCTGTTCCAGGTCGTCGAATACCTGCGCGCCTTCCTGTTCGGGCGGCTCGGCTGGTCGGCCCTGAACGGCATGCTGATCATTTCCGGCGCCTTCGGCGTCTTCCGCAAGGATGCCGTGGTGCTGGCCGGCGGCTACCGCCCCGACACCATAGGCGAAGACATGGAACTGGTGGTGCGCATGCACCGCACCCTGCGCGAAAAGGGCCAACCCTACCGCATCGAGTTCGTGCCCGACCCGGTGTGCTGGACCGAGGCGCCCGAAGACAAGGCGACCCTGAAGAACCAGCGCGTGCGCTGGCAGCGCGGCCTGGCCGAGAGCCTGAACGCGAACTGGGGCCTGATGTTCTCGCGCCGCGGCGGCGTGCCGGGCTGGATCGCCTTCCCCTTCATGCTGTTCTTCGAGTGGCTGGGGCCGGTCATCGAACTGGGCGGCTATCTCTTCATGACCTATGCCTTCGTCACCGGCCTGATTTCCTGGACCGCCTTCGGCGCTTTTCTCTTCGTCGCGCTGGGCCTGGGCATCCTGCTGTCGGCCTCCGGGCTGCTGCTGGAAGAGATGTCCTTCCACCTCTACCCGCGCGGCAAGCAGCTGCTGATGCTGGGTCTGGTCGTGATCCTGGAGAACTTCGGCTACCGCCAGCTGAACACCTGGTGGCGCCTGGTCGGCCTGTGGCGCTGGCTGCGCAACAAGGAATCGACCTGGGGCGCGATGAAGCGCAAGGGCAACTGGAACGCGGAAGTGGCGAATGCCGCCACCCCGGCCACCCCGGCTACCCCGGCCGCTGCGATACCGGAGAAAGCCCCGGCCACGCCGGCGCGGGACGCCGGCACCAACGTGCGGCCAGGCTCGCCATGAAGCCGCTGCTGCTGGCCGCCCTGTTCTCGCTCATGTCCACCCTGTCCACCGCCAAGGCCGGTTACCTGCACCTGTGCCCGCCCGCGCAGGCGCCCGCCGGCGTGCCGCGCGCCAGCCTGCCCGGGGCGCAGGAAACCGTCGCCGCCGCCAGCCGCGCGCAGCTGCCCGGCTGCCGCGCCGTGCCGCTCGGCGTCGACGCCTCCCTGGTCGAAGCGCTCCACCCGCTGCCCGCCGGCGAACGGCCGGCGGCGACCATCCTGCTCTACGGCCCCGCCGGCCAGGGGCGCTTCGCCCCGTCCAACCACGAACTGCCCCAGCCGGACCGGCCCGATGCGCCCCCTGCGCGGCGCCTGGCGCCGCTGCGCGCCAACCTGCTGCTTGAAGCGCGCGTGCGCCCCTTCGGCATCGAGGAGCGGGTACGCGTCGAGCACGGCGGCGGCAAGCTGCGCCTGAAGTGCGCCGCGGGCCGGCGCGCCGCCGGCGTGCTGCTCGAGGGCCCCTGGCAACTGCCGCTGGCCGACCTGCAGCTGCAGGCAAGCTATACCGCGAGCGGCGCCTTTTCCCTGGAGGCGGCCGACGCCGCCTCGATCGCGAAGGAAAGCGCGCACGCGCTCGGCGAGATGGCCGCCGGCACGGCCGCCCGCAATGCCCTGCTGCCCCTGCCCGCCGCGCTCGACCGGGCCGGCTGGCGCCAGTTCGTGCTGCTGTGCCCGGAGAACGCGGCCAGCCTGGCGCTCGAGTCGCTGGCCCTGGTGCCGGCGGCGGCGCGCCCCACCGCGCGCGCGGCCTGGATCTGGGAGCGTGCGCAATGGCAGGACGAAGGCGAAGCCCTGCTCGCCTGGGCGGGCCGCGAAGGCATCAGGGAACTGTTCATCGTGGTGCCGCTGGACGGGCCGCAGGTGCGCGAACCGGCCCGGCTGGCGGCTTTCGTGCGCCGCGCAGGCGCTGCCGGCATCGCCGTCACCAGCGTCGAGGGCGACCCGCACATGGTGCTGCCCGCGCAGCGCGCCGCCACGGTCGACCGCGTGCGCGCCTATGCCGCCTACAACCGCGCCGCCGCGCCCGGCGACCGGCTGCGCGCGATGCAGTTCGACGTCGAACCCTACCTGCTGCCCGGCCACGTGTTGGCGCCGGGCGAGCGCGACCGCGAATTCCTGGCCATGGCGCACGCCCTGCATGCGCAGGCGGGCGGCACGCGGCTCGAATTCGTGGTGCCATTCTGGTGGGGCGACAAGCGCGAGCTGCTGGCCAGCCTGGCAGGCGCGGCGGACGGCCTTGCGGTGATGGATTACCGCACCGATCCGGACGACATCATCCGCTTCGCCATGCCTTTCCTCGACTGGGGCGCGGCGCACGGCAAGCGCGTGCACATCGCACTGGAAGCGGGCCCGGTCGACGCCGAGCGCCAGCGCAACTATGTGCGCGCCGGCGCCGGCGAAGCGGGCGAGCTGCTGCTGGCGCAGGCGGGCGACGCCCAGGTGCTGGTGCTGCTGCGCCAGGGGGTGAAGGAGGCCGCGCTGCCGCGCTGGCGGCTCGGCGGCGAACGCCTGCTCGACGGCAGCGCCACCAGCTTCCACGGCCAGCGCGAGCGCCTGCGCGCGCTGTTGCCACGGCTGGAACGCGACTTCGGCGCCTGGCCGGGCTTCGGCGGCATCGCCCTGCACGGCTGGCGCTAGCGCCGCGCACGCCGTGCGGACGCGAACCGATCGTGAAGGAGGCAAGGCGATGCTGGAGACGATACGGGAACTGATGCAGCCGCCCCCGGGCATGGCCGTCGACTTCAGCCAGCCTCCCGGCGAACCGGCGCTGGCGCCGTCCGACGGCGTCTCGTGGCGCATCTTCGCCAATCCGATGTCCCTGTTCATCGGCGGCGTGGCGGCGGTGCTGCTGGAGCTGGCCGAACCCATGGTGCGCTCGGGCGTCTGGGACCACGGCGGTTTCCAGCGCGATCCGCGCATGCGCCTGCGCCGCACCGGCTTTGCGGCCATGATGACCGTCTATGGCCCGCGCCCGGCGGCGGAAAAGATGATCGCGCAGGTGGTGCGGATGCACGGCCATGTGCGCGGCACCACGCCCGACGGCATCCCTTACCGCGCCAACGACCCGCGCCTGCTCGACTGGGTGCAGGCAACCGCCGTGTTCGCGTTTGCCGAAGCCTATCACCGCTACGTCCAGCCCTTGTCGGCGCGCGAGAAGGATGCCGCCTTCGCCGAAGGCCAGAGCGCCGCTCTCCTCTACGGCGCGACCGGCGTGCCGCGCTCATGGGCGCAGTGGGAGGCGCTGCTCGCCACGACCGCGCCCGGGCTGGCAGGGTCCGGCATCCTGCTGGAATTCTTGCAAATCGTGAGCGAGGCGCCGTTCGTGCCTGCGCCGCTGCGCCCGCTCCAGCGCCTGCTGGTGCGCGCCGCCGTCGAACTCGTCCCGGAACCGGTGCGTTCGCTGCCGCAGTTGCAAGGACGCGGCCTGCGCTTCGGCGAGGCGCACCTGGTGCGCGCGCTGGCGCGCTCGTCCACGCTGCTGCCGCTGGGCGATACCCCGCCCCTGCAGGCGGCGCGGCGGCTGGCAACGCCTGCCGGCAAGAAATGACGCGTTCCCCCTGGCGATGCCTGAGGTGCTGCACTGAGGGCCGCCCTAATGTGGTGGTCCCCCGCGCGCGCAAGTGGGCCAGGCTGCGACCGTCGCGGTCAGGATCGGCAATTACGACTACTTCAACGGCACCTCGATGGCCGCCCCGCACGCCGCCGGCGTCGCCGCCCTGGTGTGGAGCTACTTCCCGCAGTGCAGCGCCGCACAGATCCGCAGCACGCTGGCCAAGTCGGCCGAAGACCCGGGCGACGCGGGCCGCGACGACAGGTACGGCTACGGCCTGGTCAAGGCGAAGGCCGCCTGCGACCGCCTGGCTGCCATGGGTTGCAACAACCAAGCATTCAACTGAGCATTCAACCAGGCATCCGCTGTAGGCAGGCGGGACGGCGAGGTGCGGGCGAAGAGCGCTTCGGCGGCGAATGCCCCCGTCGCCGTACTCGTGCTCAACTCGGCCACCTGAATGTCGGGGCATACGCGGAAAGGAATCGTTTGACAGACGTCAGGCTCATGGGCACTCCTTCACAGGTGCAACTGGCCGCTGGCTACTAGCGCTGCCTGGCCGCCGATACGCACGCGCAGGCTATCGCCGTCAAGCTCCCAGGATGCGTGGACCTCTCCATCGCGGCCGATCTCGATGCCTTGCTCGGCGATATAGCTGCCCGCCACTTCGCCCGCATGTTTGTGGCGTGCGATAAAGGCCGCGACGCTACCATTGCCCGAACCGCAGACCGGGTCTTCGGCCACGCCCTCGCCGGGCGCGAAAGTGCGCACGCGGATTCGCACCGCGCCACCGTCGCCGCGCTCGGCGAACACGGTGATCCCGCACGCGCGCAAGGCCTTGCACTCGCTCGCAATCAAGCCCTGGTCGGGGACGAGCGTCGAGATGGTCTCTAGACGCGACAGTTCCACGATCAGCCATGGCACGCCGGTGGACACCACCTCGAACGGGCTGTCTGCCAGGTCAGATTCGGCGCAGCCCAGCATCTTCGCCACGGTCGCGCGGGCGAGGCCACTGGCTCGGTAAGAGGGCGCGCCCTGGGTCATACGCAGCAACGGCGTCGTGCCGGACGCGATCACCTCGACCGGCACGATGCCGATGCCGCATTCCTGGCGCAGTAGGGTCGCGCTGGCCTTTCCAGGGTAGCGCGCAAGTACCGAATGGGCGGCTGCCACCGTCGGGTGGCCGGCGAACGGCATCTCGCTCATCGGGGTGAAGATGCGGGCACGGTAGTCGGCCTCTGGTGTCGTGGGCTTGAGGATGAAGACCGTCTCCGAGAGATTCATCTCGCGGGCGATCTTTTGCATCGTCTCCGTAGTAAGCGCATCTGCATCGAATACCACGGCCGCCGGATTGCCGTAGAGGGGCTTGTGAGTGAAGGCATCCACTTGGACGAAATCGTAAGGCATTGGAGTTCTCCCAGATTTTGAAGTGGAGAAGGCATGGTACGATTTGATACGCATTGAGTAAACGATTAAAGTGTCACAATACACTTTTGGAAATCGCCATGCGTTTACGCTCTCCTTGGATGCCTTACTTGAGCGACCGGTTCACATCACCGTCTGATCGCCTCGTCGGCGCGCTTGCGGACGACATTATCGAAGGCAAGCTTGAAACTGGCAGTCGTCTGCCTGCTCATCGCGAGCTCGCAGATACGCTTCGGATCGGCATTGGCACCGTTACCAAAGCGTACGGCATCCTCGAGCGGCGAGGCCTGGTGCGGACCGTGAAGGGAAGTGGGACATTTGTAGCTCTTTCGCAGTCCAGAAAAGGGACTGTCATCGATCTCTCGCGCAATGCGCCGCCTGCTACGATGACAGAGCGGTTGCTCGCGCGCACCCTTACGGCAATTGCCAAACGTGTCGACTCAGGTATGTTCAATAGCTACCCTCCGCCGGGCGGTCATGGCGAGCATCGTCGTTTGCTTGCCCGTTGGTTCGCCAAGGTCGGCATGCAAGCTGATCCTCAGCGCTTGCTGCTGACAAGCGGTGCGCACCACGCTATCTCAGTCGCCCTGTCTGTCATTTGCAGGCAAGGTGGAACGCTGCTCACCGAAATGCATACCTATCCTGGCGTGATCGCGCTTGCAAGACACCATGGGATACATCTTGTGGGAGTGGATATGGACGAAGAAGGAATACTCCCAGATGCCCTTGAGCATGCACTGATGGCAAACCGATCGTCTGCCACAGCACTTTACGTTACCCCGACCATGCAGAATCCCACCATGGCAACGATGAGCCGTGAACGGCGTGCGTCGATCGTTGCGCTGTGCAGAAAGTACGACATTGCCATTATCGAAGATGACGTCTACAACTTAGGTTTCGATCCCCAGCTCCTGCCTCTGGCGATGCTGGCACCAGAGCGCACTTTCTATGCCAACAGCATGTCGAAGACCTTGAACCCAAGCTTGCGGGTTGGGGGACTGGTAGCGCCGGCAGCAAAGCTGGCGGAGGCAGAGGCAATGCTGCAGGCGACCGCCATCATGGTGTCACCGTTGAGCTGCGCAGTAATGGAACAATGGCTCATCGATGGCACAGCCGATACTGTCAGCTTGGCCATCCGGGATGAGTCAAAGCGACGTATGACCCTGGCGAAGTCTTTGCTGGGCGAGTTGGCTCGTATTCCAAATTATTCTGGTTATCACCTATGGATTCCCATGGCCAAACCAGAGACGGAACGCCTGTACCAGGCGGCGGCTGCGTTCGGCATTCTCCTGACACCGCCCAGTGCTACTGAAGTATGTCCAGACACGCCACACAGCGGCGTACGTATATGTCTTGGCGCCCCGTCGATTGCTGATCTTTCGTCTGCACTGACCACGATCGGACGCTTGCTGCGGGACGACCGATCTGGGGCATCCGAACTTTTAGAAACAATCGTTTGAAAGGGGATTCCCTGTTCTGCACGGGTTTTGACGAGTGGAGCGGCGGTATTGCTCTTGGGTTTCCAAGGGGGCTCCATCAAGGTTGTGTCATTGGACTGAAAACGCTTACCGTCTGCTCCTGCCGATTGCAGACCTATTGAAGCGTCCGTTATCGACCCCGAAGCAGACGTGGCGGCCTTTCCTTTTTACTTGCGTTGGCACGTTCAACCGGTTTGGAGGACTCGAGTCATCAGCACAAAAGGCACGCCAAACATGTTTGGTAGATGGCGTACCACCTCAAAACCGGCGCGCCGGTATAGGTGCTGAGCAGCTTCCATCACTGGGGTGGTATGCAACGCGATTAACGTCGTGTTATCGCGCTCGGCACGGTTGATGCATTCGTCCAGTAAAGCCCGGCCCACACCATGTCCGCGAGCTTTTGGCACAACAGACATGAACCGTACCATGGGCCATTCCGGAGGAAAGAAGTCGGGCTTGGGCTGGTGTGGCGCGACATAGCCCGCCGCGCCGACTATTTCTCCGTCCAGTTCCGCAACCAGTATTTCGCTGCGATCGGCATTTGCAGTAAGCGCCCCAAGTCGCGGAGCGAGCTCATCCCATCCTGGCATGGTGGCGGCCAGCTCGATCCAAGCGTCTCGCACTACCTGGTCGACAGCTGGCTGGTCTGTTTGGAGATAATTTCTAACGGAAACGCTCATGAGTATTGTTAGCGTTAATCTGCATCGTGAATCAAAGGCATGTGCTTAGCGATGTCCGGTCCTGGCTGGTTGCGGACATTCGTTCGATGACGCCGCGCTTGCGGCACCGGCTTTTTTACACTCGCCGTTTATTTGTCATGGACTTTTAGAGCCTGAACATGCCGCCGGGTAGCTCGCCCTCCTCCATGCGTCAGCACGCGATGCCGGGGAGAGACACTGTTCGCAGCACGTCACACGGGACGCCGGCGATGAAAGGTCAGCGGGCTGTACGGCACCGCGGACGGCGGCGGCGAGCGCAGGATGCCGGGCTTCATGGCGCCGACGACGTGCATCTCGCACGGCTTGCAGTCGAAGCGCAGCGTGTACGTTTCCTCGCCCGTTCTCAAGGTCATCGGCTCGGCCCGCACCTGGCCCTGCACGCCCTGGACGCCCTTGGCCTGCTTCGGGCACAGGTTGAACGAGAAGCGCAGGCAGTGCTTGGTGATCATCAGCGACACCTCGCCCGGCTCCTGATGCGCTTCGTAGGCCGCGTCGATCAGCCCCACGCCGTGCTTGTGGTAGAACGCACGCGCCTTGTCGTTGTAGACGTTGGCCAGGTAGGACAGCTGGGTCATCGGATAGACGGCAGGCGGCTCGGCCGGCGCCTTGCGCTCCGGACGTTCCCATGCGGCCAGCCTGGCCGCCTCATGCGCCGCCACGGCGTCGCGCCGCAGCGCATTGATGGCGGCGGCGGGCACGAACCACGGCTGCGACAGCTCCAGGGCGATGCCGTCGGCTTCGAACATGGTGTTGCCCAGCTTGGTCAGGCTGGCGCGCAGCGCCGCGTCGGCCTGCTCGGCGTTGTGCGCGGGCTGCAGCGCCAGCTGCGCGTGCGTCACCGTCTCTAAGCCGTCCTCGTCGCGCAAGGTCAGCGCGAGGCCGTCGTCGGCTTCCGCCAGGGTCAGGTGCAGAGCCACCTTGCGGTCGGCCGAGCGCTTCGTCAGCGCCGCTTCCCACTGGTGGTCGCGGTTGCGGTGGACCTGGGTACCCGGTTTCAGGCCGGGCAAGGTGCTGACGGGCTCGTTCGGGAAGACGCGCCAGCGCTGGCCCGCCTCGCTGGGCTCACCCTGCGCCAGCCTCTGCACGGTGTTCACCTGGACGCCGACGCTGGTGCGCTTGTTCATGTAGTTCAGGCCGTCGCCGTTGGCGAGCGGCGCGTCGGTCATCATCTCGACGAAATCCGGGCCGACCTTGCTGACGGCGCCCACCCGCACCCCCAAGTACTTCGGCGAATCGAAGGCGCCGATGTCGTCCTGGCGGCCCTGGGCGAAATAGTCGGTGTGGCCGCGATTAAAATTCTTGTCGACGTCCGGCGTGAAGAAGATCTGCGTGTGCCCGCTGGCGGCCCGCACGAAGCCCGCGCGGCGCTCCAGGATCTCGTCGAGCAGCAGGCGATAGTGGGCCGTGATGTTCTTCACGTAGCCCATGTCCTTGTAGCGGCCCTCGATCTTGAAGGAACGGATGCCGGCGTCGATCAGCGCTTCCAGGTTGCGGCTCTGGTCATTGTCCTTCATCGACAGCAGGTGTTTTTCGAAGGCCACCACGCGCCCTTGGCCGTCGGACAGCGTGTACGGCAGGCGGCAGGCCTGCGAGCAGTCGCCGCGGTTGGCGCTGCGGCCGGTGTGGGCGTGCGAGATGTTGCACTGGCCGCTGTAGGCCACGCACAGCGCGCCATGCACGAAGAACTCGAGCTTGCAACGCGCCATGTCCAGGGCGCCGTGGATCTCGCGAATGTGCTCCAGCGTGAGC
>JBBWZO010000047.1:0-18834 GCA_039649125.1 Massilia sp. | reverse complement strand
TCGCTCGACTGGAAGTGGCTGTTCATCTATCCGGAGCAGGGCATCGCGACGGTCAATGAACTGGTCACCCCGATCGACACCCCGATCCGCTTCAAGCTGACCTCGTCGACCGTGATGAACACGTTCTACATCCCGACCCTGGCGGGCATGATCTACACGATGCCGGCCATGGAAACGACCCTGAACGCGGTGCTGAACAAGACCGGCGACTACAAGGGCCTGTCGGCGAACTTCAGCGGCGACGGCTTCTCGCACATGCGCTTTGCCTACCGCGGCACGACCGCAGCCGATTTCGACGCCTGGGTACAGAAGGTCAAGGCCAGCGGCAACGCACTGGGCCGCGCCGACTACCTGACGCTGGAAAAGCCGTCGGAAAAGGAACCGATCCGCCACTTCGGCACCGTCGACCCGAGCCTGTACTATGCGATCCTGAACCGCTGCGTGGCTGAAGGCGCACCTTGCATGCACCAGCAGATGACGGCCGACGCCCAGCGCACGGCGAAGGCCATCGCACTGAAGAAGCTGCCGCCGGAACAACAGGCGGAGGCGCTGAAGGCGCTGGCCGCACAGCAGTACGCCCCTCACGGTGCAGCGCAGCACGCCGGACATGACGCGCAGCAGCACGCTGTCCACGCGCAGGCGACGGCAGTTGTCCAGGCGGACGCGAGCGCGGAAGCCAAGGCAGAAGTCGCGGCCGACGCGAGCGAAACCCATACTCATTCTGTGAAGAAGTAACCATGCAAGACTCCTTTGACTTGACGAAGCTTATCTTCGGTCGGCTCAGCTGGGACGCGATTCCCTTCCATGACCCGATCCTGCTCGCTACCTTCGTAGGCGTCGTGGTCGGCGGTGCTGCCCTTCTGGGCGCCATCACCTACTTCCGCCTGTGGGGCACCCTGTGGCGCGACTGGTTCACCAGCATCGACCACAAGAAAATCGGCATCATGTACATGGTGCTCGGCCTCGTGATGTTCCTGCGCGGCTTCGCCGACGCCCTCATGATGCGCGCCCAGCAGGCGATCTCGTTCGGCGAGAATGCCGGCTTCCTGCCGCCGCACCACTACGACCAGGTCTTCACCGCCCACGGCGTGATCATGATCTTCTTCGTGGCGATGCCCCTCATTACGGGCCTGATGAACTACGTCGTGCCGCTGCAGATCGGCGCGCGCGACGTCGCCTTCCCGTTCCTGAACAACTTCTCGTTCTGGATGACGACCATGGGCGCCGTGCTGGTCATGGCTTCGCTGTTCGTCGGCGAGTTCGCGCGTACCGGCTGGCTGGCCTTCCCGCCGCTGTCGGGCATCCTGGCGAGTCCGGGTGTCGGCGTCGACTATTACATCTGGTCACTGCAGATCGCGGGCGTCGGCACATTGCTGTCCGGCGTGAACCTGGTCGTCACCATCATCAAGATGCGCGCACCGGGCATGGACCTGATGAAGATGCCTGTCTTCACCTGGACTTCGCTGTGCACCAACATCCTGATCGTGGTTTCCTTCCCGATCCTGACCGCGACCCTGGCCATGCTGGGCATGGACCGCCTGTTCGACACCAACTTCTTCACGAACGACAAGGGCGGCAACGCCATGCTGTACGTGAACCTGATCTGGATCTGGGGCCACCCGGAGGTGTACATCCTGATCCTGCCGGCCTTCGGCATCTTCTCGGAAGTCGTTGCGACCTTCTCGGGCAAGCGCCTGTTCGGCTACACCTCGATGGTGTACGCGACCGTCGTCATCATGGTCCTGTCCTATCTGGTCTGGCTGCACCACTTCTTCACCATGGGTTCGGGTGCGAGCGTCAACGCGTTCTTCGGCATCACCACGATGATCATCTCGATCCCGACCGGCGCGAAGATCTTCAACTGGCTGTTCACGATGTACCGCGGCCGTATCCGCTTCGAACTGCCGATGATGTGGACGATCTCGTTCATGCTGACCTTCACCATCGGCGGCATGACCGGCGTGATGCTGGCGATTCCTGCGGCCGACTTCGTGCTGCACAACTCGCTGTTCCTGACCTCGCACTTCCACAACGTGATCATCGGTGGCGTGCTGTTCGGCCTGTTCGCCGGCTTCAACTACTGGTTCCCGAAGATGTTCGGCTTCAAGCTGAACGTGTTCTGGGGCAAGGTCTCGTTCTGGCTGTGGTCGATCGGCTTCTGGGTGGCGTTCGGCCCGGCCTACATCCTCGGCTTCATGGGCGTGACCCGTCGTTCGAGCCACTTCGAAGATCCTGAACTGCAGCCGCTGTTCCTGATCTCGTTCATCGGTACCCTGATGGTCGCTGCCGGTATTGGCGCGTTGCTGATGCAGATCTTCGTCAGCTGGCGCGACCGCAAGCAGCTGGCCGACGTGACCGGCGACCCGTGGGATGGCCGTACGCTGGAGTGGGCGACCTCGTCGCCGCCGCCTGATTACAACTTCGCGTTCACGCCGGTGGTGCACGACAACGACACCTTCGCCGACATGAAGAAGAACGGCTGGAAGCGTCCGCTGAAGGACTACGTCCCGATCCACATGCCTGCGAACACCTGGGCCGGCTTCGTGATCTCGGCGCTGTCCATGGTGGTGGGCTTCGGCATCATCTGGCACATGTGGCTGCTGACCGGCCTCGCGTTCTTCGCGATGATGGTGGCGATCATTGTCCATACGTTCAACTACAAGCGTGACTACTACATCCCGGCGGAAGAAGTGACCCGTACCGAGAATGCCCGTACCAAACTGCTGGAAAGCCATGTCTAACAACACCGCAACCCTTAGCACCAACGCCGGCGCCGCCGGCGTCGACACCGGTTCGCGCTACCACGTGCGCGACCACCACCCGGAAAACGGCACCCTGCTCGGTTTCTGGATCTACCTGATGAGCGACTGCCTGCTGTTCGCCAGCCTGTTCGCGGCTTACGCCGTGCTGGGCCGCAACTATGCGGGCGGCCCGTCGGGCGTCGAACTGTTCGACCTCTCGCTGATCGCCATCAACACGGCCTTCCTGCTGGTGTCGTCGCTCACCTTCGGCTTCGCCATGATCTCGGCCCAGGCCAAGAACCTGGCAAAGACCCAGCTGTGGCTGGGCGTGACCGGCGTGCTCGGCGCCTGCTTCCTGGCCCTGGAAATCTATGAGTTCTACCACCTGATCCACCAGGGTGCGGGCCCGGCGCGCAGCGCCTTCCTGACGGCGTTCTTCTCGCTGGTCGGCACCCACGGCCTGCACGTGCTGTTCGGTATCGTCTGGCTGGTCACGCTGATGTTCCAGCTGCCGAAGCACGGCATCACGCCGGAAAACATGCGCCGCCTGTCGTGCCTGTCGATGTTCTGGCACTTCCTGGACGTCGTCTGGATCTTCGTCTTCACCTTTGTCTACCTGATGGGAGTGCTGCCATGAGCGCGAATCACACTCACAACGCCCACGACGCACTCCACGGCCATGCCCATGGCGACGCGCCAGGCGTGCATTACAGCCTGAAGGACTACACGATCGGCTTCGTGCTGGCCGTGATCCTGACGGCGATCCCGTTCTGGCTGGTCATGGGCAACGTGCTCGACCCGTCGACGACGCGCGTCGTTATCCTCGGCCTCGCAGCCGTGCAATTGGTCGTGCACATGGTCTACTTCCTGCACCTGAACGCGAAGTCCGAAGGCGGCTGGAACATGATGGCCCTGATCCTGACGCTGATCCTGCTCGTCATCGTGCTTGCGGGCTCGCTGTGGGTCATGTATCACATGAACGCCAACATGATGTCCGGCATGGGCGACGCCGCCGCGGTCACCGGCCACGGCACCCACGACCAGCCATGATGGGCCGGCACGATCCGGCAGCGGATGCGCAGGCAACCGGGCGTCCAAGCAGCATCGCGAGGCTCGTCCTGGCAATCATTGCGCTGCTGCTGATCGTGCTGTTTGCAGGGCTGGGGACCTGGCAGGTGCAACGCCTGCAATGGAAACTGGCACTGATCGAAAGAGTGGAGTCGCGCGTGAGCGCGACTCCCGTCGCGCCGCCTTCCGCGGCGCGCTGGAACACCGTTTCAAAAGAATCCGACGAATACCGGCATGTACACCTCGCCGGGCATTTCCTCTACGAATACACGACGCCGGTACAGGCCGTCTCCGAACTGGGCGCCGGCTTCTGGCTCCTGACGCCCCTGTGCACCCCCGATGGGACAGTCGTACTGGTCAACCGCGGCTTCATTCCCGCGACCGAAAACCGTGCCGGACCCGATGGGCCGCGCTATCCGGCGCGCCGCGCGGATGGCGACGCCTGTGCGGCCGCAGCCGGCGCGCCGCATCGCCTGACCGGCCTGCTGCGTATCAGCGAGCCGGGCGGCGGCTTCCTGCGCGAGAACGATCCCGTTGGCAACCGCTGGTTCTCGCGCGATGTCGCCGCGATTGCGGCCGCGCGCGGCCTGCACAAGGTCGCCCCATACTTTGTGGACGCCGCGCGCGGGCAGGACCCGGCAGGCGCCCCGGAGCGTCCGGTCGGCGGCCTGACCGTCATCCAATTCCAAAACAATCACCTCGTCTATGCCATCACTTGGTATGCTCTGGCTTTGATGGTTGCCGGGGCGTGGTGGTTCGTCGCACGCTCGGGCTTGAATGGTGCCGCCAGGGCTAAGGACAATGGCAGTAAAGCTTGATCTACTAACAAGAATAACCCCGGCTATCGCCTCGAGCGAAGAAGCAAGCGTCGAGTACGCAGCCGGGCACAAGAACATGCTGCAGCTCATCGAGCTGCGCTGGATCGCGGTCATCGGCCAGATCACAACGATCGCCGGCGCGATCCTCATTTTCGACATCAACCTGCCGCTGGTACACATGCTGCAGGTGCTGGCCTGCCTGATCGCCTTCAACATCGCCAGCCACCTGCGCTGGCACGAACGGCGGCCGGTCGCCAACAGCGAGCTGTTCATGGCCTTGCTGGTCGATGTCGCCACGCTCACCGTGCAGCTGTATCTCTCCGGCGGCACCACCAACCCCTTCGCCTTCCTGTACCTGCTGCAGATCATCATTTCCGCGGTGCTGCTGGAAGCGTGGTCGACCTGGACCATCGTGCTCGTCACGCTGGTCTGCCTGGCCCTGCTGGCCGTGTTCGCCCAGCCGCTGCCGCTGCCCTTCGACCACGCGCGCGGGATCGCCAGCCTGTATGTGCAGGGCATGCTGATCTGCTTCGCGATCAATGCGGCGCTGCTGGTGATCTTCATTTCGCGCATCAGCGGCACCCTGCGCGCCAAGGCGGCGCAACTGGCGGACCTGCGCCAGCGCGCCGCCGAGGAAGACCACATCGTGCGCATGGGCCTGCTGGCCTCCGGGGCCGCCCACGAGCTGGGCACGCCGCTGGCGACACTCTCGGTCATCCTCGGCGACTGGAAGCGGATGCCGGAATTCCGCGACAACCCCGACCTGCGCGAGGAAATCGCGGAGATGCAGACCCAGCTACTGCGCTGCAAATCAATCGTCAGCGGCATCCTGCTGTCCGCCGGCAAGGCGCGCGGCGAGTCGGCCGTGCGCACGACCCTTCACACCTTCCTCGACGACCTGGTGGGGGAATGGGAAGAGCGCCGCCCGGTGGTGCAGTTCGAGTACGACAACCGCATCGGCGACGACATCCCGGTCGCCTTCGACTCGGCCCTGAAGCAGACCATCGACAACCTGCTCGACAACGCGCTGGAAGCCTCGCCCGACTGGGTGCGGCTGGAGGCGAGCGTCGGGGAGGGCACCCTGCGCCTGGTGGTGACGGACCGCGGGCCGGGCTTCGCGCCCGCAATGCTGGCCCAGTTCGGCAAGCCCTACCAGTCGACCAAGAACCGCGCCGGCGGTGGCGTCGGGCTGTTCCTGGTGGTGAACGTGGCGCGCACCCTGGGCGGCAGCGTGGCGGCACGCAATCGCGAGGAGGGCGGGGCGGAAGTCACGCTGACGATCCCGGTGGCGTCGATCGCATTGAGTGGGGAGGGCGAGCATGTCTGACGCCGTTGATACCAGCATCGATACCGGTGTCGACAATGTCGTCCCGGTGCTCTTGATCGTCGAGGACGACGAAGCCTTTGCGCGCACCCTGGGCCGCTCCTTCGAGCGGCGCGGCTACCGCGTGCTGCACGCGCCCGGCTACGAAGAGGCGGCCGAGATCCTGAAGGAGGAAGACCCCGGCTATGCGGTGGTCGACCTGAAACTCAGGGGCAACGCCTCGGGGCTCTCCTGCGTGCAACTGCTGCACGCGCACGATCCCGAGATGCTGATCGTCGTGCTGACCGGCTTTGCCAGCATCGGCACGGCCGTCGAGGCGATCAAGCTCGGCGCATGCCAGTACCTGGCCAAGCCCTCGAACACCGACGACATCGAGGCCGCCTTCGGCCACGTGGCGGGCACTACCGACATCGAGCTGAGCAACCGCTCGACCTCGATCAAGACGCTCGAGTGGGAACGCATCCACGCGGTGCTGGCCGAAACCGATTTCAATATCTCGGAAGCCGCGCGCCGGCTCGGCATGCACCGGCGCACGCTGGCGCGCAAGCTGGAGAAGCAGCGGGTGAAGTAGAGAGGCGGGTTGGCGGCTCACAGGCCGGCGAGCAGCTTGCGCACGGCCTGGTGCGCTTCCAGCCAGCCGCTTTCCAGCAGCTGCGGGCGGCATTCGGCGCATTCCTCGAAGGGGTTGCAGGCGTGCGGCAGTTCCAGGTACTTCGCGCCGATCACCGGCTTGGCGCCGTGGGCGTCGCGCGAGCTTGGCGCGGCGCCGGCTTCGCTCGGGGTGCTTCCTCCCGCCAGCCACTTCGCGAAGGGTTCGCTCGGCTTGCCATCCGGGACATACCAGCACTTTCTGGTCGGATTCCAGCGCGCGCCGAGCGCCTTGGCTTCGTCTTTTTCCGCGTACGGAACTTTCAGGACAATCATTCGTGTTTTTTCCAGCTTGGTCAGGGGGACGCGCGGGTGCGCGCCGGCTATTGTACGGCCAAGCCCGCCCCGGACGGAACCGGGGTTGCGCGGGATCAGGGACACGGCAGGCCTTCGAAAGCAGACTCAGCAATTGAGCGCACGTTTGGCCGAGGTCATTGCAAGTTGCCATATGCCATCCAAGCGCTGGGCATTTTTCCTGAAACCCGACCATGAGGTGAGGTATGGCAACACGCAAGAACAACGGCGGACCCGACGGCGCCGGCTCCATCCTGAGCACCATCGCCGGCCCCGCCGATCCGAAACGGCCGGCCGGCCTGGGCGCGACGACCCCGGAAAGCGAACGCCTGATCGAGAAGGTGGTGTCGGACCAGGCCCAGGCCGCCGAGATGCCGTTCAACAGCACCAAGCCGCGCGAATACGGCGAGGACGCCATCCCGCCGCACGAGGGCGAGCGCCACGCCCGGCCACGCCGCTGGCCACCGCCAGCACCACCACCGAGGACATCGCCTCCCGCAAGGCCGGCGACGGCTCGCCCGAGATCGGCGCCAATCCCCTGAACGGGCCGCTCGACCGGGTGCGCGTGGACGATAGCGGCCGCACGCTGACCACCAACCAGGGCGTGAAGGTGGGCGACAACCAGGATTCGCTGAAGATCGGCCTGCGCGGGCCGACCGCGCTCGAGGATTTCATCTTCCGCGAAAAGATCACCCATTTCGACCACGAGCGCATCCCCGAGCGCGTGGTGCATGCGCGCGGCTCGGGCGCCCACGGCTACTTCGAGAGCTATCTCGACCTGTCGCCCATCACGCGCGCGGCGCCCTTCGCCAAGGCCGGCAAGCGCACCCGGTGTTCGTGCGCTTTTCCACCGTGGCCGGTTCGCGCGGCTCGGCCGACACGGTGCGCGACGTGCGCGGCTTCGCCACCAAGTTCTATACCGACGAAGGCATCTGGGACCTGGTCGGCAACAACATCCCGGTTTTCTTCATCCAGGACGCGATGAAGTTCGCCGACGTGGTGCATTCGGCCAAGCCCGAGCCGCACCACGAGATGCCGCAGGCGTCAAGCGCCCACGACACCTTCTACGATTTCGCCGGCTTGTCGCCCGAAATCTTCCACATGCTGATGTGGGTCGAGTCCGACCGCGCGATCCCGCGCAGCTACCGCATGATGCAAGGCTTCGGCGTGCACACCTTCCGGCTGGTGAATGCGCAGGGCGAATCGCGCTTCTGCAAGTTCCACTGGACGCCGCTGCAGGGCACCCATTCGCTTGTCTGGGACGAGGCGGTCAAGCTGGCCGGGGCCGACCCGGACTTCCACCGGCGCGACCTGTGGGAAGCGATCGAGGCCGGCCACTTCCCGGAGTACGAGCTCGGCCTGCAGGTGTTCACCGAACAGGAGGCGGCCGCCTTCGGCGTGTTCGACGTGCTGGACGCGACCAAGTTGATCCCCGAGGAACTGGTGCCGGTGCGTCCGGTCGGGCGCATGGTCCTGAACCGCAATCCCGACAATTTCTTCGCCGAGACCGAGCAGATCGCCTTCTGCGCCGCGCACGTCGTCCCCGGCATCGATTTCACCAGCGACCCGCTGCTGCAGGGCCGCATCCACTCCTATATCGACACCCAGCTCACGCGCCTGGGCGGGCCGAATTTCCACGAGATCCCGGTCAATTCGCCCGTGGCCCGGGTGCACAACAACCAGCGCGACGGCTTACACCGCCAGGCGATCAGCCGCGGGCGCGTGAATTACGAGCCGAATTCGCTGGCCGGCGGCTGCCCGTTCCAGGCCGGGGCGCGCGGCTTCAACAGCTTTCCCGAGCCGGTCGAGGGCAGCAAGGTGCGCGGCAGGCCGGAGCTGTTCGCCGAGCACTATGGCCAGGCGCGCCTGTTCTGGCGCAGCCAGACGCCAAACGAGCAGGCGCACATCGTCAACGCCTACCGTTTCGAACTGACCCGGGTGCAGACACCGGCGGTGCGCGAGCGGATCGTGGCGGGACTGGTCAACGTCGATCCGGCGCTGGCGGCGGCGGTGGCGTCCCAGCTGGGCATTCCGGCGCCGCCGCCGCTGCCGCGCCCGACGGCCCTGCCGATCCCCGAGTACGCGGCGTCGCCGGCGCTGTCGCTGCGCTTCCGGCCGGGCGTGACCGGCATCCGCACGCGCCGCGTCGCCCTGCTGGTGGCGGCGGGCAGCGACGGCGAAACGGCATGCGCGCTGTACGCGGCCCTGCTGAAGGAGGGCGCCCAGCCGCGCCTGATCGGGCAGCGCATCGGCAGGGTGCCGGCGGGCGACGATCCGGCGCTTGAATTCGTGCGCGAGCAATACCGCCACCTGAAACCGATCCTGGCCTTCGGCGCCGGGCAGGCGCTGCTGCGCGCGGCCGGAATCCCGCCGCGCCTGCCGGATGGGTCGGAAGACCGGGGGCTGCTCCTGGCCGACGTCCGCGAGTGGCGCGCCGCCTTCAACACGTTCAAGGCGGCGCTGACGCGGCACCGGGTTTACGAGCGCGAGACCGATCCGCCGCGGGTATAAAAAACTGCACGCGGGGCCGTGGCAAGCCGCGCGTGCAGGGAACCCATCTTTGCATCCACGTCGCGAATCAGGTATCGATTCGTGACGTGCAGTCAAGACCATCGCCTGAACGCTGCCGTACGAACGCGGCATCACGGGCAGCGACTGCTGACATTACTCCGGTCAATCGTATCGCCCGCAAAAAAATTGGCAAGCCCACCTTATGATCGTGGCTGAACAGGATGCGGAAACGGCCCGACAGCCAGGGCGGCGGTGAGCCCGCGCACCGCGCAGGATTGCCGCTGTGCGGCGCGACCGCGGCTTCGCTCAGGTGCCTCAGCCGCCCAGTTTGCTCAAAGCAAACGCCGACAGGAAGCCGGCCACCGTGATCAGCCCGGCGAAATCGTGCGCCTCGCCGAAGGCTTCGGGGATCATGGTGTCGACCAGCATCGCGAGGATTGCGCCGGCCGCTACCGCCGTGGTGGCGGCAACGCCGTCGGGCGAAACGCCCTCGAACAGGGTGTAGCCGGCCAGGGCCGCGGCGCCCGAGGCCAGCGCGATGCCGCCCCAGATGCCGAAGATGTAGCCTGGGCCGCGCCCCGCCTTCTTCATGCCGGCGGCACTCGACAGGCCCTCGGGCACGTTCGACAGGAAGATCGCCGACACCGCTACCAGGCTGACCTTGCCGCCGCCCAGCATCGACAGGCCGATCACGATCGACTCCGGGATGCCGTCGAGCAGGGCGCCCACCGCGATCGCCAGCCCGCTGCCGCCATGCTCGGCCTCGCTCGGCTGCAGCCCGCAGGAACGCTTGCGGTGTTTCGCGCCTCCGTGCGACAGCCACCAGTTGACCAGCGTGTAGACCGTCGCCCCGGCCAGGAAGCCGAGCGCGGTGGCGGCAAAACCGCCGGTGCGGTAGGCCTCGTCCATCAGCTCGAAGGAGAGGGCCGAGATCAGCACGCCGCTGCCGAAGGCCATGATGGCCGCCACCAGCCGCGGCGGCATCGGCACCCGGTAGCCGACCGCGGCGCCCAGCAGCAGGGCCGCGCCCGCGACCAGTCCCCAGCATCCCGCCTGCAGCCATACCGGCATCTGTTGCAGCACCTGCACCATTGTCGCTCCCGCCCCTGTCCGGGTACATGGTACGCCCAGGCGCGCGCCCGCCGCGTCCGGCCGCCGGCGGAAGGCGTGACGGAAGGCAGCCAACCCGTCATACGGCTGTGTTACATTCGCGGTTTTCAGGAGGATGCCATCATGACACCGTTGCGCCCGACCCGGCTCGCTGCACTTTCTCTGACCCTGTCGCTGGCCGGCTGCGCCAGCCTCGTGTCCGATCCGGGCCCGGAGGAAGTCGCGTTCGTGGTGGTCGGGGAGAACGGGCAGGCGACCGCCCGCGTGATCACCGCGGCCTCCGCCTGCCCGCCGCTGATGGTTGACAACCACGTGCTGCCGATGCGCGTGCGCGTCCCGCATTCCAGCATTCCGGCGCGCGCCGGCCAGCCGCACACGCCGCCATCGACCGCCGTGCTGGCCTGCGAAGCCCCGATCGCGGCCGGCGCCGTGACCGCCTCGGTGCTCGGGCGCGCCTTGCCGGTGCCGAAAGCGGCGCCAAACCGCATCGTCGTCATCGGCGACACCGGCTGCCGCCTGAAGGGCCGCGAGATCCAGGACTGCAACGATCCCGAAGCCTTCCCGTTCGCCCGCGTGGCCGCCAGCGCCGCCGCCTTCCAGCCCGACCTGGTGGTGCACGTCGGCGACTACCACTACCGCGAAGACCCGTGCCCGGCCGGGCGCGCCGGCTGCGCGGGCAGCCCCTACGGTTATGGCTACGACGCCTGGGCGGCCGACTTCTTTACCCCGGCACGCAAGCTGCTGGCCGCCGCGCCCTGGGTGCTGGCGCGCGGCAACCATGAGAACTGCACGCGCGCGGGGCAGGGCTGGTGGCGCTGGCTCGATCCGCGGCCTTTCGAAGCCGGGCGCGATTGCGACGATCCCGCCAACGACGCGCGCGGCGAGTACAGCGACCCGTATGCGGTGCCGCTCGGCGGCGGCGCCCAGCTGATCGTGTTCGACACCGCCAACACCAACTGGAAGGGCTTGCCAAAGACCGACCCGCGCCGTGCGATCTATGCGGACACCTACCGGAAAGTCGAGCAGCTCGCGCGCGGCGCCAGCTACAACATCGCCGTCGACCACCACCCGCTGCTCGGCTTCGGCGCCAAGCGCGATGCGAAGACCGGCGACATTACGCTGTTCGGCGGCGACCAGGGCCTGCTCGACGCCTTCGGCGACGCCGACCCGGGCATCCTGCCGCCCTCGATCCACATGCTGCTGTCGGGCCACGTGCACCTGTGGGAGCAGGTCAGCTTCGCCAGCCCGCATCCGACCCAGTTCATCGCCGGCTTCTCCGGCAGCGCCGAGGACACGGTACCGCTGCCGGCCATGCCGCCGCCGGGCGTCACGCCGGCCTCCGGCGCGGTCGTCGAACACATGAGCTCCTGGATCGACGGCTTCGGCTTCATGACGATGGAGCGCACCGGGGCGGACGCCTGGAACGTGAAGGTCTGGGACCGCGACGGCCGCCAGCAGAACAGTTGCCGCGTCAAGGGCCGTCGATCGCACTGCGAGATCGCGCAAGTAGGGGTCAGATAGACGGCGGATGGGCACCGGATCGGCACTGTAGTGAAGGTTTTTGTGTGTGCATGTGCACAAATATAGTTGCCAATCGAATATAGATCAGGCAATATGGCCGAGTCGTGGCGCCGCTTCCCCGGTGGCGCCGGCGATCAGCGATGAGGCGTTCATACGTTTCTTTTGGGCCTCCGGCACGCCCGGAGGCCGTTTTTTGCGGAAGGCCCACCGCCCGGTGGTGCTCGCCCCGTTTTAGAGCGCCTGACAAAATTTCCACGGGGCCCTGAGGATGGGGTCCTCAGGGCAAGGCGCGGCGTCGAAGACAGTACGCCTGTACGGCGAGACGCTGCAACGCAGCCTTGGGAGTTTTGTCAGGCGCGCTCGATCGGGTTCTTCTGCCCATCAAGGGAGGACACATGCCCGATTATGCCGATCTTGGCTTGCAACTTGCCTGGCCGCTGGCCATCGCGCTGGCCTGGATGGCCGGCGAACTGGTGTACCGCTGGACCGCGCTGCCGCGCATCGCCGTCTACGGCGTCGCCGGATTCGTGTTCGGCAACCTGGCCGCCGGCTACCTGCCGCCGTCCGAGTCGAAGAACTTCATGCTGCTGGCGAACCTCGGCTTCGGCCTGATCCTGTTCGAGCTGGGTTACCGCATCAACCTGCGCTGGCTGCGCAGCAACCCCTGGATCGTCGCCACCTCGCTGCTGGAGGCCGCGGGCACCTTCGCCGCCGTCTACCTCGTTGCCGGCTACTGGGGCATGGCGCCCCTGCCGGCCGCCCTGACGGCCTCGCTGGCGATGTCGAGCTCGCCGGCTGGCCTGCTGCGCGTACTGAACGAGCAGGGCGCCGCCGGCCAGGTCACCGAGCGCGCCATGCACCTGACGGCCCTGAACTGCGTGATGGCCGTGTTCACCTTTAACGTCGTGGTCGGTATCGGCCTGTTCCAGACCTCGGGCGACCTGCTGCATGCCGCCGGCAGCAGCCTGCTGGTGCTCGGTGCCTCCGCCGTCCTGGGCGCGCTGTTCGGCGCGCTGGTGCCGCTCTGGCTGCGCCTGATCGATGCCGCGTGCGACGCCACCCTGGCCTTCGCGCTGGCGGTCGCGCTGCTGGTCGCGGTCACCCACGTGCTGCAGTTCTCCCCGGTGCTCGCGGCCCTGACCTTCGGCCTGGTGGCGCGCCACCGCCGCATTTCGCTGAGCCCCGCGCAGCGCAATTTCGGCGTGCTCGGCGACCTGCTGGCCGTGCTGATGTTCTTCTTTGTCGCCACCCGCGTCGAGATCGAGAACGTTGCCGGGGGCCTCGTGCTCGGCCTACTGCTGGTGCTGGTGCGCGCCCTCGTGAAAGTCTCCGCCTGCACGGCGCTGGCACGGGTGTCGGGCATCTCGGCGCGCAAGGGCGCACTGTCCGGGCTGGCCCTCACGCCGATGGCCGTGTTCGGGGTGCTGCTCATGGAGCAGACCCGCTGGATGGGCGTCGACCTGTTCGACAGCCTGGCGCCGCTGGCGGCGGTGATGCTGCTGCTCGACGTCCTCGGACCCGTGCTGACCCAGCGCGCCATCGTCTGGGCCAACGAAACCCGTAACGTAAAGGAGGCCTGACATGGCGCTGGACACATTCGCACAATCGCAGCCGCTCACCCTGGGCGTGGAACTGGAACTGCAACTGGTCAGCCTGTCCGACTTCGACCTGGTGCCGGCCTCGCCGGACATGCTGGAGCTGCTGGGACGCGAGCCCTTCCCGGGCAATGTCACCCCGGAAATCACCGAGAGCATGATCGAGGTGAATTCGAGCGTGCACACGCATCATGGCGAACTGCTGGGCGAACTGCGGGTGATCCGCGACACCCTGCTGCGCGCCGGCGACCGGCTGAACGTGGGCGTCTGCGGCGGCGGTACCCATCCCTTCCAGCAGTGGTCGCAGCGCAAGATCTTCTCGAAACCCCGTTTCCGGGAAGTGTCGGCCCTGTACGGCTACCTCGCCAAGCAGTTCACCGTGTTCGGCCAGCACGTGCACATCGGCTGCGGCTCCGGCGACGAGGCGCTGTTCCTGCTGCACGCGCTGAACCGCTACGTGCCGCACTTCATCGCGCTGTCGAGTTCCTCGCCCTTCCTGCAGGGCAGCGATACCCGCTTCAATTCCGCGCGCCTGAATTCGGTGTTCGCCTTCCCGCTGTCGGGCAGGGCGCCTTTCATCCTGAGCTGGGAAGCCTTCGAGCGCGACTATTTTGCGCGCATGGAAAAGACGGGCATCGTGAAGAGCATGAAGGACTTCTACTGGGACCTGCGCCCGAAGCCCGAGTACGGCACGATCGAGCTGCGGGTCTGCGACACGCCGCTGACGGTCGAGCGCGCCGCCGCGCTGGCCTGCTACCTGCAGGCGCTGTGCCGGCACCTGCTGGAGAGGAACGAGCCGCCGCCGCTCGAGGACGACTACCTGGTCTATAACTACAACCGCTTCCAGGCCTGCCGCTTCGGCCTCGACGGCACCCTGGTGCATCCGCAGACCCACGAGACGATCTCGCTGCGCGAGGACATCCTGACCACCCTGCGCCGCCTGGAGCCGCACGCAAAGGCGCTCGGCAGCGAGGCCGCGCTGGAACATCTGTATGCCGAAACCCACACCGGCAGCGACGCCCACTACCTGCGCGAAGCGCATGCCGCGGCCGGCAGCACCGAGGGCATCGTCGACGCCGCGCTGCGCCGCTTCAGGGAGGGCGGCTGAGGCCTGCTGCGGGAACGACCGGGGGCACGGCTGGATCGACGGACCCGGCCGGAATGGGTTAGAGTATTCTCATGAGACCGCGCCGTGACCATCAAACCGCCAAACTGATCGACGCCTCGATCAGCGTCCTGCACACGCACGGAATGTACGTGGCCGCCCGCATGCTGTGCGAACGCGGCGTGCCGCTGGAAACCGCGCGCCGCGTGCTGGAGCACCCGGACCGGCGCCGCACCTACGGGCCGGCGCTGCTGCACTGAGGGCGGCGACGCGCCGCTGTGCGGAGCGGAGCGTTTACCGTGAACAGAGGAAATCGTAGGGTGGACTCCCGAGTCCACCCTACAAATCATGGCTGATCATCTTCGCGGACTGCGGCGGCGGCTCCCAAGCATGTTAGTGGCCGCTCGAATGGGCGGTGCGGGATGGGCGGCGGTTGCAGGCAGCACGGCCTGGCGCGTCGAACGGCTTGCGGCGACTGCTTTACAGCTGGGCCAGCGGCACCTGGGCGCTTTCCGTGTCGGCCTGCAGCACCTCGATCAGGCGCCCCAGGTCCTGTTCCAGGCGCGCGAGCGTGGCAGCGTCGAGGCTGGCCAGCGCGTCCGGCAGCACGCCCGCGAAGGGCAGCGGGGCGCGCTGCAGCAGGGCGTCGGCCGCGGGCAGGGCACGCAGGGCGACGCCGCGCCTGTCCTGGCCTTCCCTGGTGGCGGCGACCAGGCCGCGCCCGGTCAGCGTGCGCACCAGGTTGCTGGCGGTGGACTGGTGGATGTCGAGTGCGCGCGCCAGGTCGGTCACGCCGATGCCGGGCGACTGCGCGATCACGGACAGTGCCCACAGCTGGGCGCCGCCGAGGCCGGCATCGCGCTCGACCTGGCGGAAATGGGTTTTCACGGAGTTGAACACGACCCGGAACTGGCGCAGCACGCGCGTTTCCGGCGGCAGCTCTGAAGATGCACTACTGGAATTTTGTAAAGACATTGTGAGATTGTAGCGGAAAGGCGGCCGGGCAGTGCCGCGCCGCCTGCGGCCCCGCCTGCGCCGCCGAGGAAAGCCCCGCTGAGGTAAGCCCGCCGATGCGCCTGCCGTGCCCATGCGTAAGCCGCGCCGCCGTCGGCTATACTGCGCTCCATAAAGGTGATTACAGCGCAAGGACATCAGTGGACCAGGACGACAAGCTTGAGAACGGCATCCGCCAGCAGGCAAAGGATTTATTCGGCAGCGCAAGCGGCAGGGCCCAGGCGGGCTACCGGCGCGCGCATGGTTTCCTCGAGGGGCGATCGCGGCGCCAGCAGATCCTGATCATCGGCGCGTCCTCGCTGGCCGGCCTGCTGCTGCTGTTCCTGGCCTACCTGGTCGTCCTGATCCCGCTCACCCCGAGCGTCGCCGACCTCAGGCAGGTCAACAGCGCGCGCCCGACCGTCATCCTGTCCGGCGACGGCAAGGAAATGGGCAGCTTCGAGCAGGGCCTGCAGGAGCGGGTGAAGCTGTCGCAGGTGTCGCGGCACGTGCTCACGGCCCTGATCTCCACCGAAGACCATCGCTTCTACGAGCACCACGGCATCGACTTCACCCGCATCGCGGGCGCGCTGCTGGCCAGCCTGAAGGGCGACCCACAGGGCGGCTCGACCATTACCCAGCAGCTGGCGCGCAATATGTTCCCGGAAGAGATCGGACGCGCCCGCAGCATCAACCGCAAGCTGAAGGAACTGATCACCGCGATCAAGATCGAGAACACCTACAGCAAGACCGAGATCCTCGAAGCCTACCTGAACACGGTGCCCTTCCTGTACAACGCGCGCGGCATCGAGATGGCAGCGCGCACCTATTTCGACAAGCCGGCCGCCAGGCTCGACGTGCTGGAGGCGGCTACGCTGGTGGGCATGCTCAAGGGGACCTATTACTACAATCCGGTGACCAATCCCGAGCGTTCCGTCGGCCGGCGCAACGTGGTGCTGGGCCAGATGGCCAAGCACGGCGCGTTCAGCCAGGCGCGCCTGAAGGTGCTGGTCAAGCGCCCGCTGCGCCTGCGCTTCGAGCGCCAGGCTGAACGCAGCGGCCGCGACAATCACTTTACGGCGCACGTGCGCAAGTGGCTGCTCGCCTGGGCCAACGAGAACGAATACGACCTCGAGCTCGACGGCCTGGTGGTGCACACCACGCTCGACGCCGACCTGCAGCAGGCCGCGCTGCGCGCCGTCGAACGCCAGGCCAGCGCCCTGCAGGCGGTGGCCGACGTCGAATGGGCCAATTCCTGGCTGCCGGGCTCGACGTCCACCAGCACCTACGCCTCGATGCGCCGGAGCGTGACGCCGTTCGCGCATTACTGGAAGACCCACGGCGCACATCTCGACGCTTTCGTGCGCGAAAGCGCGGTCTACCGCCGCGCGGTCGAAGGTGGCGAGGCACCGGCGGCGGCCCTCAAGCGCATCAAGGCCGACCGCAGCTTCATGCGCGAACTGCGCGAAGCCAAGTCGCGCCTGGAGGCCGGCTTCGTGGCGATCGATCCAATGACGGGCGAGGTGAAAGCCTGGGTCGGCAGCCGCGATTTCGCGCGCGACCAGTTCGACCACGTGGCCCAGGCCGCGCGCCAGCCCGGCTCGACGTTCAAGCCCATCGTGTATGGCGCCGCCCTGGAAAACGGCATCCCGCCGGAGCAGCCATATGTCGACGCGGTGATGGACATCCGGGCCGCCGACGGCACCGTCTGGCGCCCGACCGACATGTCCGGCACCACCGGGCGCCAGCTAAGCATGCGCGACGGCCTGGTGCATTCGAAGAACACGATCACCGCGCAGGTGATGCAGGATGTCGGCCTGCCGTCGGTCATCAAGCTGGCGCAGAACATGGGCGTACGCCAGAGCAGGCTGGCCTCGGTGCCCTCGCTGGCGCTGGGCACCAGCCCGGTGACGCTGCTGGAAATGGTCAGCACCTACGCCACCATCGCCGCCCAGGGCGAATACCGCAAGCCGGTGTTCGTGCGCCGCATCACCGACCGCGAAGGCAAGCTCATCGCCGATTTCAGCAACGGCGCGCCCGAGCGCGCGCTGTCGCAGGCCTCGAGCGTGGCCCTGATCGACATGCTGCGCGGGGTGGTCAACCGCGGCACCGGCACGGCCGTGCGCTATCGCTTCGGCATCAACGGCGACGTCGCAGGCAAGACCGGCACCACCCAGAACAACGCCGACGGCTGGTTCATCCTGATGCACCCGAACCTGGTCGCCGGCGCCTGGGTCGGCTTCAACGACAACCGCGTGACGATGCGCTCGAACTATTGGGGGCAGGGCGGCCACAATGCGATCCTGCTGGTGGGCGACTTCTTCAGGAGCGCCCTGGATGCCGGCAGGATCGACCGCGAGGCGCTGTTCCCGGGCGGAAGGCCGCCGGCGCGCGCGCGGGTCGAGCAGGAAGAGCCGGAAGAGGAGTTCATCGAGCCGGGCGAGCTGACCGAGGGGATGCCGCCGGACACGTCGCAGCCCGAGGAACCTGCCGTGGACGAGGCCGAGGAAGTCCAGGATGCGCCGATGGAGGGGGTGCCACCGCCACCACCGGCGCCGACGCCCCTGTATTGAGGAAGCTGGCCAGGCAGCGGGGGGCTCACGGTGGGTTCCTGAACCCACCCTGAGGCCCCGCTACCTGGCCAGCTTCCTCAATACAGGGACGTCGGTGGTGGTGGTGGCGCCGGCGGCACCCCCTCCATCGGCGCGTCCTGGACTTCCTCGGCCTCGTCCGTGGCCGGCTCCTCGGGCTGCGGCGCTTCCGCCGGCATCCCCTCGGTCAGCTCGCCCGGCTCGATGAACTCCTCTTCCGGCTCCTCCCGCTCCACCCGCGCCGGCGCCGGCGGCCGTCCGCCCGGGAACAGCGCCTCGCGGTCGATCCTGCCGGCATCCAGGGCACTCTTGAAGAAATCGCCCACCAGCAGGATCGCGTTGTGGCCGCCCTGCCCCCAATAGCTCGAGCGCATCGTCACGCGGTTGTCGTTGAAGCCGACCCAGGCGCCGGCGACCAGGTTCGGGTGCATCAGGATGAACCAGCCGTCGGCGTTGTTCTGGGTGGTGCCGGTCTTGCCGGCGACGTCGCCGTTGATGCCGAAGCGGTAGCGCAC
>JBBWZO010000024.1:0-6590 GCA_039649125.1 Massilia sp. | reverse complement strand
GAAGCGGTCATGCTGGTGCTGCCGGCCGACCACGTCATCACGAATACGGAGGCCTTCCGCGAAGCCGTCAACCGTGCCGCCACCCTGGTGCGCGACGGCGGCCTGGCGACCTTCGGCATCGTGCCGCAAAGCCCGGAAACCGGTTACGGCTACATCCGCCGCGGCGCGGCCCTCGGCAATTGCGAGGGCTGCTACGCGGTCGAACGCTTCGTCGAGAAGCCGGACCTGGCCACCGCCGAGGCCTTCGTTGCCGATGGCGGCTATTACTGGAACAGCGGCATGTTCATGTTCGCGGCCGAGCGCTACCTGACCGAACTGTCCAGCTTTGCCCCGGACATCGCCGCCGCGGCCGAGAAGGCCGTGACCACCGGTTACCGCGACCTCGATTTCTGCCGGCTCGACGAAACCGCCTTCACGGCCTGCCCGTCGGACTCGATCGACTATGCGGTGATGGAACACACCGCCCACGCCGTGGTGGTGCCGGCCGATATCGGCTGGAGCGACGTCGGCTCGTGGTCGGCGCTGTGGGAAGTGCAGCAGCATGACGAGAACGGCAACGCCCAGCGCGGCGACGTCTATCTCGACGGCGTGAAGAACTCGCTGGTGCGCGCGGAAAGCCGCATCGTCGCGGTCGTCGGCGTGGAAGACATCGTCGTGGTCGAAACCCAGGATGCCGTGCTGGTCGCGCACAAGAGCCAGGTCCAGCGCGTCAAGCAGGTGGTCGATCACCTGAAGTCGAAGGAGCGCACCGAGCACCTGCACCACACGCGCGTCTACCGCCCGTGGGGCCACTACGAGGGCATCGATGCCGGCGACCGCTTCCAGGTCAAGCGCATCACCGTCAAGCCGGGCGAAAAGCTGTCGCTGCAGATGCACCACCACCGCGCCGAGCACTGGGTCGTGGTCTCGGGCACGGCCCGCGTGACCTGCGGCGACAAGGTCAGCCTGCTGGCGGAAAACGAGTCGACCTATATCCCGATCGGCATGAACCACCGGCTCGAGAACCCGGGCAAACTGCCGCTGCACATCATCGAAGTGCAGTCCGGCAGCTACCTCGGCGAGGATGACATCGTGCGTTTCGAGGACATCTACAAGCGCAACTGATCGCGCGAGGAAGCATACGAAACCAGGTCAAACAGGAAGTAAAAAGGAAGCGCAAACAAAGCGGGCGGCGACGCCCGCTTTGTTTTGCTCTGCGTCCCGTTTTCGCCAGGGCAGCAGAGGGCGGATATCGTGTCGTTGCACGAGCAAGAGCCCTAAGTCAACAGTGCGAACCCCCACGCGGGGGCGGCATACAATGCGTCGTCGGCGAACCCCGCCAGGAGGTGATCATGAAGACGCTTGTTGCCGCCGGCGCATGCGCGCTGGTCCTAGCCGCACCGCAGGCCTTCGGGCAGACCGGCGCGCCACCGCTGGACCCGGCACTCGAAGGCCAGCTCGAACGCTGGCTCGGCGCCGGCGACCTGATCCTCGACAATATCTACACGCGCCAGCCGGGCGACAACTCGGTCGACTTTCATACCGCGGCCGATGACCAGGGCCCGACCTTCACGCTGCTGCGCGTATCCGACCGCAGCGGCAGTGCCTGGCTCGTCGGCGGCTACAACCCGCAGAGCTGGTCGCCGGACGACGGCTGGCACATCACCGAGCGCGACTTCCGGCGCACCGCCTTCATCTTCAACTACACGGATCCGGCCGTCTACCGCCAGGTGCCGAGCACCTACGAGCTGCCCAGCCAGGGCGCGTACCAGACCTTCAATGCGCTCGAGCAGGGGCCGACCTTCGGGGCCGGGCCCGACCTGCTGGTCAACGACCGGCTCGACACCGCGCTGTCCTGGCGCCTGAGCTACGGTGATCCGGCCGGGGAAGGGCTGAGCATCATCGACGGCTCGGTCGGCGGGCAGTTCTTCGCCATCGACGCGCTCGAGATCTACGCGGTGTCGCCGATCCCCGAGCCGGGCATGGGGGCGCTGCTGGCCGGGGGGCTGGGCGTCGTGGCGCTGGCCCGCCGGCGCAGGGCGCGCGGCACCACGCCGGGACGGGCCTGACGGCCGGCCATGGCCCGGCCGCCGCGTTGCACGCCGACGCTCCTTATCACCCTTGCCTTTGCCCTGGCGCCGGCGCTGCCCGGTGCCTCACGGCCCCCAGCTGCCGCGCAGACGTCGGGCGCGGCCGGCGCCGCCTCCGAAGCGCGGCCGGCGAAAGGGCCGCACCTGGACGCGCGGCACCTGGCGCTCGTCATCAACGACGACGATCCGGACAGCATCGCCATCGGCGACTATTACCGGCGCCGGCGCGATATCCCGGAGGCGAACGTCGTGCACGTGCGTATCCCGGGGCGTCCGCGCGAGCTCGACCCGGCGCAGTTCCGTCTCCTGAAGGCCGAGATCGACAGCCGGCTGTCGCCCGAGGTGCAGGCGGTGTTGATGGTCTGGACCGTGCCCTATAAGGTCGGCTGCAATGCCATCACCGGCGCCTACACGCTCGGCTTTGATGCCGCCTTGTGCAGCGAACCCTGCCGCCCCGGCCAGCCCAGCACCTATTTCAACTGGCCGGGCCGCCTGCCCTACGCCGAACATGGCATGCGCCTGTCGATGCTGCTGCCGATCGCATCGCGCGCGGCGGCACGTGCGCTGATCGACCGCGGGGTAGCCAGCGGTTTTCGCACGCCACCGGCGCACGCCTGGTACCTCACGACTTCGGAAACGGCGCGCAACGTACGCGCCCCCTTTTTTCCGCGCCCCGCCGAGGCGGCGGGCGGGCGCGTGACGATCCACCGCCTGCAGGCCGATGCCCTGCGCGACGCCACCGACGTGCTCGTCTACCAGCTCGGCAAGGCGCAGGTCGACGGGCTCGAGACGATCCGCTTCGTGCCCGGCGCGCTGGCCGACCATCTCACTTCCTATGGTGGCGATCTGCTCGGCACCGGCCAGATGAGCAGCTTGCGCTGGCTGGAGGCCGGCGCCACCGCCAGCTACGGCACCGTCAGCGAGCCGTGCAACCACTGGCAGAAATTCCCGAATCCTGGCGTGCTGCTGCGCCATTACCTGAACGGCGACAGCGCCATCGAAGCCTACTGGAAGAGCGTCGCCTGGCCCGCCCAAGGCCTGTTCATCGGCGACCCGCTCGCTGCGCCGTATGCCGCGCCTGCGCGGCGCCAAGCGGGCACCAGCGTCCATTAATTTTCCTCGCGGTATCAATTTGTTGCCGCCGTACCTCATCCGCGCGGAAGCGACCTTGCGTCCAGTAATTCTTCTGTCAAATTTCGGCCGTATGATTGTTTCTGGTAATAAAATGCCTATCGGCATAGACAACGCATGTTTCGCCCTCCCATTTCGCCAGGAAGCCATGAAAATGCCCGTTGCAACGAATGCCCCGGCTGGCCGCCTGACCGTCCTCGCCGTCCTGCTGGCTGGACTTTCGGCACCTGCCGTCGCCGCCCCGGCCGACGTCGTCATCAGCCAGCTCTATGGCGGTGGCGGCAGCGCCAGCTCGCAGTGGAACCGCGACTTCGTCGAACTGTTCAACCGCGGCAACGCACCGGTCAGCCTGAACGGCATGAGCCCGCAATACCAGTCGGCCAGCGGCACCTCGTGGCAGTCCGGCGCGCTGCCGGACGTGACCCTGCAGCCGGGCCAGTACTTCCTGGTGGCGGGCGGGGCGGGCGTGGGCACGGACATTGGACCGATCGACCATTCCTGGGTCGCGGCCCTGTCGGCGGCCGCCGGCAAGGTGGCGCTGGCGAGCGTTGCGAAAGCGATGACGACGGCCGAAGGCGAAGCCATCGTCGACATGGTCGGCTTCGGCAGCGCGAACCGGTACGAGACGGCCGCTGCGCCGGCGCCATCGGTGTCGGCCTCCCTGCACCGCGCCGCGCGCGGCTGCGCCGACACCGACAACAATGCCGCCGATTTCACGGCCGGCCCGGTGGACGGCCCGCGCCGCTCGACCTCGCCGCTGAACGCCTGCAACGCCGGCCCCGTGGTCCAGGCCATCGTGACCGACTGCCCGGCCAGCGTGCAGGCCGAGCAGGGCGTCGGCGCCACCGCGCTGCTGTCGGCGCGCGACGGCGACAGCAGCGTCAACAGCGCCGTCCCCGACGGCGCGCTGGCCGGCATCGGTCTGCTCAACTTCTCGCCGGCCGCCAGCACCGGCGCCAGCGCCAGCGCCATCCTGAGCGTGGACGCGAGCGTCGCCGCCGGCAGCTACCCGGTCAAGATCACCTTCGCCAACAACGACGGCCAGAGCGCCAGCTGCACCGTGGCGGTGCGTGTCGCCGGCCCGCTGAGCATTCCGCAGATCCAGGGCGCAGGTACCAAGACCGCATACAACAACACCGTGCAGACCACCCGGGGCGTCGTCACCGCGCTCGTCGGCAGCGGCTACTTCATCCAGGATGCGAACGGCGACGGCGATCCGGCCACCTCGGACGCAATCTTCGTGTTCGGTTCGAGCGCGGGCCTGGCGGTGGGCGAGCTGGTGAAGCTGACCGGCACCGTCACCGAATACACGCCTTCCGGTGCCGAACGTTCGTACACGGAGTTCAAGGACGTCACCTCGGTCACCAGGCTGGGCAGCGGCCACAGCATCGCCCCGACCAATGTCGAGATGCCGAACGCCGACCTGGCCCGCTTCGAAGCCATGCTGGTGCGCTTCACGACGCCGCTGACGGTGAGCGGCAACGGCTACCTCGGCGAGCGCGGCGAACTGACCTTGTCCGCCGGCCGTCGCGAGATCCCGACCAATCGTCATGTCCCGGGTTCGCCCGAGGCGCGTGCGCTGGCTGCGAGCAACGCGGCCAACATCGTCGTCCTCGACGACGGCATCTTCACCACGCCGGGCACGATTCCCTACCTGTTCGCGGACGGCACCGTGCGCGCCGGCGACACCGTCACCGATCTGACCGGCGTGCTCGACTTCGGCGCCATTGGCGGTGGCGGCGCAGCCTTCAAGCTGCAGCCGACCATGACGCCGACCTTCTCGCGCACCAACGAGCGTTTGCCGGCACCGCAAGTGGCTGGGGGCAACGTCAAGGTCGCCAGCGCCAACGTGCTGAACTTCTTCACCACCTTCACCAACGGCGGCGACGCCTGGGGCCGTACCGGCCAGGGCTGCGCCATCGGCAGCGCCACCCCGCGCGCGTCGAACTGCCGCGGCGCCGACAACCTGGCCGAATTCGTGCGCCAGCGCGACAAGATCGTCAACTCGCTCTCCGCGGTCAACGCCGACGTCGTCGGCCTGATGGAAATCCAGAACAATGGCGACATCGCCGTCTCCTACCTGGTCGAGCAACTGAACGCGAAGATGGGCGCCGGCACCTATGCCGTCGTGCCGAAACCGGCCGCGACCGGCACCGACGCGATCCGCGTGGCGATGATCTACAAGCCGCAGTCGGTGCGCCTGGTGGGCGCCGCGCTGTCGGACGGCGACGCCGTCAACAACCGCGCACCGATCGCCCAGACCTTCAAGGCGGCCAACGGCGGCACGTTCTCGCTGGTCGTGAACCACCTGAAGTCGAAGGGCGGTTGCGGCGGCTCGAGTGGCGGCGACGCCGACAGCGGCGACGGCCAGGGCTGCTGGAATGCCAGCCGCATCGAACAGGTCGCCCGCCTGCGCGACTACTTCCTGCCGCAGGTCGCGGCCAGCGCGAACGACAGCGACATCCTGGTCGTGGGCGACATGAACGCCTACGGCATGGAAGACCCGATCCGCCTGCTCAACGCGGCCGGCTACGTCAACGAGATCGAGCGCTTCGTGCGCCCGCACGGCATTCCGTACTCTTACGTGTTCGGCGGCGAAAGCGGCTACCTCGACCACGCCCTCGCCAGCGCGACCCTGTCGCCGCAGGTGGCCGGCGTGACCGAGTGGCACGCGAATGCCGACGAGCCGGAGGCGATCGACTACAACATCGAAGGCGGCACCCAGGGCGATCCGTACGTGGACAACGCCTTCCGCGCGTCGGACCACGATCCGGTGGTCGTCAGCCTGAACCTGCCCGCCACGTTCTTCGACGTCACCGCATCGACCAGGATCGTGCGCAACGGCCTGGTGCCGAACCACGGCACCGGCAAGTACAGCGGCACCGTGCGGATCACCAACCGCGGCGCCTCGGCATTCAACGGTCCGCTGCACCTGGTGCTGCAGGGGCTGACGGCCGGCGTCACGCTCGACGAGCAGAGCGGCGAGCAGGGCGGCGAGCAGGGCGGCGCGCCTTACCTGACCCTGCCGGCGGTCTCGCTCGCGCCGGGGGGACGGTGGTCGTCAGGGCCACCTTCAACAGCCCGTCGAAAGCGAGCATCGACTACACGCCGGCGCTGTTCACCGGGACCTTCTGAGAAAGCGTTGTTCAAGCGGTAAGCCCGTTCTTCCTGGCGCCGCCGCAACCAGCGCCCGGTAACCAGGCAGGACAGGAAAGAGCAGGAAGATGTAAAAAAAGCACATGCGGCCTGGCCGGATGTGCTTTTTTCTTTTCCGCCGCAAGACCGGGGCGGCTACGGATGCGCTCAGCTGCCCTGGGCGGCGCGGCGCATGGCGTCGATGCGGTAGGCTTCGGCATTGCCGTCGATGATGCGCAGGCGGTTGCAGCCTTC
>JBBWZO010000356.1:0-4943 GCA_039649125.1 Massilia sp. | reverse complement strand
CCAGGCCGGCCTGGTACAGGTCGGCCACGTATTTGGTCGAATCCTTGGCGTCCTGGTGGATGTAGAACACGACCGGCACGTCCAGGCCCAGTTTCACGTAGCGCGCCAGCAGGGCCGGCAGTTCGGCTTTGTCCTTCACGGCGGCGATTTTCGCCAGCTCGGCCTGCAGGGGCGAGATGCCCAGCTGCTCCAGGCGTGCTTCGTCCATGTAGCTGGCGTAGAAGTCGCCGATCTTCTGGGTTTCCGTGCCGGCGGCGCTCTTTTCGGCCGCGGCGCGCTCGATGATCGTGCGCAGTTGCGGCAGCGTGTCGTCGCGCAGCTTGGCGAACGAGCCCCAGCTCGACTTGTCGGCCGGGATTTCGGTGTTCTTCAGCCACTTGCCATTCAGGTATTCGAAGAAGTCGTCCTGCGGGCGCACGGAGGATTCGATGAATTCGGTGGCGATGCCGGAAGACAGCACGGGCGCCTTGGCGCTCCGCGCGGTAGCACCGGCGGCGCCGGTTTCGGCATAGGCCACGCTGGAAACCAGGGCCAGCGTCAATGCGCTCAGCAGATAGTGTTTTTTCATGTCTCTCCCTTGTCCCTTATGTTTGCTCGACCGGATGGAAAACCGGCGCTCGTGGCGCCGGCTCGGGTAGCGTTGCACACCAGGCGGCCGGGTAGTTGCATGTCGTGCATACGTCTGCATGTCCATGTTTTTACCCGGCCGGTCGATGACTTTACCAGATCTTGACGCGATTCTCCGGCGCCAAGTACATCTTGTCGCCCTCTTTCACGCCGAACGCTTCATAGAAGGCCGGGTGGTTCATCACGGTGCCGTTGGCGCGGAACTGGCCCGGCGAATGCGGGTCGGTCTTCACTTGCACGATCTGCTGGGCTTCGCGCATCTTCGAGCGCCACACCTGGCCGAAGCCCATGAAGAAGCGCTGGTCGCCGGTCAGGCCGTCGATCACCGGCGCAGGCTTGCCGCCGAGCGAGATCTTGTAGGCTTTATAGGCAATCGCCAGGCCCGAGAGGTCGCCGATGTTTTCGCCCAGGGTCAGTTCGCCGTTGACGTTGTAGCCTGGCAGCGGGCTGTAGGCGTTGTACTGCTTGACCAGCATGTCGGCGCGCTTCTGGAAGGCGTCGCGGTCTTCCTTGGTCCACCAGTTGCGCAGGTTGCCCTCGCCATCGGACTGGCTGCCCTTGTCGTCGAAGCCGTGGCCGATTTCGTGGCCGATCACGGCGCCGATGGCGCCGTAGTTGACGGCGTCGTCGGCACGCATGTCGAAGAACGGCGGCTGCAGGATCGCGGCCGGGAACACGATCTCGTTCATCGAGCTGCTGTAGTAGGCGTTCACCGTCTGCGGCGTCATGCCCCACTCTTCGCGGTCGATCGGCTTGCCCAGCTTGCCGATGTTGCGGTTGTACGCGAACTCGGCCGCGCGCTTGACGTTGCCCACCAGGTCATCCTTGCGGATGGTCAGCTTCGAGTAGTCGCGCCACTTGTTCGGGTAGCCGACCTTCGGCACGAATTTCGCCAGCTTGGCCTGCGCTTCGACCTTGGTCGCCGGGGTCATCCAGTCGAGTTCGTCGATGCTCTGCTTGTAGGCGGCGGTGACGTTTTTCACCAGTTCTTCCATGCGCGCCTTGCGCTCCGGCGGGAAGTAGGTCGCCACGTACTGGCGGCCCACGGCTTCGCCCAGCGCGCCTTCGACGGTCGACACGCCGATCTTCCAGCGCGGACGGTTCTCGGTGGTGCCGGTCAGCGCGGTGCCGTAGAAGGCGAAGTTGGCGTCAACGAAGGCCTTCGACAGGTAAGGCGAATATTCGCGCAGCAGGTGCCACTCGAAGTAGGACTTCAGGGTGGCCAGATCGGTCTTGGCCAGCACCTGGTTGAAACCGGCCAGGTAGCTCGGCTGGGCGACGATCACGTACTCCAGCTTGTTGCCGACGCCGCTCGCGGCCAGCGCCGCGTTCCAGTCGTAGCCCGGGGTCAGCGCGCCCAGTTCGGCCACGCTCATCTTGTTGTAGCGTTTTACGGGATCGCGGTTCTCGACCTTGGTCCACTGCACCTTGGCCAGTTCGGTCTCGAAGTCGACGATGGCCTTGGCCTGGGCGGCGGCATTTTTCTCGCCGGCCAGCGTCAGGATCTGTGCGACGTGCGCTTCGTACTTGGTGCGCGCATCCAGCATGCGCTTGTCGTCGAGCTTCAGATAGTAGTCGCGGTCGGGCATGCCCAGGCCGCCCTGGCCGATGTAGGTGGCGTACTTGGTGGAGGCGCGCGCATCCTGGCCGACGCGGATGCCGTACGGGGTCGCCACGCCGATCTTCGACAGGTGGGCCACCAGGTCCGGGATGCCCTTCTTGTCCTTCAGCGTGCGGATGCGCTGCAGTTCGCCCGCCAGCGGCTTCACGCCCAGGCTTTCCAGGCGCGCTTCGTCCATGAAGCTGGCGTACAGGTCGCCGATCTTCTGGACGTCGGTGCCGGCTTTCTTGTTCGGGTCCTTCTGCGCGGCCTCGATGATCTGGCGTACCTGCGCCTGGCTGTCGTCGCGCAGCTGCATGAAGGTGCCGTGGCTCGACTTGTCGGCCGGGATCTCGGTGGCCTTCAGCCACTTGCCGTTCAGGTGGGTGAAGAAGTCGTCCTGCGGGCGCACCGAGGGGTCGATGTACTGGGTGTCGATGCCGGAGATCGGTTGGTTCGCCACCGCGACCGTTTTGGCTGCATGCGGTGCGGTGTCGGCAGCGTGGGCGAAGGTCGCCAGCACGGACAGGGTCAGGGTGCTCAGAAGGGTACGTTTCAAGGGAAGTCCTCGTTTCGATAAAAAACGCGCACCGGGCGGGCCTTCTGCCCATGTGCACCAACAGGATTGTTACATCGCCCGCACCGCGTCAACACTTGTCATTACAGACACGGTATGTGCGCCACGGCATGCAGGTATCCTGCAAGCATGCCCGATCCAGGCCCATCCGTCGAGAGGGAATGTTGCAAAAATTAATCGCCTGCCGGCCCGGTAAAAAGGGAGGGCCATCCTGTATTGACGGGCTGATTGCCCTTGCGCACGGGCTAAAAAAAGGCCCACGACAGGTGCCGTGGGCGAAACCACTGCTGAGGAGTGGGGAGAGAGAAAACTGCAACCGACTATAAGATGGGTGAGCGGCCCCGAATGCCAACTCTTACAATTTCTTACCGGAAGTACAATGCCTTTTTACAGTTGCGCTGCGGGTAAGCGCAGGTTTGCGGCAGCGCCGCCACGGGCCGATGCGATTCGGGTTTATACTGGATGCGCGCTACCTCATGCGTGCCAGGGCGGCCGTGCGCCGCCACCAACGTCCATGCGTTCCACTCTGAAAAATACCGGCCTGCTTGCCGTCGGCGTCGTTGCCGGCGTCGCCGTGACGATGCAGTTTTCCGCGCTTGCCTATAAACCCGTCGAGCCGAGCATGCCGCTCGACCAGTTGCAGGAGCTGGCGCGGGTGGTCGACATCATCCAGTCCGACTACGTCGAGCCGGTCGCAGGCGGCAAGCTCCTGACCGACGCCATCACCGGCATGGTCGACTCGCTCGACCCGCACTCGGCCTACCTCGACCCGGCCGCCTACCGCGAGCTGCTCGAGGGCACCGAAGGCAAGTTCGTCGGCCTGGGCATCGAGATCGGAGAAAGCGACGAGGGCTATGTCGAAATCGTCACGCCGATGGAAGATTCGCCGGCCGAACGCGCCGGCATCCAGGCCGGCGACCTGATCACGCGCATCGACGGTCTCGATGTGCGCGGGCTCGGCCTGGAAGAGGCGGTCAAGCGCATGCGCGGCACGCCCGGCACCCGGGTCACGCTCACCATCGCGCGCCAGAACAGCCCGCAGCCGCTGGTGGTCACCGTCGAACGCCAGGAAATCGTGCAGAAAAGCGTCAAGGCGAAGATCGTCGAACCGGGCTATGCCTGGCTGCGCATCGCCCAGTTCCAGGAGCCGACGCTGGACGACATGGCGAATAAACTGGCCGAACTGAAACGCAAGGAACCGCACCTGAAGGGCCTGGTGCTCGATTTGCGCAACGACCCCGGCGGCCTGCTGCAAGGCGCCATCGGCGTGGCCGCCGCCTTCCTGCCCGCGGGCGTGGAAATCGTTTCCACCAACGGCCAGCTGCCCGAATCGCGCGCGCGCTACTATGGCCGGCCCGAGCACTACATGCTGCGCAGCGGGCACGATCCGCTCGCAGGCGTCCCCGCCAGCTTCAAGACGCTGCCGCTCGTGGTGCTGGTCAATACCGGTTCGGCTTCGGCTTCCGAAATCGTCGCCGGCGCGCTGCAGGACTACAAGCGCGCCACCATCGTCGGCAGCCAGACCTTCGGCAAGGGGTCGGTGCAGACGATCCGCCCGATCGGGCGCGACGCCGCCGTCAAGCTCACCACGGCGCGCTACTACACTCCGAGCGGGCGCTCGATCCAGGCGCGCGGCATCGTGCCCGATTTCGCGGTCGACGAGAACGCCGAGAACGATGGCCTGAACGCGCTGCGCATGCGCGAGGCCGACCTGCAGCACCATTTATCGGGCGACGGCGCCGAGGAAAAGACGCGCCCTGACGACATCGAAGAACAGATGGCCCTGCTCGAGGCGGCGCGCGCCAGCAAGCCCCTCGAGTACGGGGCCGCCAGCGATTTCCAGCTGGCGCAAGCGGTAAAGCACCTGAAGGGCGAACCAATCCAGCTGTCGAAGCGTCAAACTGAGCAGACGCTGGCACGCCGCGAATGAAAATCAAACCTCCGGTCCAGGTGCCGGCACGGCGTGCCCGCACCTGGACCGGGGATGGTCTCCCCGACAATTCCCAGGGCGTGGCCGATTGTGTAGAATCGCCGTCATTCGTCGGGGAATCCCCCGTTATCTCCTTTGAAAGTCCAACCATGAAACCTGTCGTCATCAGCGGCACCGGCCTGTTTACGCCTCCGTATTCCATCTCGAAC
>JBBWZO010000351.1:0-6340 GCA_039649125.1 Massilia sp. | reverse complement strand
GCCCGATTGGTCAAGGCGACGCGGCCAAAAATATGGAAAAAAGTTAAGCTTTCTCTAAACCAAAAGCTTTATGCAGGGCACGAACGGCCAGTTCCATGTACTTCTCGTCGATCAGCACCGAAATCTTGATCTCGGAGGTCGAGATCATCATGATGTTGATGCCCTCTTCGGCCAGCGTACGGAACATCTGCGAGGCGACGCCCACGTGGCTGCGCATGCCCACGCCAACCGCCGACACCTTCGAGACCTTGGCGTCGCCCACGATGCGGGTAAAGCCGAGCTCGTTGCGCTGGCTTTCCAGCACCGCCAGCGCGCGCTGGTAGTCGCCGCGCGACACGGTGAAGGTGAAGTCGGTCTTGCCGTCTACCGACTGGTTCTGGATGATCATGTCCACTTCGATATTGGCGTCCGAGACCGGACCCAGGATGTGGTATGCGACGCCCGGCTTGTCGGGCACGCCGATGACGGTAATTTTGGCTTCATCACGGTGGAATGCGATACCGGAGATGACGGCTTGTTCCATGTTGGTTTCTTCCTCAAACGAAATCAGGGTGCCGGAGTTGGCTTCTTCTTCCAATGGCATGCGCGGATCGGTCAGCGACGACAGCACACGGGTCGGCACCTGGTAATTGCCGGCAAACTCGACCGAGCGTGTCTGCAGCACCTTCGAGCCGAGCGATGCCAGCTCCAGCATTTCTTCAAAAGTAATCTTTTCCAGGCGACGCGCTTCGTCGACGACGCGCGGGTCGGTGGTATAGACGCCATCGACGTCGGTGTAGATCAGGCATTCGTCGGCCTTCAGCGCGGCGGCGATCGCCACGGCCGAGGTATCCGAACCGCCGCGGCCGAGCGTCGAGATGTTGCCGTCCTCATCCACGCCTTGGAAGCCGGTGATGATGACGATCTTACCTGCGTCGAGGTCGGCACGCACGCGCGAGTCGTCGATCGACTGGATGCGCGCCTTGGTGAACGCGGAATCGGTGCGGATGCCGGCCTGCCAGCCGGTGTAGGACACCGCGTCCTTGCCGATGGCCAACAAGGCCATCGCCAGCAGGCCGACGGAGACCTGTTCGCCGGTGGAGGCGATCATGTCCAGTTCGCGCGGGTCGGGCTGGGCCATGATTTCCTTGGCGAGACCAATCAGGCGATTCGTTTCGCCCGACATGGCCGACGGCACCACGACGATCTTGTGCCCTGCGTCATGCCACTTGGCGACGCGGGCCGCGACATTCTTGATACGGTCCGTCGAGCCCATCGACGTACCACCGTATTTGTGGACAATTAAAGCCATAACAGGAAGCTTTCCAGCTTGTAAAGGATCAAAGGGAAACACCTACTCTAGCATGTTGCACCGCAAGATCACAAGGGAGGCAGTTCCAAAAGCTATACGAAATGAAAATAAAGTAATACGGTTTTCGTATAGAAACTATCCTGCTGTGGACTCCCAGCGCAGAGCGACAAGCTGGGCCAGGCCGCTGCCGAAGCGGCGGCAGTCCATGCCGAGGCCGGCGGCGAACAGCAGATCGGTGCCGGCGCTGACGATCGGCAGGCGCGTCCGCTCCCAGGCCGGGATGTCGGCTGCCTGGTAATGGGCCTTCAGGCTGCGCGTAGGGCGGTTCGGAGCCAGCTTCAGGCGCTCCCCCCCTTTGCGGAAATCGATGACCAGGGCCTGGGTGCGCAGCCAGGCGGCGTCGAAGCCGGCGTCGGCAGGCTCGATGTGCAGCACCCCGCCGTAGGCAGGAAAGGCCAGCCGCGCCTCTCCGCGCCAGGCGAAGGCTTCGCCCGGCCGGTCGATGACGCCTTCGTCATCCGGGTCGCGCATGCCCGCGAGATCCGGCAGTTTCGGCGTGATATGGAGCCGGTCGCGGTGGCGCCGGATGTGGCAGGCCGGATGGGTCACCAGCAACTGGGCGTCATGCCTGGCCTCGACCACCTGGGCATGCAGCTCGGCCAGCCAGGCGGTCGACGGCATCGCCAGCCCGCGCAGCGCGAACCAGTGGCGCAGCATGTTGCAGGCACGGTCCCGGCTCATGGTGCGCAGGCGGGCGACGTCGACCGCACTGCCGACTGCATCGTCGACCAGGCTCGCGGCCAGGTCGGCATCGGCCAGTTCGGTCAACAGGCGTTGCGCCGACTGGGCGTGCGCCGCGCTGCGGGCAAAGCGCTCCTGAAAGCCCGGGAAGGCCTGCGCCAGCGCCGGCATCACCGTGTGGCGCAAGGCATTGCGGGCGTAGCGCACGTCCAGGTTGGACTCGTCCTCGACCCATTCCAGGCCCGCCTGCCCCGCATGGGCTGCGAGCGCGGCGCGCGCCAGCGGCAACAGCGGGCGCGCCATGACGAGCCCCGGATTGCCCAGCAGCTCGGGCGCGGCATTGGCCGCGTCCATGCCGGACAAGCCGGCCGGGCCCGAACCGCGCAGCAGCTGCAGCAGGACGGTCTCGGCCTGGTCGTCGAGGTGGTGCGCGGTGAGCAGGACGGTGGCGCCGTGCGTGCGGCACATCTCGCCAAGTGCCCGGTAACGCAGCTTGCGCGCGCCTGCCTCGACGCCGGAACCCGATGCCGCCACCTCGATCCGGCGCGCATCGAAGCCGGCACCGAACGCGCCCGCGGCCTGCCCGACATGGGCCAGCCAGTCATCCGCGTTCGGGCTGAGCCCATGATGCACGTGGAAGGCGAACAGCTTGACGCCCTGCCCCGCGCACCAGCGCGCGGCAAGGTCCAGCAGCACCATCGAATCGAGGCCGCCGCTGCAGGCAATCGCAAGCGTGGAAGGAGAATGCTGCGCGTGCAGCGCATCGAGCGCACGCGTGAAGGTGGCCGGGACATCCCCGGCTGTGGAACGGCTCACTGAATGGTCTTCGCTAAATGAAACGCAGCGCCCTGGAGGCGCTGCGTTGAAATCTACAACAGGACAATCCTGCGAAATTACTCTTCGCTGGTCGGCGTCGTTTCCTTGAACTTACCGTAGGCCATCAGCTTCTGGTGACGGGCTTCGAGCAGGTCCTTGGTCTTCATGCCCTGGAACTGGCGCAGGGTGTCGGCCAGCGCGCGCTTGAGCATCTGCGCCATGCCGGCCGGGTCGCGGTGCGCGCCGCCGAGCGGCTCGTTGATGATCTTGTCGATCACGCCGATGGCTTTCAGGCGGTGCGCGGTCAGGCCCAGCGCCTCGGCGGCGTCGGGTGCGCGCTCCGCGGTCTTCCACAGGATCGAGGCGCAGCCTTCCGGCGAAATCACCGAGTAGGTTGCGTACTGCAGCATCAGCACCGCGTCGCCGACGGCAATGGCCAGCGCACCGCCCGAGCCGCCTTCGCCGATGATGGTGGCGATCAGCGGCACCTTCAGTTCGGCCATGACGTACAGGTTGTGGCCGATCGCTTCCGACTGGCCGCGCTCTTCGGCATCGATGCCCGGGAAGGCGCCCGGGGTGTCGACGAAGGTGAAGATCGGCAGGCCGAATTTTTCGGCCAGCTTCATCAGGCGCATGGCCTTGCGATAGCCTTCCGGCTTGGGCATGCCGAAGTTGCGCATCGCGCGCTCCTTGGTGTCGCGCCCTTTCTGGTGGCCGATGACCATGCAGGCCTGGCCGTTGAAGCGCGCCAGGCCGCCGATGATCGACTGGTCGTCGGCGAAGGTACGGTCGCCGTGCAGCTCGTGGAAGTCGGTGAAGATCGCGTTGACGTAGTCCATCGTGTACGGACGCTGCGGGTGGCGCGCGATCTGCGAGACCTGCCACGGCGTCAGTTTGGCGTAGATGTCCTTGGTCAGTTGCTGGCTCTTCTTGGCCAGGCGGTCGATCTCTTCCGAGATGTCGACGGCCGAATCGTCCTGGACGAAACGCAGCTCTTCGATCTTCGAATCGAGCTCGGCAATCGGCTGCTCGAAACTGAGGAAAGTTGTTTTAGTCATTGTACCTCCGGGTTGTTCTGTAGCCGGGGCGCAATAAGGCCGCGCGGCGATTCAGGCGATATTCTACCGTACCGAACGCGGTGCGGATGCCAAAATGGTTTGTCGGTTCAGAGCGCCTGACAGAGCCCTCATGGGGCTCCGAGTGCGGGGCACTCGGAGCAAGGCGCCTCGTCGGAGACAGTACTTCAGTACGGCGAGACGATGCAACGCCGCCACGAGGGTTATGTCAGGTGCTCGGGTCGGCGGATGGTGCGACGGGGTCCAGGCTGCGCCACAGATACCAGGTCGCCACCGTGCGCCAGGGTTCCCAGTTGGCCGCGACTTCGCGCGCATCGCTGCGCGAAACCGGTTCACCCGAGAAATAATTCTGGCTGATGCCCTGGATCAGGCCCGCGTCGTCGAGGGGCAGGACGTTCGGCCTGAGCAGGTTAAAGATGAGGAACATCTCGGCCGTCCAGCGGCTGATGCCGCGGATCTGGACCAGTTCGGCGATGACGGCCTCGTCGTCCATCTGGGACCACAGGTTGGCATGCACGCGCTTGGCCTTGAAATGGTCGGCCAGGTCGAGGATGTATTCGGTCTTGCGCTTGGACAGGCCGCAGGCGCCGATCTGCTCGGCGCCCAGCTTGATGACCTGGCTCGGCGTCATTTTCGGACAGGCCTGGCCGAGCTTGGCCCAGGCGGCATCGGCGGCCTTCGGGGTAACCTGCTGGCCGACGATCGAGCGCGCCAGCGTCGTGAATGGATCCGGGTGCCCCTTCAGGTGCAGGTCGCCGAACTGCGGGATGAGGCGCTTCATGATGCGGTCGCGCCGCATCAGCTCTTCCTTTGCTTCGGCCCAGTAGGCGGGCACTTCGAATTCCGGCGCACCTGCGCCCATGCTGTCCTGTTCTGCTGCCATCATGCGCGACGCCAGTTCGTCGTCCCGTCCGGTTTGTCTTCCAGGATGATGCCGGCAGCGGTCAGCTCGGCGCGGATGCGGTCGGCCTCGGCGAAGTTGCGTGCCTTCTTGGCCTCGGCGCGCTGCCCGATCAGGCCGGCGATATGTGCCTCGTCCATGCCGCCTTCGCTCGCATTGGCACCCGGCGCCGCGCGCAGGAAGTCCTGCGGCGCGCGCTGCAGCAGGCCCAGCACCCCGGCCAGCGCCTTCAGCTGGCGGCCGGTCTCGACCGACTTCGTGCGATTGACTTCGCTGGCCAGGTCGAACAGCTCGGCCACTGCCAGCGGCGTGTTGAAGTCGTCGTCCATCGCTTCGCGGAAACGCATGGCGCGGGCTTCGTTCCAGTCGACGGCCGGGGTGCCCCCGCCCAGGTCGAGGTCGCTCAGGGCGGTGTACAGGCGCGTGAGCGCGCCCTTGGCGTCGTCGATGTGGACGTCCGAGTAATTCAGCGGGCTGCGGTAGTGGGCACGCAGGATGAAGAAGCGCACGACTTCGGCATCGTATTTCTTGAGGACGTCGCGGATCGTGAAGAAATTGCCTAGGGACTTGGACATCTTCTCGTTATCGACGCGCACGAAACCGTTGTGGATCCAGTAATTGACCATCGGACCGCCGAAGGCGCCTTCGCTCTGGGCGATCTCGTTCTCGTGGTGCGGGAACTGCAGATCCTGGCCGCCGCCGTGGATGTCGAAGTGTTCGCCCAGCAGCGCGCACGACATGGCCGAGCACTCGATGTGCCAGCCCGGGCGGCCGCGGCCCCATTTCGAATCCCATTTCGCTTCGGCCGGCTCGGATTCCTTGGCGGCCTTCCACAGCACGAAGTCGAGCGGGTCGCGCTTGCCGGTGTTGACGTCGACACGCTCGCCGGCGCGCAGGTCGTCCAGCGACTTGCCCGACAGCTTGCCGTAGCCTTCGAAACCGCGCACGGCGAAGTTGACATCGCCATCCTCGCTGCGGTAGGCCAGGCCCTTCTCTTCGAGGCGCTCGATGATGGACAGCATGCCCGGCACGTGTTCGGTTGCCTTCGGAACGAAGGTGGCCGGCAGGATGCCGAGCGCGGCCGTGTCTTCGTCCATGAATTTGGTGAAACGGGTGACGAGCGAGGACAGCGTTTCGCCGTTTTCGACGGCGCGCTTGATGATCTTGTCGTCGATGTCGGTGATGTTGCGGACGTACTTGACGTCGTAACCGGATGCCATGAGCCAGCGATAGACGATGTCAAACACCACGGTCATGCGCGCGTGACCAATGTGGCAGTAGTCGTATACCGTGATGCCGCAGACGTACATGCGTACCTTGCCGGGCTCCATGGGGACGAATGCCTGCTTGTCACGCGCGAGCGTGTTGTAAATCTTAAGTTGACTCATCAGACTCTTGAGTGATACCGAGGGATGGACCGATCGGGCAATACGGAGACCGGGCGCGGCCGCCTGCTGCGGGCGAGCGCCTGGAATGGGCATGCGTCGAGATCGTCAGGACCCTCTGTGTTGTTCT
>JBBWZO010000349.1:0-15213 GCA_039649125.1 Massilia sp. | reverse complement strand
AGTGCACGCGCTGCGTGCGCGCCTGCCGCGACGAACAGGTGAACGACGTGATCGGCCTGGCTTTCCGCGGCGAGAATGCGAAGATCGTGTTCGACCAGGACGACCCGATGGGCGCCTCCACCTGCGTCGCCTGCGGCGAATGCGTGCAGGCCTGCCCGACCGGTGCGCTGATGCCGGCGCGCGGCGTGGCGCTGAACATCCCCGACAAGCAGGTCGATTCGGTCTGCCCGTATTGCGGCGTCGGCTGCCAGCTGACCTACAACGTCAAGGACAACAAAATCCTGTACGTCGAAGGGCGCGACGGCCCGGCCAACCACGGCCGCCTGTGCGTCAAGGGCCGCTACGGCTTCGACTATGCGCACCATCCGCACCGCCTGACGAAACCGCTGATCCGGCGTGAAGGCGTGCCGAAAACGGGCGACTTCACGATGGACCCGGACCGCGTGCTGGACGTGTTCCGCGAGGCGAGCTGGGAAGAGGCGCTGGCGCTGGCCGGCGGCAAGCTGGCGCAGATCCGCGACACCCATGGCGGCGCCGCGCTGGCCGGCTTCGGCTCGGCCAAGGGCAGCAACGAAGAGGCCTACCTGTTCCAGAAGCTGGTGCGCACGGGGTTCAAGACCAACAACGTCGACCATTGCACCCGCCTGTGCCACGCCTCCTCGGTCGCGGCGCTGCTGGAAGGAATCGGCTCGGGCGCGGTGTCGAACCCGGTGATGGACGTCACCCGTGCCGAGGTCATCGTCGTCATCGGCGCCAACCCGACGGTGAACCACCCGGTGGCCGCCACCTGGATCAAGAACGCGGTGAAGGAGGGCGCGAAACTCATCCTGCTCGACCCGCGCCGCTCCGAACTGGCGCGCCACGCGCACCGCACCCTGCAGTTCAAGCCGGATACCGACGTGGCGCTGCTGAACGCGATGATGCACGCGATCGTCAGCGAACGCCTGGTGGACGAGGCCTTCATCGCCAGCCGCACCATCGGCTACGCCGAGCTGGAGGCGAACGTCGCCGACTACAGCCCGGAAGCGATGGCGCCGGTCTGCGGCATCGACGCCGAGACCATCCGCTATGTGGCGCGCCTGTACGCCACCTCGAAAGCCTCGATGATCCTGTGGGGCATGGGCATCTCCCAGCACGTGCATGGCACGGACAATGCGCGCTGCCTGATCGCACTGGCCCTGATGACGGGCCAGATCGGCCGTCCCGGCACGGGATTGCATCCGCTGCGCGGCCAGAACAACGTGCAGGGCGCGTCCGACGCCGGCCTGATCCCGATGATGCTGCCGGACTACCAGCGCGTCGACAACCCGGCCGCGCGCGCGAAATTCGAGGCCGCCTGGGGGACCGCGCTCGACCCCAAGCCGGGCCTGACCGTGGTCGAGATCATGGATGCGATCGACGCGGGCACCATCCGCGGCATGTACATCATGGGAGAAAACCCGGCCATGTCGGACCCGGACGCGAACCACGCGCGCGTCGCGCTGGCCGCGCTCGAGCACCTGGTGGTGCAGGACATCTTCCTCACCGAGACCGCCTACCTGGCCGACGTGATCCTGCCGGCGTCCGCCTTCCCGGAAAAGACCGGCACGTTCACGAATACCGACCGCCTGGTGCAGCTGGGCCGGCAGGCGATCGATCCGCCGGGCGAGGCGAAGCAGGACCTGTGGATCATCCAGCAGATGGCGAACCGCCTCGGCCTGCCCTGGAACTACGCCAGCGTGGCCGAGGTGTTCGACGAGATGCGGCGCACGATGGTCAGCATCGGCGGCATCACCTGGGAGCGCCTGGAGGACGAGGGCGCGGTGGTCTACCCCTGCCTGGAGGAGGGCGACGCCGGCCAGCCGGTGGTCTTCACCGACGACTTCCCGCGCGAGGGCGGGCGGGCGCGGTTTGTGCCGGCCGACATCATCCCGGCCGATGAGCGTCCCGACCTTGACTACCCGATGGTGCTGATCACGGGCCGCCAGCTCGAGCACTGGCACACCGGCAGCATGACCCGGCGCGCGTCGGTGCTGGACGCGATCGAGCCCGATCCGGTAGCCCTGGTGCACCCGCTCGACCTGGAACGCCTCGGCGTCAAACCCGGTGAAGTCATCACGATTGCCTCCCGCCGCGGCGAAGTGGCCATGTATGCGCGTGCCGACGACAGCTCGCCGCCCGGCGCCATCTTCGTGCCGTTCTGTTACTACGAGGCCGCCATCAACCGGCTGACGAACGCGGCGCTCGATCCGTTCGGGAAAATCCCCGAATTCAAGTATTGCGCCATCAAGGTGACGGCGGGCGGCACTGTCGCACCTCAGGGCAGCTACGGTGGCGGCCAAATTCTGGAGGGCATGGCACAATAAGCAAAATGAACTGTCCTGAATTCCCTCACCCCCGTCCACGCTACCGGCCCCAACTCTCCGATGCACGCGCCCACCTCACGCACGAGGTGAGCGTGCTCGACGAGCGCGGCCGCCATTCCACCATCTCGATTCCCGCCGAGCGCCCGCTGACGGTGTATGTCGACAAGCGCGAGCTGGTCACCCTGATGACCCTGGGCGGGGCGCCGGAGGCGCTCACCCTCGGTTACCTGCGCAACCAGCGCCTGGTGCGCGGCATCGAGGACGTGGTCTCGGTGCAGGTCGACTGGTCGGTGGACGCCGTGGCGGTCGTCACCCGCAATGGCATCGCCGACGTCGAAGAGCGCACGGCGAAGAAGGTGGTGACCACCGGCTGCGGCCAGGGCTCGGTATTTGGCGGGTTAATGGATGAGATCGAGACGATTTCCCTGAGTGATACTGCGCGCCTGACCCAGTCCGTCGTCTACCGCATCGTCGACACCATCCGCACCCAGCAATCGATCTATAAACAGGCCGGCTCGGTGCACGGCTGCGCGCTGTTCTCGAACAGCGGCGAGCTGCTGTACTTCGTGGAAGACGTGGGTCGCCACAACGCGGTCGACGCCATCGCCGGCCTGATGTGGCTGGAAGGCATACGCGGCGACGACAAGGTGTTCTATACCACCGGCCGGTTGACGTCGGAGATGGTCATCAAGGGCGCCCAAATGGGCATCCCCTTCCTGCTGTCGCGCTCGGGCACCACCCAGATGGGGCACATGGTGGCCGAAAAGGTCGGCATGTCGCTGCTGGCGCGCTGCAGCGGCAAGCATTTCCTGCTGCTGGCGGGGCAGGAGCGGCTGGTGTTCGAGCCCGCACTGCTGGAACTTCCGCCTACCTATCTGCCGCCGAATTTGCCCGCTGATACGTCCAATAAGCGGCCCGCGTAATCCATGTCCCTGTACGACGCCACGGCGCACGCGTTTGCGCTGCTGTTCTCGGGCGACCCGGACTTGTGGGGCATCATCTGGGTGTCGATCAAGACCAGCGTCATCGGCCTGCTGCTGGCCACGCCGCCGGCCGTGCTGCTCGGCTACGCGATCGCCATGCACCGTTTTCCGGGCCGGCGCATCGCCGTCTGGCTGGCGCAATGCGCGCTGTCGCTGCCCACGGTGCTGATCGGCCTGCTGCTCTACCTGCTGCTGTCGCGGCGCGGGCCGATGGGCTCTCTCGAATGGTTGTTTTCGCAGGAAGGCATCATCGTCGGCCAGTTCGTGGTCGGGCTGCCGGTGCTGCTCGCCTTTACATTGGCAGCGGTGCAGGCGCTCGACCCGCGCTATGCCGAGACGGCGCGCGCGCTCGGCGCCTCGCGCTGGCGCACCATGCTCACCGTCTTGCACGAGGCGCGCTACGGCGTCATGGCGGCCGTCATCAGCGGCTTCGGGCGCGTGATTTCGGAGGTCGGCTGCGCGCTGATGGTGGGCGGGAACATCGAAGGCGAAACGCGTACCATCACCACGGCGATTGCGCTGGAAACGAGCAAGGGCGAGTTCGCCCAGGGGATCGCGCTGGGTATCGTGCTGGTGGCGCTGGCGCTCCTGATGAACGGCGCGCTGATGCTGCTGCAGGGCGAAGCGCACACGGCAGGAGGACGGGCATGACGGCGCATCACAACGCGCTATTGACGATACGCGGCCTGCGCAAGCGGCACGGCGAGCGCCTGCTGTTCGACATCCCCGAGCTGACCCTGGACGCGGCCAGCGCCTATGTGCTGACCGGGGCCAACGGCGTGGGAAAAAGCACGCTGCTGCGCGCGCTGGCCGGGCTGGAGGCGGTGCAGGCCGAGTACGCCGAATTCGACGGCCGGCCGGTCACCCTGCACCCCTACCCGAAGGCGCTGCGGCGCGACATCGTCTACGTGCACCAGCACCCGATCATGTTTTCGACCAGCGTCTTCGATAACATCGCCTACGGCCTGCTGGCGCGCGGCGAACCGAAGGCGCAGGTAGCGCGGCTGGTGGAGGAGGCGATGGCCTGGGCCGGCGTGACCTACCTGCGCGACACCGATCCGTCCCGCCTGTCGGGCGGCGAGAAGCAGCGCGTGGCGCTGGCGCGCGCGCGCGTGCTGCAGCCGAGATTGCTGCTGCTCGACGAGCCGACCGCCAACCTCGACGGCGCCGCGCGCGAACAGGTGATCGCCCTGATTCCGACGCTGATGGAGCAGGGCTGTAGCGTGGTCATGGCCTGCCACGACCGCGATTTGATCGGCTTGCCGGGCGTGCGGCGGTTGAAATTGCGGGACGGGCGGATCGAGACGAAGAATTTGTCGCAGTAGGTGGGGAGTGGCCGGCGGTGCGGCTGTGCGGTGGGTTCAAAACGCGTGGAGTCAGGACTCCACGCGGCAATACGTCCGCGGCCCCCGTCCCTAAAACACTGACGGGAAAGGCCGCTCTTTCGCGCCGCTTACTTACGCGCAGCCTGGCGCTTGCGCGCCGTCGCACCGGCCGCCAGCAGGGCGATGCCGACCAGGGCCAGCGAGCCCGGTTCCGGCACTTCGTTCACTTCTCCCAGCTTGAACTGGCCGTTCGCGCCAATGAAGAAATATTCGCCCGGACGGTTGCGGTAAGTACCGTCGCCGCAGCCTGGACCGGTGAATTCGGCGTACTGGCAGGCCACCTCGTCCACCAGGCGGCGGGTCGGGCGGGCGAGCGTGTTCGCATTGGTGAAGGCGAACGACAGGATCGACTCTTCCGACAGGTCGCGGCCGTTGCGGCTAAAAAAGTAACCGGGGTCGAGCATGCCCGGCGCGGCCTGGGCAAACACGCTGACCTGGCCGTTGTTGGTCGGCACGCCGCTGGAATCGACGAAGCCGCCGCCGCCCAGCACATTGAACTCGGCAATCATCTCGCCCAGGTTGGCGCCGTAGAAGCCGCCCGTGCCGGCATACTGGCTGCCGGTCGGGTTCTGGTACATGCGCACGGTGCCGCCGCTGAAGCTGAAGGCGCCGCCGAAGGTGCCGGTGCCCATCGCTTCGAAGGTGGCCGTGATGTTACCGCCCGGGAAGTTCAGCGGGAACTGACGGCCGTTGCTGTCCGCCTGGAGGATGTTGAAGACGGCGGTTTCCTTGAACGAGAAGCCGTTGCCGCTGGTGCGCTCGAGTTCGATGAAGGCATTGCCGTTGATGTCCAGGTATTCATTGATGACCTGGCCATCTTCGAAGCCGCTGCCGACAGGATTGAAGACCCAGTTGTTCAGGACCGGACTCGCGATTGCGGCACCGGTCGAGCCGAGCGTGAAGGCTGCGGCACAGATAAGTTTCTTTACGAAATTCATTGTTGACCTTTCGACATATTGTCAACGGGTTGGATGGACTTTAAGTTAAGCAATCACCGTGCCCGAAGGAAAATGTCGTTCCAAATCAACGATTTACGTTTTTTATATGGATGCCCTTTGCATAGGTGTAAAGTATCCCGACACGGCCGTTTTTCCACCCAGAACAGGGTGTTATGAATGTGGATTTACAGGATGTAAACTGACCGCTTTTTTGCGTGCGTAAAGGCAACAAAAAAGGGCGGACGGCAGCGTCTGGTCAGCGTCCGGACTCTTCCAGTACCTGCTTGAATGCCGCTTCCATGGTGGTATAGGGCACCGCGCCGCTGACCGCCCGCGCCTCCTGCCAGCCGGCGCCGGCGGGACGGAAGACCATGATCGGCACGCCGGACACGCCCAGCGACATGGCGAGTTGCTCGTCTTCCAGCACCTCGGCGGTGTGGACACCGCTATCCAGCGCTGCGCGCAGGCCTGCGCGGTCGAGACCGCATTCGGCGCCGATGTCGGCGAGCACGGACAGGTTGCCGATGTCGCGGCCGTCCTCGAAAAAGGCGCGGAACAGCGCCTCGTGCATGGCGTCGAAACGTCCCTGCCGGCGCGCGTAGGCCACCGCTTCGAAGGCCTTGCGGCTGCGCGGCTGCACCGGCGGTAATTTGAGCGTCATGCCGCGCTCGGCGGCCATCGGGTAGACCGAGCGGTTCCAGGTGGTGTGCAGGTACTCGCCGTTCGGGTCGAGGGTCGGCTTGGGATCGGGGCGCAGTTCGAAGGCGCGCCAGGCGACGTCGAGCTGGCCGCCATACGCTTCCTGCAAGCGCCGCACCGGCGGCAGTTCGAGGTAGCAGAAGGGGCAAACGTAGTCGCTCCAGATATCGAGGCGGATGGCAGGGTGTGTCATCGGTCTATCTTACCGCCTTCCTGGAGCCGGGTGCGCACTGCTGGCGTGCCGCCCGGAGCGTGTCAGACCAGCGGTTGTGGATTGCCGTGCACGACGCCGTCGTAAGGTGCTGCCGTGGACCCGATGACGATGCCCTCGTCGGTGATCTCGAAGCTGCGCAGTTGCCGGCTGTGCTTGCTGCCGCGGACCTTCACCACCGAGATCAGCGTGCGCAGTTCCGACTGGACCTCGATGTAGCGCTGCATGATGATGACGTCGACCAGTACCGCGCTGCCGTAGGGGCTGAAGCGCAGATCCTGGAAGCGGTCTTCCATTTCGCTGGTCATCAGGACGGTCACGCCTCTCGCGTTCAGCACCGCGGCCAGCCGGTAGAGCGCCTCGTTGAAGTCTTCGCGGTCTTCCGGCGCCAGCGCCATTTCGAAACCGGTCAGCGAGTCGAGCACGAGGCGGGTTGCCTTGTGCTTGTCGATCGTGACGAGCAGCGCGTGCAGCATCTCGTCGATCGACAGGTCGAGCGAGCGTACGGGCACGACGGTGACCTGACCGGCGTCGACCAGCGCTTCGAGCTTTTCGTTCATGATCTGGTTCGGACTGCGCTCGAACAGTGCGACCACGCCGGTTTCGCCGTTTTGCGCGCCCGCCGCCAGGAATTCGGCCGAGATGATGGTCTTGCCCGAACCCGTCGGCCCGACCAGCAGCACCGAATACCCGCACGGGATGCCGCCGCCGAGCATGTCGTCGAGGACCGGCACGCCGGTCGAGAGCCGGACCTTGGACACCGGCGGCCTGGTGTCGCCCTCCCGGGTCATGGGAATGACACGCGGGAACACCTCGAGGCCCGCGCGGTCGATACGGAAAGTATGCAGGCCCGGGCGCTGCCGTTGTCCGCGTAGCTTGATCACCTGCATCTTGCGCGTCATCGCATTGCGCTGCATGTGCTGGGTCAGCCAGATGATGCCGTCGGCGACCGTGAAGATCGGGTTCTGGTCCGCCTCGTTGGCCAGGTATTCGCCGATGAGGAAGCTGGTCGCGTTCCAGCTGGTCATGTGGGCGACGAGTTTCTGCACGAACGACTGCGGCGCCGCCACCGCCTGGTGCGCGCCCAGTGCGCCCTGCACGAAGGAGCGGAAGGAGTCGATGAAGATCACCGCCGGGGCGTGCGTGCGCACCGCTTCCAGGATCTGGTCCAGCACGCCGTCGTAATCTCCTTGCTCGACCTGCGCCGCCAGGTTGATGAAGGTGACGGCCCCGCCGACCTTGTCGATGTCGAAAAAACCGAATTGCTGCTGGTAGCGCAGCATCTTGACCGGCGGTTCGCCCATGGCGGTGAAGAACAGGGCGGGGCGCTCGGGGCTGGCCAGCGCAAACATGATCTGCTGCGCAAAGGTGGTCTTGCCGCTGCCAGGGGCACCGCCGATGATGTTGAACGACAGCTCGGGCAAGCCGCCGCCGAGGATGGTGTCGAGGCCGGGAATGCCTGTCGCCAGCATGCGCAGGTGCATTTTGTCGGTCATGCCGATTCTCCTAATTGGTTTCCCTTTTGTTGGTTGTCTGGAAACGCCGAGCGAAGGAATCTCTCGGTCAGGCGCGGGCCGATCAGCTCCACCAGCTGACTGATGAAAAGGGTGCACACGGCCCGGTTGGCGTCGACGATCTCCTGCGGCGTGCGCTGGGTCAGCCGGCTCCTGAGCGTGTCGAAGGGCGGAAGCGCGACGTTGCGTTCATGCGCACACCCCAGCCATGGGAACTGCGCCTCGCTCAGTTCCAGCGCGCGCACCAGCAGCAGTTCGGTGCTGAGCGGACCGAGCAAGGGGCGGAACTTGTTCATCATCGCGTGCCAGAGACCGATCGCGTCGTCGACCACGGCGGGGCCCCGGGCGGGATCCAGGCGTCCGGTAATCGTTTCGAACAACTCGCTCGGGATGGGCATAGGTATCCAGGCAAAAACAGCGGGATGGCGGGCTGGCGCTCATGACGCGACCGGACCTGGGTGAAGTTGCGTTTTTGTCAGCTGGACATTCTACCCGCTCAGGGTTCGGCGGACGGGTGTGGGCTGGTGAGGACGAGGGGCAGCGACACGGTGATGCTGGTGCCGGCCGATAGGGCCGTGTCGATATCGAGGGCGCCGCCGTGCGAGGCAAGGTGTTCCTGCAGGCCGGCCAGGCCAAAACCGCTGGCCTTGCGCGGTGCCGCCGGGTCGAATCCGACGCCATTGTCGGCCACGACGAGGCAGAGCATGTCGCCATCGAGCATGAGTGCAACGTGGACGCGGCTGGCCCGCGCATGCCGCTGCACGTTGTCGAGGCATTCCTGCAGCGCGCGGTAGAGGACCAGCACCAGGTTTTCGTCGACCGGCAGCGCGGCAAGGCCGTCCTGCGCTGCGAAGTCGGCGGCGATGGAGTGGCTGCGGGCAAACTTGCGCAGCTCCACGTCGATCGAATCGACCAGGCCGAGTTCGAGGAAAGAAGGGTGCAGGTCGGCGATCAATCCCTTCACCGCGCGCAAGGTCTCATCGACATTGCCGAGTGCCGCGCCGACCCAGTGGTTCAGGCGTTCATCCTTGCCGTCCAGGTGCTGGTGCAGCATCACCATGTCCATGCGCAGGGCGAGCAGGTTCTGCCCGAGCGAATCGTGGATTTGTTTCGAAATGCGCTTGCGCTCGGCTTCGCGCGAAGCCAGCTGGTGGGCCAGGAGGTCGTGCAGTTTTTTTTCCGAAACGCGCAGCGCCGCCTGGACCTGCTCGTAGGCAAGGATTTTTTCGACGAGGGTCTGGTTGACCAGCATCTGGTCCTGGGTGAGCCGCAGGACGGCCGCCTCGAGATCTTCGTCCGCGAAGTAGGGCCGGTCGACTGGCGACATGGCAGAAGCGCCAGGGAGAGGCTGGCAGACCTCGACATTCCGGCCGGGCAGATGTGAACCCATATCAATGTAGAGTTGATTAATCGCAACGCGAGGTCGAATGGAACAGGTTTTTACTCAGAGGCTAGGAGCTTTCCCCGAGCAAGTCAAGAAAAGGCCGAGAAACGAATTCATGCATTACGCGGATGAGCCGATATGCAATATTGTCAAGACTCGAAGTTATGCCTGGAGGCTTGTCCGGAACCGCTTTCGGTGATAGCGACCCGGATTGTCGTCGTCCAGCCATCAGAAGCGGTGCTGGATACCGGCCACGATGCTGCGCTGGCTGCTGCCGAAACCGGGCTCGTCGCGTGCCAGGCTGACGGGGCGGCCGTGACGTGCCCTGGCCCAGGCCGCGGTTGCATACAGGTCGGTGCGCGGGGGTAAGGCGTCGCGTTGACCCGGATGTTGTCCGGGCCGAATTCGCGCGCCATCGCCCGCGTCAGCCCCAGCACGCCGGCCTTGGCGGCCGAGTAGTGCGGCCCGCCCAGGATGCCGCCGCCGCGCTGGGCCGACACCGACGAGGTCGAGATGATGCTGCCGCCTTGCTGGCGCTGCATCGCGGGCAGCACCGCCTGCGACATCAGCAGCGTGCCGCGCAGGCTGACGTCGAGCACGGCGTCGTAGTCGGAAGGCGAGATGTCGAGGGTTTTTCTTGCCTGGGTGATGCCGGCATTGTTGAACAGGATGTCGATGCGCCCGTAATGCGCCAGCGCGGCGGCTGCCGCGGCCTGGCATTGTTCGGCGTTGGTGACGTCGGCGACCAGGCCCAGGTGCTGCGCTCCCAGTTCGGCCGCCGCCGCCGGATTGGCCGCGGCCAGGTCGGTGATGACGACGTTGGCGCCGTGCGCGGCCAGCATGCGCGCCGTGGCGAAGCCGAGGCCATTGAAGCCGGCGCCGCCGGTGACGATTGCAACGCGATCCTTGAGTAACATGTCCGTCTCCAGTGAGTGTTGTTGGTGGAGGCATGTTCGGGGATCGCGGGCGCGAAGACAAACGAGGAAAACTCAGGGGCGGGCAAATTCAATTCATGCCTGCGCAATGCCGCAATGCGCGGGGCGGCTTACATCAGGATGACGTCGTACTGCTCCTGGTGATACCCCTTCTCGACCTGCAGCGAAATCTTCTTGCCGATAAAATCGCCCAGCATGGCCAGGTGCTGCGACTCTTCCTCGAGGAACAGGTCGACCACTTCCTGCGAAGCGAGGATGCGGAATTCGCGCGGGTTGAACTGCTTGGCTTCGCGCAGCAGTTCGCGCAGGATCTCGTAGCAGATCGTGCGCGAGGTTTTCACTTGCCCCTTGCCGCCGCAGGCAGGGCAGGGCTCGCACAGGATATGGGCCAGCGACTCGCGCGTGCGCTTCCTCGTCATCTCGACCAGGCCGAGCGCCGAGAAGCCGCTGACCGAGACCTTGGTGCGGTCGCGCGCCAGCGTTTTCTTCAGCTCGGCGAGCACGGCGTTGCGGTGCTCGGTGTTCTCCATGTCGATGAAGTCGAGGATGATGATGCCGCCCAGGTTGCGCAGGCGCAGCTGGCGCGCGATGGCGTGCGCCGCTTCCAGGTTGGTCTTGAAAATCGTATCGGCGAAGTTGCGGCCGCCGACATAGCCGCCGGTGTTGACGTCGATCGTCGTCATCGCCTCGGTCTGGTCGACGATCAGGTAGCCGCCGGATTTCAAATCCACGCGCCGGCCCAGCGCGCGCAGGATCTCTTCCTCGACGCCGTACAGATCGAACAGCGGGCGCTCGCCGGTGTAGTGCTGCAGGCGCGCCAGCACGCTCGGCGTGTACACCTGGGCGAATTCCAGCAGTTTCAGGTAGTTCTCGCGCGAATCGACCTGGATCGTCGCCGTCTCGTCGTGCACGAAGTCGCGCAGCACGCGCTGCGCCAGGTTCAGGTCCTGGTAGAGCAGGGTGGTGGCGGGGCGGGTGCGCGCGCCGTGCTGGATTGCGGCCCAGGTTTTACGCAGGTAGTCGATATCGGCCAGCAGGTCGGCATCCGACGCTTCCTCGGCCTGGGTGCGCACGATGTAGCCGCCCTTTTCCTCGGCCGGGAGCAGGCCCGCCATGCGCGTGCGCAGCAGTTCGCGGTCGGATTCCTTCTCGATCTTCTGCGAGATGCCGATGTGCTTGTCCTGCGGCAGATAGACCAGCATGCGGCCGGCGATCGAGATCTGGGTCGACAGGCGCGCGCCCTTGGTCCCGATCGGGTCCTTGATCACCTGCACGGTCAGCACCTGGCCGTCGTAGAGCAGCTTTTCGATGGGCGTCGGCGGGGTGTTCGAATTGTCGTGGGGGCGCGCTTCCCAGATGTCGGCCACGTGCAGGAAGGCGGCGCGCTCCAGGCCGATGTCGATGAAGGCCGACTGCATGCCGGGCAGCACGCGGGCCACCTTGCCGAGGTAGACGTTGCCGACCAGACCCCGTTCGAGCGTGCGCTCCACGTGCAATTCCTGCACCGCGCCGTTCTCGACGATCGCCACCCGCGTTTCCTGCGGCGACCAGTTCACCAGGATGTCCTGCTGCATGTTGTTGTGCTGCCCTCTGGGGGCAGGATAACGCAGGACGCGGGCTGCGGCGGCGGCGGCGCCGCCGCGCCGGCTTGATCAGTTGTTGCTGGAGCCCCCGGTCACGCCGGTCACGGTCTTGCAGGACACCGAGAAGTCGACTGTCCGCGCCGGGTTCACCGCTTGCACGATGACACTGAGCTTGGAGACCTGTTCGTCACGGTTCTTCACGGTGAGGGCGTAAGTCTTGCCGACGTACAGGCCCTTGAGCGTGGCCACGCCGGACGCGCTGGTGCCCATGGTGACGACGGGCAGGCCCGGCGTGACGGCCGTGATGGTATCGCTGGGTACGGGCGAGGCCTTGGTGGTGTCGGACGAGCACACCTCGCGCACCAGGACGTCCAGCGCCGCGGTGGCGATGCTCCCGACCTTTGCCATGCCGGCCGTCACGTCGAGCGTGACACCCGCGCAGATATCGCCCACTGCCACGGAACCCACCAGCTTGGTGGCATCCGCCCGGTTGGTGTTGTAGTACGCGTTGACGATCATCGACAGGCCCTTGGGCGCATACGTGATCTTGTCCTGGGCCGGATCCCGGTCGCCGGCATACAGGTTCCAGGGATGCATCCAGCCACCGCCGGCCAGCACGGCCTCGAGGTACAGGGGGCGGCCCGCGGCGCCCTTGATGGTGATCGGCGCCGTGTCGCACTGCGGCACCTTGCTGCCACCCGCGACACCGTCCCGCCATGCAAACCAGTCGAGGTTGAAGTAGGAAAGGTGGTCCGTGGTGAACGTCACCGGGAAGGTGTCGTCGGCACGCAGGGCGCCGAGCTGGCCCGTGATGATGGCGCCGGTCGACGTCATCTTCATGACGGTCCATTCACCCGTGGTGGTGTCGTAGGACCAGATCGGAATGATTTCGCCGGCCTTGACCGGGGCGCCGGTTTCCGGGTTGATCGTGCCCTTGGGCAGCGAAATGGTGACCGAAATCGGCTTGTCGAAGGTCTTGGCCTTGGTGACCGTGCCGTCCGCCGCCTTGGTGCTCACCTCGATGGAGGCGAAGCCGCCGGAGATGAACGATCCCGGGGAGCTCAGGGCCTGGCCCGCGGGGTCCTGCCGCGTGATCATGCCGCCGGGGAACGTGGCCAGCGAATCGCTCGTGGTGTTGTTGTTGTAGACCACATCCACCGAAACCGGTCCGGCCGGCAGCGGGATGGTCTTCTTCTCGTCGGCGTACGCGATAACGGCCGTCGGGAGGCTCGCGTTCGCGGTGCCGAGCGAGACGGTGGTCGTCACGCCGTTGACCACGGTCGTGGCGGTGGCGCTGGGCGTGGTCGCCGCTATCGGTGCCGTGGTTGCGCCGCTGCTCGACAAGGTACCGGTCACCTTGGTGGAGACCACCGACTCCGGTTGCGCACTGGGAGCCAGGCTGATCAGGTTGATCGGCACCTCGATCGTCTTGACGGAGCCGTCGCCGTTCAGGTCCGCCTGCGTCAGCACCATGTCCTGGCTCGAAGTCACGTAGTTCGGTGCACTCGCGACGACGCGCAGGTTGAGCGAGAACGTGCCGGTCGGCGGCTTCAGGTACAGCGTGAACAATCCCTCCGACGAGGTCAGCGGGCCGGCCAGCTTGGCGGTGGCGTTATAGAGCGACTTGCCCTCACCGTCCACCACCTTGTCGGCATCCGCGCCGTAGACGGCGACGGTGACCTTCTCGGTGCCGGCAAGGCTGAGCGGTGCACGCGTGGCAGCGTCGCCAACCGTTGCCATCAGCGCCAGCGGGAGGCTCGCGCGTGCCGGTGGTGGCACCACGACGACGGCGTCGCCGCCGCCACCACCGCCGGAACAGCCCGAAAGCGAGATGCCCAACAGGGCCATGGCAAGAAAGTTCTGGATGCGGGACAAGGACTCGACTCCTCGAAAAGGACCGGCGTGGCCTGGGGACGTAGGTAGGGCAGGACAGCCTGGAGCGTGCAATAGCCGAGCTCCAGCCGCTAACCCTGCTTTGGGTAGGCCTTCCGCGGTCTTGGATCCCGCAGGGCGCTTGTTTCAAAGTGTAGGGCCATGCCCCGCGTTTGCAAAGACTGCTCATCCATTGGGATGAGAAGTCACACGCGGCCCGAATGCACCACCAAAGTGCGCGCTGCGGCCGCGCCCGGGGTTGGCTACACTCCGTACAGGTCCTGCGTGTCAAGCGTTCTCCACTCCCCCCCATCGAGTTCCGTGCCCGGCTTCCTCCATGGCGGCGGCGCCATGGGCGAACGCATGCGCAGCTTCGACTGGGCCGCCCATCCGCTGGGCGCGCCCGCCGGCTGGCCGCCGGCACTGCGCATGGCGGTCAGCCTGTGCCTGAACTCGAGTTTTCCGACGGCGATCTACTGGGGGCCCGAGTGGTTCGTCCTCTACAACGACGCCTGGTCCGAGATTCCCGCCGACAAGCACCCGTGGATGCTGGGCAAGCCGGCGCGCGCAGCCTGGGACGACATCTGGCCCATCGTCGGGCCGCAGTTCCAGCACGTATTCACCACCGGCGAAGGCCTCGCCCAGTACGAACAGATGCTGCCCATGGTACGCGGCGGGCAGCGGCGCGAAACCTGGTGGAACTACAGCCTGACGGCGATCCGGCAGGCCGACCACAGCATCGGCGGCATCTTCAACCAGGGCAACGACATAACCTCCGTGGTGCATGCGCGGCGTGAACGCCAGGCCGAGGTGGAGCGCTGGCGCGAGATGTTCCGCCAGGCTCCCGCGGGAGTCGCGCTGTTGCGCGGTCCAGCCCACGTCTTCGAGTTCGCCAACGACGCTTACCTCGCATTGATAGGCGGTCGGGAAGTGGCCGGCAAGCCGCTGCTGCAGGCGCTGCCGGAGGTCCAGAAGCAGGGTTTCGTGGAGCTGCTGGACAAGGTCTACCGCACCGGCGAGACCTTTCTCGGCGCCTCCGTCGACCTCCGGCTCGAGTCGGGTGACGGCCGGCCCCCCGAGGATCGTGTCGTGGACTTCATCTACCAGCCAGTGCGCAACCCCGCCGGCGAAGTCGACGGCATCTTCGTGCTGGTGCTGGACGTGACGGCGCGCGCGCGGGCGGAAACGGCGCTGCGGCTGTCGAACTGGCAGCTGGGCGAGGAGCGCGCGCGGCTCGCGTCCCTGATCGAGGCGGAGCAGCGGGCGCAACAGGCCCTGCGCCGCTTCAACGACACGCTGGAAGCCCACGTAAAGGCTCGCACCGCGGAGCTCACGCGCGCGCTCGAAACGCAGAGCGCCTTGAC
>JBBWZO010000344.1:0-14503 GCA_039649125.1 Massilia sp. | reverse complement strand
GGATGCGAGTGGACAGGTTGTCGCCTCGATGAGCATCGTGGCGTCGACCAGGCGGCGAACCCTGGAGAATGTGCTTGGCAGTTTGCTGCCGGAGCTTGAAAGCGCGCGCCGGATGCTGGGGGCGCTGCTATGAGGGGCTGCCGCATTTGATCTTGCCCGCTATTCCCGGGCATAGCCTGATGCTCAGTGGCAACTGGAAACCGCCGCCATCCGCCGATACCCGACACAGCTGCGGCAAGTTCCGGAACCATTCAGCGTAATTGCTGAGCCTGTCAAAGCGCGCCGTTCTTTGCACGCCGGGCGCGATTTGGGCCAGCCTGGCCAGGAAAATTCTGTTGAGGCTGCGGACCGGCAACGACCGGCAGTTTTTCAGGCGAGCAGAGAGGGGCGGCAAAGCAAAAAGCCCACGAACGTGAATTCGTGGGCTTCCTGGATATTCGTGGTAGGCCGTGCGGGATTCGAACCTGCGACCAACGGATTAAAAGTCCGCTGCTCTACCAGCTGAGCTAACGACCCGAAAGAAGCAAGATTATAGGGCGCTGCCGCCGCGCTGTCAAACGCGCAGCGCTAAAAGTTGCCGTGTGGCCTTACTTCAGGACGGCCAGGCGGTCTTTCGCCGACTGGGCGGCCTGGGTGCCGGGGAATTTCGATACCAGCGTCTGCAGGGTCTTCCTGGCCTTCACCTTGTCCTTCAGTTCGGCATAGCTGGTGGCGATGTTGAGCATCGCGTCCGGCGCCTTGGAGCTGCTGGCGTAGGTCGTGGTCACGACTTCCTGAGCGGCGATCGCGTTCTTGTAGTCGCGCTGGGCGTAATAGGCGTTGCCGAGCCAGTACTGGGCGTTCGAGGCATAGGCCGAGTCCGGATAACGCTTGACGAAGTCCTGCAGGGCGGTCGCCGCACGCTTGTAGTCGCCGGTCTTGAAGATTTCCATCGCGCTCTCGTAGGCCTGCTTTTCGGACGGCAGCACCTCGGCGGTTTCGCCGTCGATGGTTTCCTGGCGCGGCTCGAGCTTCTTGATGCGGGCGTCCAGGTCGGCGTACAGGGTGCGCTGGCTGTTCTGCGCCTTCGCCACTTCATTGGCCAGCACTTCGATCTGTCCGCGCAGCTTCGCGATCTCGGCCAGCGTCTGCTCCTGCTGGTTCAGCATGTCGAGCGTGGCGGTCTTGTCCGATTTGGTCTCGATGCGGGCGTTCAGGTCGCGCGTGATGTTGTCGATCTTGGTGCGCAGGTCGAGGATAGCGCGGCGCGCCTCGTTGTCGTCCAGCAGGCCGGCAGACGCCTGCAGCGGCAACACCAGTGCCAGCAGCAGCGGGGCGAGGCGGGACGGGGACAGTTTGATCATGTCGTACTCTTTCTAAACCGGTGTTCCAATTGAAAAACGGGGCGGTAGCAGTCTGCACTGCTACCGCCCCGCTGTCAATTAACGCTATCTTAAGCGCTAATCCGACGATTACTGGTAGACGATGTCCGCACGGCGATTTTCAGCCCAGGCCGCTTCGCCCGAGCCGGTTGCCTTCGGCTTTTCTTCGCCCAGCGAGACGGCTTCCATCTGGGTCTCGGTCACGCCCAGGGCTGCCATCGAGCGGCGCACGGCTTCGGCGCGCTTCTGGCCCAGGGCCAGGTTGTACTCGGTGCCGCCGCGATCGTCGGTGTTACCCTGGATCAGGATCTTGCGGCCCTTGTTCTGGTTCAGGTACTGCGAGTGGTTGGCGACGACCGGCTTGCCGTCTTCACGCACGACGTAGCTGTCGAAGTCGAAGTACACGCTGCGGTTGGCCAGCACGCCCTTCGGGTCGTTCAGCGGGTCGACGGTTGCGGTTTCGACCGGACGGATGTCGCGGGTGTCGGAGGCGACCGGCGCTTCAGGGGTCTTCTCGACGACTGGCGGCGGGGTGACTGGCACTGGGGTCTTGCATGCTGCGAGCAGGGCAGCGGTGGCGATGATGAAACTTACACTCTTAACGTTGCGCATGGGTTTTTTCTCCTGGTCTTGGTTAGTGATTTACTTCTTTACTTCATGAAGGGACCCCAGCTGGGCTCCCGAATGTTTCCCGCTTTCGTGCTCAAGCGCTGCTTGACCCGTCCATCCACCGATACCACGGCCAGCGAGACACGCCCGCCGCCTTTCATCGCGTACATGATGTACTTGCCGTTCGGCGAAAAACTCGGTTCGGAGGCCCCATCGGCCAGGCGCAGCTCCTGGCCGCTGGCCAGGTCTTTCGCATAAAGGGAGAAACCGCCGTCGCGCTGCGAAATCCAGGCCAGGGTCTTGCCATCTGGAGATACGCGCGGGCTGATGTTGTAATTGCCGTTGAAAGTCACACGGGTGGCGTTGCCGCCGGCGACACTCATCTTGTAGATCTGCGGGCCGCCGCTGCGGTCGCTGGTGAAATAGATGCTCTGGCCATCGGCCGAGAACTGCGGTTCGGTATCGATGCCATTGGAATTCGACAGGCGGCGCAGGCCGGAACCGTCGGCATTGACCACGTACACCTGGTAGCTGCCGGACTTCGACAGGGCGATCGCCAGCTTGCTGCCGTCCGGCGACCACGACGGCGCCGAGTTGCTGCCCTTTTCGTTGGCGATCACGCGGCGCTTGCCCGAGACCAGGTCCTGCATGTAGATGACCGGCTTGCGCTGCTCGAAGGAAACGTAGGCGACCTTGCCGCCGTCCGGCGACCAGGACGGGGAGATGATCGGTTCGCGGCCGCTGACGGCAACGATCTCGTTCTCGCCGTCGGCGTCGGCCACCGCCAGCGAGTACTGGCGCGCGGCGCGGTTTTCCTTCACGTAGGCGATGCGGGTCGAGAAGATGCCGCGTACGCCGGTCAGCTTTTCGTAGACGTCGTCGGCGATGCGGTGCGCCTGCAGGCGGGTGTACCTCGGCTGCACTTCGCCGCCCAGCTGCGACAGCTGGCTGCCTTTCACCGTGTCGTAGAGCTTGTAGCGCACGGCGAAGCGGCCGTCCGGCTGGCGCTGGACGCTGCCGACCACCAGCGCGTCGGCGCCGCGCGCCTTCCAGGCACTCGGGTCGATGCTGGCGCTGTCGCTGATGACCTGGCCGGCGTCGATGACCTTGAAGACGCCGCTGCGCTCGAGGTCGGCACGGACGATGTCCGAGATATCGGCCGGGGCGATGCCTTCGTCCGCGAAGGCGGCCACGGCCACCGGAATCTGGTTGCTGCCGACGCCGGCGATTTCCACCTGTAGCTGGGCGTTGGCAGCCGACCCGATCAGGAGGGTCGCGCTAAATAAAAAGGTATGCAGTTTTTTCATGCGTTTTCTCGGCAAAGATTGTTCAGTGCGATCAGTCCAGGTCTTTCATGGAGAAATTGACCACGATGGTGCGCTCCACCGTACCATCTTTCTTCTTTGGAAGTGGTGACGATTTGTTAATGCCTCGTTCCACCGCATCGTCGAACTGCGGCACGCCGCTGCTCTTCGTGAGGCGGACCGACAGGATCTCGCCCGTCGGCAGTTGCTCGACCTTGAACACGGCTTTCGGATTGCCCGGCACATCCGTGTTGCCGGTAAAGCTAGTGTTGCTGCGTACTTTGGCCGCGATCGCCGCCTGGTAGCCGGCATCGACCTTCGGCGCGGTCGATTTCTGCGCACTGCCGGAGCCGCCGGCGGCGCCCATCATGCGCTTGAGCTCGTCCTCGCGCAGCTTGTCGAGCTTGGCCTGTTCGGCGGCCTCGGCCTTCGCTTTCGCGGCCTTTTCGGCGGCGAGCTTCTTCTTCTCGGCCGCAGCCTTCGCGTCGGCGAGTTTCTTTTCCTCGGCCTTCTTCTCGAGCTCCTTCTTCTCGGCCAGCTTCTTCTCGAGCTCTTTCTTTTCGAGTTCTTTCTTCTTCAGCTCGGCCAGTTCGCGCTCTTTCTCCTGTTCGAGCTCGCGCTGCTTCTTCTGTTCGAACTCGCGCTGCTTCTTCTGTTCGGCGAGCTTCTTCTCGCGCTCGAGGTTGATGTCGGGCGGGGCCGGCTTCACCGGCTCGGGTTCGGCGACCTTCGGCGCGGGCGGCGGCGGGACCGGCGTCGGCTCCGGACGCGGCTCGGGCTCGACCACCTCCTGCGGCGGCGGTGGCGGGGGTGGTGTCGCGGCGGACTCGACCTTCATGTCCCATACCTCGGCCTCGACCGATACCGGTTCGGTGTTCTGCCAGCTGACGCCGATCCAGAGGAAGGCGAGCAGCGCGGCGTGCACCGCCAGTGCCAGCAGGATGGCCGGCACGCGGTTCGGTTCTGGCGGCACCGTGTAGGGGCTGCCGTTGGTGGCGGGCTTCATTGCGGACATTGCTTCACTGCGTGGCCAGGCCGACGCGGTTGATGCCCAACTTTTTCGACTCGGAAATCAGCTCGATGACTTCCGCGTACTTGCTGTCGCGGTCGCCCGCGATCATGACCGGATAGTCGGGATTGTCCGCATGCAGCTGGCGCAGGCGGGCGAGCAGGGCGGCGCGGTCAGGCATCGCCTCGGCGGCGATCGTTTCCTTGCCGCTGACGCCGATGGACAGCGTGGCGTCGGGCTTGACGGTGATGTGGATGTAGGTATCCGGCGGCAGCGCCGATTTTTCGGCGCGCGGCAGGTTGACCACGTTCGGCGTCTGGTTCGCCGGAACCGCCATGAAAATGATGAGCAGCACCAGCATCACGTCGATGTAGGGCACGACGTTGATTTCGGATTTGAATTTGTTGCGGCGTCCGCCCCGCATGCTGCTGGAAAAAGCCATCTCGTTCTCCCGGATCAGCGCGACTGGCGTTGCAGGATGTTCGAAAATTCCTCGACGAAGCTTTCGAAGCGGGTCGCCAGGCGGTCGATGTCGTGCGTGAAGCGGTTGTAGGCCACCACTGCCGGGATCGCGGCGAACAGGCCGATGGCGGTCGCGATCAGCGCTTCGGCGATGCCGGGCGCCACCACCGCCAGGGTGGCCTGCTGCACGCTGGCCAGGCCGCGGAAGGCGTTCATGATGCCCCACACGGTGCCGAGCAGGCCGATATACGGCGACACCGAACCGACCGAGGCCAGGAAGTTCAGATGCAGGTCCAGGCCGTCGAGTTCGCGCTGGAAGGCGGCGCGCATGGCGCGGCGCGAGCCGTCGAGGACCGCGCCCATGTCGAGGGCGTCGCGCGAAGCCTGCTTGCCCTTGATGAATTCGCCCATGCCGGCCTCGAAGATGCGGGCCAGCGGGCCGCTTTGCTCGCGCTGGGCGGAGGCGGACTGGTGCAGGGTATGCAGGTTGCCGCCGGCCCAGAAGCTGCGTTCGAACTGCTCGGTCAGCCGCCGCGCGGCGCGGATCGCGAACACTTTACGGAAGATATAGGACCAGCTGACTACCGACAGCACGAGCAGCAACAGCATGATGAGCTGCACGAGGATGTGCGCGTTGCTGATGAGGGCGAGGAAGGAAAGGTCGTCGTGAGTCGGTGTCATCGGGTAAGCAGCAAATGAGCAATATTGTTGGATGGATCAAGCGGGACGCATTTTAGCAGCGACGTCCTCGGGCAGCGAGCGCGGGCGTAAGGTGGCAATGTCGACACAGCCGACTTTGACGCTTGCCGCGGCCAGCAGGCGGTCGCCGCAGAGCGCTTGCTGGACGAATTGCACCGAGGCGCGGCCGAGTTTTTCGATGGACAGGGTGAGGGTCAATTCGTCGTCGAGGCGGGCCGGCGCGTGGTAATCGACCGTCGCGCTGCGCACGACAAAGGCGGCGCCTTCGCGCTCGATCAGCTCCTGTTGCCCAACGCCGATGGCGCGCAGCCATTCGGTGCGCGCGCGCTCGAAGAATTTCAGGTAATTCGCGTAGTACACGATACCGCCGGCATCCGTGTCTTCGTAGTAGACCCGTACTGCCCAGGTGAAAACGGAAGGCATGTCACTTTGCCATAAATGATAATTGGAAACATTTTACGCTATTCGCGCAGATGTACGCCAGCGAACACCTGGCCGGGGCAGGCGGCCGATGCCCGTCTTCTGTGTGTCACATGCGGCGTAGTAGACGAGACACAACTGTGTCAGGACAATAACTGTAACACTTTCTCACAATTATCGAAGGCGGGGCGCACGGTGTGGAAGGGCTCGAAATGCACCCGGTGCGACGTGCTCGACCCGTAGGTGGACGGCTCTGCCGTCCACGCGTTCAACAGGAGCTAGCTCTGCCTGGAGACCAGAAGGGTCAAACAATCAGCGTCAAGATTGTTTGCCCTGCAATATAAGTCCGATTTGAACCCGGTGCACATTGTGGCTGAACGCGTGGGCGGGAAACCCGTCCACCCTACGAAATCCCGATCACACGCGCTTGATATTGAACGGCGAGAACCCCTGGCAGGTCGGCATCAGCTCGATGCTGTTGACGTTCACGTGCGGCGGCAGGGTCGCGATCCAGTAGGCCGTTTCCGCGATGTCCTTCGCGGTCAGCGGAGTGGTGCCTTCGTAGACCTTCGCCGCCGCCTCGTCGTTGCCCTTGAAGCGCACGTTCGAGAACTCGGTGCCCCCGCACAGGCCGGGCGCCAGGTTGGTGGCGCGCACGCCGGTGCCGACCAGGTCGGCGCGCAGGTTCAGCGTAAATTGCTCCACGAAGGCTTTCGTTGCGCCGTAGACGTTGCCGCCGGGGTAGGGGTAGTGGCCCGCCACCGAGCCGAGGTTGATGACCAGTCCGCTGCCGCGCGCGACCATCGCCGGCAGCAGGGCGCGCGTCATCGTGACCAGGCCCTGGCAGTTGGTCGCGATCATGGTTTCCCAGTCTTCGAGCGGTGCTTCGTGCGCGGGGGCCGTGCCCAGCGCGAGTCCGGCGTTGTTGATGAGGACGTCGATCTGGCGCCAGGATTGCGGCAACAGCGCCAGCGCTTCCTCGATCGACGCCTTGCTCGTCACGTCCATCTCGACTGGCAGCGCCAGATCGCCGAGTTCGGCCGCCAGCGCGGCGAGGCGTTCCTTGCGGCGTGCGGCCATGACGACCTGGTGCCCGTTGCGTACGAAGGTGCGCGCCATTTCGGCGCCGAAGCCGGCGGACGCGCCGGTAATGAAAACGATCATGGTGGAGTTCCTCGGTTGGCAGAAGCTCCATGATTGTAGCCGAAATGACCACATCGCCGGCCCCGTCCGGGCAGTTGCCAGCCTGGCAGGGCTTTCCTTGCTCTCAGCGGGCAGTTCACATACAATCGCGAGTCCATTTATATATCTCACGTAACTGGCGAAAAAACCGTATTGCGGGCGATACCGCAAGCGATGCGGGAAAGGTGGAGTCCCACCGGGGAACGTGAGATGCCATCCGCCGTTCGCCTGGGCAGCCGACAATGGTACGCGTGCATTTATTGCGGCGCGGCGGGCTGCTTCCTGGCCGTTGCCGATCCGACACTGCCGTTGCCTGGTTTCTTATCGATTGGAGTTTGTTCATGTTTGCAAAAGATCACACGCTGGCCAAGGTTGACCCGGAATTGTGGGACGCCATTCAGAAGGAAAACATCCGTCAGCAAGATCACATCGAGCTGATCGCGTCCGAGAACTACACCTCGCCGGCAGTGATGGAAGCCCAGGGCTCGCAGCTGACCAATAAATACGCCGAAGGCTATCCGGGCAAGCGCTACTACGGCGGCTGCGAATACGTCGACGTTGCCGAGCAACTGGCGATCGACCGCGTCAAGCAGCTGTTCGGCGCGGAAGCGGCGAACGTGCAGGCCAACTCCGGTTCGCAGGCAAACCAGGGCGTGTTCTTCGCCATGCTGAAGCCCGGCGACACCATCATGGGCATGTCGCTGGCCGAAGGCGGCCACCTGACCCACGGCATGGCGCTGAACATGTCGGGCAAATGGTTCAACGTCATTTCGTACGGCTTGACCCCGGAAGAAGACATCGATTACGAACAAATGGAGCGCCTGGCGCGCGAGCACAAGCCGAAGATGATCATCGCCGGCGCTTCGGCCTTCGCGCTGCGCATCGATTTCGAGCGCTTCGCCCGCGTGGCCAAGGAAGTCGGCGCCTACTTCATGGTCGACATGGCGCACTACGCCGGCCTGATCGCCGCCGGCGAATACCCGAACCCGGTCCCTTACGCCGACTTCGTCACCTCGACCACCCACAAATCGCTGCGCGGTCCGCGCGGCGGCATCATCCTGATGAAGGCTGAGTACGAGAAGCAGATCAACTCGGCGATCTTCCCGGGCATCCAGGGCGGCCCGCTGATGCACGTCATCGCCGGCAAGGCCGTGGCCTTCAAGGAAGCGCTGTCGCCGGAGTTCAAGGAATACCAGAAACAGGTCGTGAAGAACGCCAAGGCCCTGGCCGATGCGCTGATCGCGCGCGGCCTGCGCATCGTGTCGGGCCGTACCGAAGCCCACGTGATGCTGGTCGACCTGCGTTCGAAAGGCCTGACCGGCAAGGAAGCCGAAGCCATCCTCGGCCAGGCGCACATGACCTGCAACAAGAACGGCATCCCGAACGACCCGCAGAAGCCCTTCGTCACCTCGGGCATCCGCCTGGGCAGCCCGGCGTTCACGACCCGTGGCTTCAAGGAAGAGGACGCCACCAAGGTCGGCCACCTGATCGCCGACGTGCTGGACAACCCGCATGACGCCGCCACCATCGAGCGCGTGAAGGCCGAAGTCAAGGTGCTGACCGACAAGTATCCGGTCTACGCAGCGTAAGCAGGCGATAGCACACCGTCGTTTGAAGCAGCAGTAAAAGCAAGAATAGCAAGACCGAAAAGGAACGGCAGCCCGATAGGTCGGGATGTCGTTCCTTTTCTCCTTTATTATTACGCCATGAAATGTCCATTCTGCCAGCATGAAGACACCCAGGTCCTCGATACCCGCGTATCGGAGGAGGGCGACGCCATCCGGCGCCGGCGTCGCTGCGGCAAATGCGACAAGCGTTTTACGACCTACGAACGCATCGAACTGTCGATGCCGATCATCGTCAAGAAGAACGGCAGCCGCACCGAATTCGCCTCCAGCAAGCTGCGCGGCAGCCTGATGCTGGCATTGCGCAAGCGCCCGGTCTCGGCCGAGGCGATCGACGCCGCCGTCGCGTCCATCGAGGAAAAACTGCTCACCAGCGGCCGGCGCGAAGTCGATACCGGCTATGTCGGCGAACTGGTCATGCAGGAGCTCAAGCGCCTGGACGAGATCGCCTACATCCGCTTTGCTTCCGTCTATAAAGACTTCAAGGACCTGGCCGAGTTCCAGCAGGCGCTGGCCGAAGTCGGCCATTCGCGCAAATAATCCCGGTAGTACTTCCCCACGGTAAAACCTCGCAGGCAAGTTCGCCTGCGGACCCGCGCACGGTTGAGCCACCGCAGGCGCGCGCCCGGGTGCGCTGATAACTTCGCAGCTCGCGCGAATCCCCGCGCCTGAACTGTGGAGGTGTCCCGTGCGGCGGTGTCGGCGATATCCATCCGGCGGCTTTACGCTCGTTGAGGTGCTGGTTGCCATGTTCGTGCTTGCCGTCGGCGTGATCGGCGCCGCCGGCACGCAGGCAACGAGCGCGCGGCTGCGCCAGCAGGCCGCGCTCGAATCGGATGCCGTGGCGCTGGCAAGCTCGCTGGCCGCGCGCATGCGCGTCAACCCGGCGCAGATGGCGCTGCCCGACGCCGCCAATCCCTACCTCCAGCTCGACTACGACGCCGCGCTCGCCGCGCCGGCGCCTCCGCCCGTGCAATGCTTCGGCACGGCCGCGTGCGATCCGGCGCAGCTGGCCCGGTTCGACCTCCACGAGACCGGGCGCACCCTGTTCGAGGCTTTCCCGGGCGGGCGCATCGTCGTCTGCCGCGACGCCGCCGCAGGCACGGTGCCTGCTTGGGCCTGCAGCGGCGCCGGCAACGCCCCGGTCGTCGTCAAGATCGGCTGGCGCCGGCGCGCCGGCGGCAATGTGGAGGCCGAGGCCACCCCCTTCGTCGTGATGGCGGTGCCGGGATGAGGCGGGGGACTATCCCGCCAGCCCCGCGCATGCGTGGCATGACCCTGGTCGAGCTGCTCGTCGCGCTCGCGCTCGGCCTGGGCGTGCTGCTGGCGGCCTCCAGCCTGCTGGTGGGCGCCAACACCGCCCATCTCGCGCACGCCGATGCCGTCGACATCGACGACGGCGGGCGTTACGCGCTGGCGCTGATCGGCCGCGCCGTGGGGCAGGGCGCCTTCGTCGACTGGGAAGGCCTCGGGCCGGCCGCGCCCGATCCGGCCGCGCCGGCAGCGCTTGCAGGGCTCGACAGCCGCACGCTCGTCAAGACCAGCCAGGCCATCGCCAATCCGCTGCCGGACGCGGTCAACGGCAGCGACGTGCTGGCCGTGCGCTATGCCGGTGCCGGCCCGGCCCCGGATGGCGACGGCAGCGTGCTCGACTGCGCAGGTTTTTCCGTGCATGGGACGGAAGAGGGCTGGAGCATCTTCTACGTCGCACGCAACGCCGACGGCGAGCCGGAACTGCGCTGCAAGTACCGCGGCACCGGCAACTGGAGCGCGGATGCCATCGTCAAGGGCGTCGACGGTTTCCAGGTGCTGTACGGGCTCGATACCGATACGCCGGCCGACGGCGTGCCGAACCGCTATGTGAATGCCGGCGCCATCGCGGCCCTCGATACTGCCCTCCCGCCCGGCAACCCGAATACGCACACCTGGTGGAAGCGCGTCGTCAGCGTCAGGGTGGCGCTGCTGCTCCATGGCGAGCGGCCATCGCCCGCATCCGTGCAGCCGCCGGCCTGGGAGCTGTTCGGCCCCGCCTACGGCAGCGTGCACGCCGGCGGCGACCCGGGCACCCGGCTGTCGGCGGCGGTCCTCGACGGCCGCAGGCGCGCGCCGTCGCGCCGCATATTGTCGGCCGTGTTCGCGGTCGGCAGGGCGCAGGAGTAGGCATGCGCGCCTTTCCATCGCGTCGCCAGCGGGGCGCGGCCCTGGTCACCGTCCTGTTCCTGATGCTTGCCGTGCTGATGATGTCGGTCTCCAGCGTGCGCGCCGCGCTGTCGGCCGCGAAGTCGGCCGCAGCCGAACGCGACCGCCATGTCGCGCGCGCGGCGGCCGAAGCGGCGCTGCGCGACGGCGAACGCGATATCGAGGGCGCAGCCGGTCCCGCTTCGCCGCGCACCGCGATCTTTGCCGCCGCCGGCGCCGGCGCCTTCGCCGAGCGCTGCGCGGACGGCGCCGAGCGCACCGGGCTGTGCCGCTTCACGCCGCCGCCGGGCATTCCGGCCTGGCAGGCGGTCGACCTGGCCGGAGAGCGCACCGTCGAGTATGGGCGCTTCAGCGGCCGCAGCATGCCGCTTGGTGCCGGCCAGTTGCCGGCGCGCCTGCCGCGCTACCTGATCGAACTGCTGCCGTCGCCGGGTGCGCCGCCGCGCTATCGCATCACCGCAATCGGCTTCGGCGCCGACCCGGCCACCATCGTCGTCCTGCAGGGCTACTACGTGCGCGCCTCCGGCAGCACGCCCGTCACGCCCGCCACGGCCGGCCGCCGCCTCGGCTGGCGCGACATCCCCAACTGGCCCGCGCTGCACCGGGCCGCATCCTGACCCTGCATTTTGACCTTGTTACGAGGAGAATCCATGACCCGCCGCTCCGGCTTTACCCTGATCGAAATCATGCTTGTGCTCGTCGTCCTGTCGGTGCTGGCCGCGGTGGCCTGGCCCGGCTATACGGACTACATGGCGAAGGCGCGCAGGATGGAGGGACAGGTGGCGCTGGTCAGCGCCATGCAGCAGCAGGAATACCACCGCGCCGTCCACCACAGCTATGTCGCGTTTTCGAGCGCCGAGCCGGTGGACGGTCTGCCCTGGTGGTCGGGCAGCCGCGCGCCCGACAGCGCCTACGAACTCGATGCCCAGGCCTGCCCGGGCAGCGTGCTGCGCGACTGCGTGCAGGTCCGGGCCCGTCCCGGCACCGCCATGGTCGACGCGCGCCACAGCGATCCGGAATGCGGCACGCTCACGCTCTCGAGCACGGGCGAGCAGGGGGCGAGCGGCGGCGGGGCCCGCTGCTGGCCATGAGGGGGCAGGCGAAGCGCAGCGGCTTCACGCTGGCCGAACTGCTGGTGGGGACGGCGATTGCCGGCATCCTGCTGGCGGCCGCGCTGCCGGACCTGGGCAACTTGCTGCGTGCCCAGCAGCTGCGCAGCGGGAGCGTCGACCTGTTCGCGGCGATCGGGCTGGCACGCGCCCAGGCGATCGCCCGCAACGAGCGCATCAAGCTGGTCCCGCGCGACCCCGCCGGCGCCGACTGGGCCCAGGGCTGGACCGTGTTTGCCGACCGCGACGAGGATGGCGTGGCCGGCCCCGGCGACGACATCATCGCCGTGCACGGGCCGCTGGCGCAGGGCATGCGTTTCGACTTTGCCTTCACGGGTCCAGCGCCGCCGTATTACATCGCCTACAATGGCGCCGGGCGCAGTTGCAGCGACACCAGCAATGCCGCCGCGCGGCTGGGCACGCTGTCGCTGTTCCACGGCGGCGCGATCCGCCGTATTAAAATCAACATGCTGGGCCGGGCGCGCATGTGCAACCCGGCGCGCGACGACAACTGCGACGGCGCCGCGGCGCCGCCCTGAACGGACAAGAAAAGAATTTTGCAGATTAACACCGATACCGAAGGCATGGCCCTGGCCCTGGAATGGGCAGCGAAAGGCATGTACATCACCGCGCCGAACCCGCGCATCGGCTGCGTGATCGTGCGCGACGGCGAGGTGATCGGGGCCGGCTACACCCAGCCGGCCGGCCAGGCCCACGCCGAGGTCCAGGCCTTGCGCGATGCGGCCGCCCGCGGCAACGACGTGCGCGGCGCGACCGCCTATGTCACCCTGGAGCCCTGCAGCCACTACGGCCGCACGCCGCCGTGTTCGAAGGCCCTGGTCGAAGCGGGGCTGGGACGGGTGGTCGCGGCCATGGAAGACCCGAATCCGCTGGTCGCCGGGCGCGGCATGGCGCAGCTGCGGGCCGCCGGGATCGCCGTCGCATCCGGCGTGCTGGCCGACGCGGCGCATGAGCTGAACATCGGTTTCTTTTCGCGCATGCGGCGCGGACGTCCCTGGGTGCGCCTGAAGACGGCCGCCAGCCTGGACGGCATGACGGCGCTGGACAACGGCGAGAGCCAGTGGATTACGGGACCGGAGGCGCGCGCCGACGGCCACGCCTGGCGCGCCCGCGCCTGCGTCATCCTGACCGGCATCGGTACCGTGACGGCGGACGACCCCCAACTGACCGTACGCGGGGTGGATATGGGGAGCGCTACAGCGCGCCATCCGCGCCGCGTGATCGTCGACAGCCGGCTCGAGATCGACCTCGGCGCGCGCATCCTGCAGGGCGAACCCTGCTGGATCGTGGCGGCCGCACCCGACCCGGACAAGCTAGCCCGGCTGCGCGCCGCCGGCCACGAGGTGATCCTGCTGCCGAATGCCGGCGGCAAGGTCGACCTGCCGGCCCTGATGCTGGAACTGGGCCGGCGCGAGATCAACGAGGTGCACGTGGAGGCGGGCGCGAAGCTGAACGCCTCGCTGGTGCGCGAAGGCTGCGTCGACGAACTGCTGGTCTACCTGGCCCCGAGCCTGGTCGGCGCGGGTCAGGGCATGTTCGCGCTGCCGGCGCCGGCGCGCCTGGCCGACAAGTATGCACTGCGCTTCCACGGCGTGACCCAGGTCGGCAGCGACCTGCGCATCCTCGCCCGGTTCATTGCAGCTGAACGCGCGGCTGAGGGCACTACTGAAAACAGAACTGAAAACCCAACGAAGGAATAAGCCGTATGTTTACTGGAATCGTCGCCGCTGTCGGCACCATCAACTCGGTCTCGCCGCTGGCGGGCAGCGAGGACGCCGGCGTGCGCCTCGAGATCGACGCCGGCGGCCTGCCGCTGGCCGACGTCGTGCTGGGCGACTCGATCGCCATCAACGGCGCCTGCATGACCGTGGTCGCCAAGACCGACACCGCGTTCGCGGTGGACGTCTCGCGCGAGAGCCTGAGCAAGACCGTGGGCCTGGATGCGCCCGGCGAAGTCAACCTGGAAAAGGCGCTGACCCTGGCCGAGCGCCTGGGCGGGCACCTGGTGTCGGGCCACGTCGACGGCCTGGGCCAGGTGCACAGTTTCGAAGCGGTGGGCGAATCGCGCGAACTGGTCATCGACGCACCGCACGAGCTGGCGAAGTTCCTGGCCTACAAGGGCTCGGTGGTGGTGAACGGCGTGTCGCTGACCGTCAACCGCGTCGAAGACCTGGTGGTCGACGGTGCGAAGGTGTGCCGCTTCTCGATCAACCTGATCCCGCACACGATCGAAGTCACCACGCTCAAGCACCTGCATGCGGGCGCCAGGGTCAACCTCGAGATCGACCTGATTGCGCGCTACGTCGAGCGCATGCTGTCGGCGGCGAAGGGCTGAGCAGTTCGCGAATAGTCGGGCGACGCGGCTGTGCTGTGGTTCTAAGTACTCGCCCATAAATAAATGTGTTTTTGGCTGCCATAACCGGCGCGCTGCTGCGTTGGCTCCTGCTTGCAGTGCTCGCACTGCGGCGCACTCGCCGCCTTGCGTCGCATCCGGTTCTGTTTG
>JBBWZO010000307.1:0-25019 GCA_039649125.1 Massilia sp. | reverse complement strand
GCGTCGGCCGTGGTGGCGGTGGCGAACAGCTGCGCGCAATCGACCTTGTCGAAGGCGTAGTGCTTGCCGCAGAAGTCGCAGTTGATGCCCAGTTCGCCCAGGTCGGCCAGGGCCGCCTCGACTTCCGGCTGCCCCAGCATCTTGAGCATGTTGCCGACCTTCTCGCGGGTGCAGCTGCAGTGGAACTGCGGGTGCTGGGGATCGAACACGCGGATCGTCTCTTCCCAGAACAGGCGGGTCAGCAGGGTTTCGATGACGGTGCTGAGCAGCTCTTCCTGCTTCAGCGTGCTGCCGAGCATGACGGCGCGGTTCCAGGTTTCCAGGTCTTCCTCTTCGGAAGCCTGGGCCGTCTGGTCGTCCTTGCCGCTGTGGCGCGGCAGCTTTTGCAGCAGCAGGCCGCGCGAGACCTTGTCGTCGGCCGCCAGCCACAGGCGCGTATCCATCTGCTCGGAACGCAGCATGTAGTTTTCGATGACGGTCGCCATGCTTTCGCCGTCGAGCGGCACGATGCCCTGGTAGGGCTGCTGGCCTGGCACTTTATCGAGCGGATCGAGCGTGATCACGAAGCGGCCGTGGCCGGTCGCGTTGAGCAGCTGGCGCAGGCTGGCGTCGTCGGCCACCTCGGCGTCCGGGGCCAGCTTGGCCGTGGCGCGGATGCGCAGGTCGGCGTCGCATTCGACCACCATCAGGCGCACCGGACCGTCGCCGTGGATCTGCATCACGATCGAGCCGTTGAACTTCAGGTTGGCCGACAGCAGGGCGGCGGCGGCCACCATTTCGCCCAGCATCGAGCGCACGGCTTTCGGGTAGCCGTGGCGGGCCTGGATCTCGCGCCAGGTGTCGGAAATCTCGACCAGCTCGCCGCGCACGGCGGCGTTGTCGAAGATGAATTTCTGCAGGGTGTCCTTGGTTTCTACTGTCGTCATTGTCTATCCGATGTGCTTGAGCTGCGCCTTGAACAACTGGCCGCGCGCCACGTAACTGGCGGCGCTGCCTTGCAGGCGCAGCAGGTCTTCTTCCGTGAGCGTCCGCACCACTTTCGCGGGCGAACCCAATATCAGCGAGTTATCCGGAAACTCCTTGCCTTCGGTAACCAGGGCACCGGCACCGACCAGGCAACCCTTGCCGATCTTCGCGCCGTTCAGGATCACGGCCTGGATGCCGATGAGCGAACCGTCGCCCACCGTGCAGCCGTGCAGCATGGCCTGGTGGCCGACGGTCACGTTTTGGCCGATCACGAGCGGGTAGCCCATGTCGGTGTGCATGACCGTGCCTTCCTGCACGTTGCTGTTTGCCCCGATGGTGATGCGTTCGTTGTCGCCGCGAATCGTGACGCCGAACCAGACCGAGGCATTCGCCTCGAGGGTTACCTTGCCGATCAGGTTGGCCGAATCGGCAACGAAGGCCGACGCATCGATCTCGGGCGCATGCTCGCCCAACTGGTAAATTGCCATGGATGTGCTCGCGGGAGGGGTTGGAATATCGCTATTTTACGCCCTCGCGTCCGCCTCCGTTGCACGTCGCCGGCACTTTGCCGATTAGCGGCAAATGGGGGCGGCGGGCAGGAATTCAACCGGCGGCATATAATCGGTCATACGTTGCGAACGGTCGTACTTTTTTGCGTGGTCCTGTCCACTTTCCGTCCGCATTTCTGTTCGCATTTCCGTTTTCCTGTCGAGCCCTTATGAAACCGTCCCGATCCGAATTCCTGACCGTGCGTGGCCTGCGCACCCATGTGCGCCACTGGGGCCGCGAAGGCGCGCCCAAGCTCTTCATGATGCACGGCTGGATGGACATGTCGGCCTCGTTCCAGTTCATTGTCGATTGCCTGGAAGGCGACTGGCACGTGATCGCCCACGACTGGCGCGGCTTCGGACTGACCGAGCGGACCCGCTCGGATACCTACTGGTTCCCGGACTACGTGGCCGACCTCGATGTCCTGCTCGACCATTATTCGCCGGACGCGCCCGTCAACCTGCTGGGGCACAGCATGGGCGGCAACATCGCCAGCCTGTACGCCGGCGTGCGGCCGGAGCGGGTGGCAAAGCTCATCAACCTGGAAGGCATCGGGCTGATGGGCGCGAAACCCGAGCAGTCCCCGAAGCGCATGGCGAAGTGGCTGGAGGAACTGCGCTCGCCGCCGGTGATGCGCGGCTACGCCAGCCTGGACGAGGTAGCGGGGCGCCTGCAGAAGACCAATCCACGCTTGTCAAACGAGCGGGCGGCTTTCCTGGCCGAACACTGGTCGGCGCGCAACGCTGCCGGCGAGTACGAAATCCTCGGCGACCCGGCGCACAAGATGGCGGGCCCGCTGCTGTACCACCTGGACGAGATGATCGCGACCTGGAAGCGCATCACGGCGCCGATGCTCTGGGTCGAGGCGGCGGAGACGGAAATGTGGAAATGGATGGGGCCGCAGGAAGAGATGCGCGCCGAGGTCGATCGCCGGCTGGCGCATTTTGCGCGGGTGGAAAAGCACATCGTGCCGGCGGCGGGGCATATGGTGCATCACGACCAGCCGGAGGTGCTGGCGCGCTTGATCGAGGGGTTTTTGGGGCGCTAAAGCTCGCCTCGGCATTCGACCGTTCTATGCACATTGCAAAGGAAATTTGCCTCCTGCGCCCACGCTGCAAAGATTATTTGCATGCTGCCTGCCGGCACATCACAAATGCCGGACCTCCGCCGGCGGCGTTTCCCAGTTGTCGTTGCGCCCATCAAAGCAGCGGACGGGCGCAGCCAGCAATTCGTCGACAGGCAGGTCGTCGAGGCTGGATACCGTCACCGCGTGGAAAGCGCCCCGGCTTGGCGATTCGCCGGTCGAGAAGACGTTGATGCCGCAGTGCCGGCAAAAATAATGGCCGTCGCGCCGCAGGTGGAAGCGATACTCGCCCAAGGCCTCGGCGCCGGCCAGCAGGCGGAATGCCGCGCTCGGGACCGGCGCGGCCCAGAAACGCATTTTCGTGCAGATCGAGCAGTTGCATTTGATCGTGCCTGCGGCCAGGTCGATATCCGCCGCGTAACGTACCGCGCCGCAGTGGCAGCTGCCGTGGTAAGTGCTCATGTTCTTCTTCCGCGCTCTGTGTTTAAAATGCAACTCTAGCACCGGCCGGCCCCCAATCGGAAGCGCCCGCGCCACGCGGCGCAATGCGGCGTACAATGTTTGCTCTTCCAGGAACCGCGCCACCGCACCGAACCGCACCATGCTGAAAGTCGATCTCCACTGTCATTCGAACGTTTCCGATGGCGTCCTCGCACCCGCCGCCGTGGCTGCCTACGCGCGCAAGGGCGGGGTGGATGTCTGGGCCCTGACCGACCACGACGAGGTCGGCGGCATCAAGGCGGCGCGCGCCGCGGCAGGCGAGCAGGGCATGCGTTTCGTCGCCGGCGTCGAGATCTCCGTCACCTGGGCCAACCAGACCGTGCACCTGGTCGGGCTGCAGATCGACGAGGACAATCCCGCCTTGCTGGCAGGCCTGGCCGCGACCCGCAGCGGGCGCGACGCGCGCGGGCGCGAGATCGCGGCCCAGCTGGAAGAAGCCGGCATTCCCGGTGCCTACGAGGGCGCCCTGAAATACGTCGGCAATCCGGATCTGCTCTCGCGCACCCATTTCGCGCGCTACCTGGTCGAATGCGGCAAGTGCGATTCCACGACCGAGGTCTTCCGCAAGTTCCTGACCGAAGGCAAGCCCGGTTACGTGCCGCACCGCTGGGCCACGCTGGCCGACGCCATGGGGTGGATCCGCAGCGCCGGCGGCATTCCGGTGATCGCGCATCCGGGCCGCTACAAGTTCACGCAGACCGCCGAGGATGCCCTGTTCGACGAATTCCGCCAGCTCGGCGGCAATGCGATCGAGGTGGTCACCGGCAGCCATACGCCGGACCAGTACGCGACCTATGCCGAGGTGGCGCGGCGCTATGGCTTCCTGGCGTCGCGCGGGACGGATTTCCATGCGCCGGGGGAGGCGAGGGTGGAGTTCGACAAGCTGCCGCCGTTGCCGGCGAGCGTCAAGCCCGTCTGGCATGACTGGTTTTGAGCATTGCAGAAGTGCTGCGCGAAGCTGAAGCGCTACGCGTTTCGGCGGCCGAGCAGTACGTCGGCCGGCCAGCGATACCGTATCCCCTTTAAGCCCTCCATAAGCCCTGCGCTCTTGAATTTCCCCGGCCTCAGCCCTATCTTGGCAGCCTGTCAATGTCATTCCTGCCTGGGAGGCACGTCATGAAGCGCATAGTCTTGTTCCTCGCCACCAACCTTGCGGTTGTGCTGGTGCTGACGCTCGTCCTGAATCTGCTCGGGGTCGGACGTGCGGTCAGCGCCGACGGGATCAATGTCGGCGCGCTGGCGGTGTTCTCGCTGGTGGTCGGTTTCACCGGTTCGATCATCTCGCTCCTGATGAGCAAGCCGATGGCCAAGTGGTCGACCGGCGCGCGCGTCATCGAGCATCCGCAGAATTCGACCGAGCTCTGGCTCGTCAACACGGTGCGCCGCCTGGCCGACCGGGCCGGCATCGGCATGCCGGAAGTGGCCGTGTACGACGGCGAACCGAATGCCTTCGCCACCGGCGCCTTCAAGAATTCGGCGCTGGTCGCCGTCTCCACCGGTCTGTTGCAGGGCATGACCGAGGATGAAATCGAAGCCGTGCTCGGCCACGAGGTCGCGCACATCGCCAACGGCGACATGGTCACGCTGACCCTGATCCAGGGCGTGGTGAACACCTTCGTCGTGTTCCTGGCGCGCGTGGTCGGCTTTTTCGTCGACAAGGTGCTGCTGCGCAGCGGCGAAGACCGCGGCCCCGGCATCGGCTACATGATTACCGTGTTCGTCTGCGAAATCGTCTTTGGACTGGTGGCCTCGATCATCGTCGCCTGGTTCTCGCGCAAGCGCGAATTCCGCGCCGACGCCGGTTCGGCCAAGCTGCTCGGCTCGACCGTGCCGATGCAGAACGCGCTGGCCCGCCTCGGCGGCCTGCAGCCGGGCGCGCTGCCTTCGTCGATGACGGCGTCGGGCATCTCGGGCAGCGGCGGCGGCTGGGGCGCGCTGTTCTCGACCCACCCGCCGATGGAAGAACGCATCGCGGCCCTGCAGGCGCTCCGGTCCTCGTCCCTGGCAGGTGCCTGATGGGACAGTTCTTCCACATCCATCCGGAAAACCCGCAGCCGCGCCTCATCAAGCAGGCAGCGCAGATCCTCCGCTCCGGCGGGGTGGCCGCGCTGCCGACCGACTCGGCCTATGCGCTCGTCTGCCAGCTCGACGACAAGGCCGCGGTCGAAAAGCTGCGCCGCGTGCGCGGCATCGACGACAAGCACCACCTGACCCTGCTGTGCCGCGACCTGTCCGAAATCGCCCAGTACGCGCGCGTCGACAACGCCCAGTACCGGATGCTGAAGGCCACCACGCCGGGTTCGTTCACCGTGATCCTGGAGGCGACGCGCGAAGTGCCGCGCCGTTTGTCGCATCCTTCGCGCAAGACGATTGGACTGCGGGTGCCGGAAAACCTCATTACGCTGGCGCTGCTCGAGGAAATGGGCGAGCCGCTGATCGGCACCACGCTGCAGCTGCCCGGCGACGAGCACATGCTGTCCGACCCGGACGAAGTGCGCGAGCGCCTCGAAAAGCAGATCGACCTGGTGGTCAACGGCGGCGCCGGCACGCTCGAGCCGACCACCGTCATCGACCTGACCGGCCCGGAACCCATCCTCCTGCGCCAGGGCCGCGGTGACCCTGCTGCTTTCGGCCTCTAGTGGAACCTTGAGGAACCTGCTGCGCGTCGGATTTTCAGTCTGCGCCGCCAGGGCGATAGCTCGCTGTACTAGAGTACAGCCGCGTCGCCTTGGCGGCTCGAACGAGACTCCTTCCGCTCCCTACGGTTCCTCAAGGTCCCGATAAGCCGCATATCCACTTCCTGCCTGCCGGTACTGGCTACCGGCTCTGTTAGAATCGGTCCCTTATGGATGAAATCATTCGCAATATCGCAGTCTATGCGCTGCCTGTTCTGTTCGCGATCACCCTGCACGAAGCGGCGCACGCCTATGCGGCGCGCCATTTCGGCGACAACACGGCGTACGCGCAGGGGCGCATGACCCTCAATCCGCTGGTGCACGTCGACCTGTTCGGCACGATCATCATTCCGATCGCGCTGTACGTGACGACCGGTTTCGTGTTCGGCTATGCCAAGCCGGTGCCGGTCCAGTTCGGCAACCTGCGCAACCCGAAGCGCGACATGGCCTGGGTGGCGCTGGCCGGCCCGCTGGCCAACTTCATCATGGCGGTGATGTGGCTGGTGTTCGCGGCGCTGCTCATGGCCCTGGACGTGGGCGAGGACTTCCCGCACAAGGTGGCCGAGGCCGGCCTGATCACGAACCTGCTGATCTTCGCGTTCAACCTGTTCCCGCTGCCGCCGCTCGACGGCGGGCGGGTGGTGACGAGCATGCTGCCGAACCGGCTCGCCTTCAAGTTCGCGCAGATCGAGCCGTACGGCTTCTTCATCCTGCTCGCGCTGATCTACTTTAACGTGCTGGCCTTCTGGGTGCAGCCGGTGATGATGATCGGGGCCCAGCTGGTCAAGCTGTTCGCCACCCCGTTCACCTTCTTCCTGACCTGATGCACGCGCCCAGCCCTCCATCGCCCTGGGTCCGCCGCTTCGCGCCACTGGTGCCGGCGGGGGAAGTGCTCGACCTTGCCTGCGGCAGCGGGCGCCATGCGCGCCTGTTCGCAGAACTCGGCCATCCGGTGCTCGCGGTCGACCGCGACCCGGATGCACTGGCGGCGGCCGCCGGGGAGGGCATCGTGACGCTGCAGGCCGATCTCGAGATCGAATGCGCGCCATGGCCGTTCGCGGCAGGGCGCTTCGCCGGCATTGTCGTCACGAACTACCTGCATCGGCCGCTGCTCGCCAGCCTGTGCGCCAGCCTGGCGCCGGAGGGCGTCCTGATCTACGAAACGTTTGCGCTAGGGAATGAGGTCTTCGGCAAACCATCGAATCCGGCCTTCCTGCTGCGCCCCGGCGAGCTGCTGGAGATGGCCGGTGCGGCCGGCCTGAAAGTGATTGCCTACGAGGACGGGATCGTCACCGAACCAAAGCCGGCACGGGTGCAGCGCCTGTGCGCCGGCGGGCGTCTTTTCGCGCAAACCGAGGCGAAGCTCGACCATTTATCTGGTCGGGAATGAACCATATTGGCGGACGATCCGCTACAATCAGATTTTTAGTGCGACACGTTATGTGTTGCCTTTAAGGAGCAGCTGGCCCTCCGAGTTTCGGCAAGCATGAACCGACTGTTCACTCGTAGCTCCTCCTCCGCGGTCTTCAGCTGCACGAGGATTTTGACTCCCTCACGGGATCAAATGATCAGATTTTCTTCCAAGCATTATCGTTGAAAGTGGTTTCGCTTTAGCTGAATATACCTGTGGTACTTGGTATGGATGTTGTATCTCTGATATGCAGTAACAGATCGTTACAATATTCCTGATTGCAACGAGATAGTCGGAGTAACTGTGTGCAACGCATGGTTTTCTTCCTTAAAAGCGACTCAACTCTTCGATACCTTGTCGTACCCGTTCGTCCTGCGACCGGTGCTACGACCAGATGTACGACCATCTGTAGCCTACCAAGCGGCCCCTGCCGGTAACAGCGGGGTGTCCGAAGCCTTGGAACAACGTATCCTCAGTTCGCTGATGTGGGAACGCGTGAGCGTTACTCGCAAATACTGCCAGCAGCAAGGCGGTTGCGGGGCTAGGCTAGTGCCGCATGGGTAAATCAACTGAACTATCGTTTGAACCCTCGTGATGATTGAAAGGCCCATGCTGCTGTTGGCCTTGACCAAAATGGTGTGTGACCAGTTAACCCGGTTGAAAATCGGGTTACGTCGTTGAACGGTCACCGGGGGAAAGATAGACCCTAAACGGCTAGTTGCGGAAGATGTGCTCATCACCGCATCGGTATCGCTGGGAACGTGGTAAGCCCGATTCTTCGCCATTTTCAGGTTATCGAAACGGGCAGGCGACCCATCAGGGAAGCTGTTGGGGAAGCGGGTAGAGGATCGTGGAGAAAGCGAAGGCCGGGCTGTAATGGTCCGGATAGGGATTCCAGATTTGTCCCGACCTGAAAGGGTGTAGACGTCCACGGGGTGTAATAGTCGTTAGCAACTGCAAAAGACCCTGTAGCTATCTCAACCAACCGACGAGGTCCTGTTCGCAAGAATAGGGCAGCAACGGCAGCGCGAAACTATCGGAGGCAAAGCATGAGAGTAACTGACTGCATGCAGATCAGTTCTGCGGCCTCACACGCGCCGACCGACTGGATGGCCATTGACTGGCATAAGCTCCAGAGGAACGTGAGAGTCATGCAGATACGTCTAACGAAGGCGGCAGCGTCTGGTCACTGGCGTAAGGTCAAGGCCTTGCAAAGGTGGCTGACCCGCTCGTTCTCAGCCAAAGTATTAGCGGTGAGACGGGTGACCGAGAACCGAGGCAAACGGACGGCAGGTGTCGACCGTGAAGTTTGGGAAACGCCGCAAAAGAAGTACGCGGCGTTAGCGGAGTTGAAGAGGCGGGGGTATCGTCCCTTGCCATTGCGGCGGGTGTTCATACCCAAGGCCAACGGGAAGCAACGGCCTTTGGGGATACCGACAATGCGAGATCGAGCCATGCAGGCGCTTCATCTGCTGGCACTCGATCCCGTACTGGAAGCCAGGAGTGATCCGAGCTCTTATGGGTTCAGACGAAATCGCTGTACGGCTGATGCAATGTCCCAGATATTCGTGAAGCTCTCGCAGAAGGGATCGGCTAAATGGATCCTGGACGCGGATATCGAGGGATTCTTCGACAACATCAATCACGACTGGATACTGCAACACGTCCAGACAGACCGCGAAGTACTGCGCAAGTGGCTGAAAAGCGGAGTGGTTGATAAGGCAGGCTGGCTTGCAACGCAATCCGGAACACCGCAAGGAGGCATCATTTCCCCTGCGGTGGCGAACTGGACGCTGAATGGTCTCGAATCGGACCTCCTCAAGCATTTTACCGAGAGGTGGGGCGTGGCTCGAACCAAGAAGCAAAAGCTGGGCGTGATTCGGTATGCGGACGATTTCATTGTCACTGGCGACTCGAAAGAGTTGTTGGAGACGGAGATAGTTCCTTGGATCGAAACGTTTCTAGCGGAACGCGGCCTACGGCTATCCCCCCGCGAAGACACGTATCGTGCACATCGATGAAGGCTTCGACTTCCTGGGATGGAATTTCCGGAAGTACTCGGGGAAGCTACTCATCAAGCCGAGCAAGAAGAACGTGAAGGCGTTCTACGGCGAGATCAGGGAAGTCATCGGCACCAGGCTTCAGGCGACGCAGGAAGAACTCATCAGAGAGCTGAACCGGAAGCTATGGGGCTGGGCGCAGTATCACAGTCCCGTGGTCGCAAAGGAGACGTTCTCGCACCTCGACGCGCTACTGTACTGGCGGCTGGTGCGCTGGACGAAGCGTAGGCACCCTATGAAGAGCGCAAAGTGGATCCGCGAAAAGTACTGGCGGTCCATCGGCAATCGGAGTACGGTGTTTGCCGTAAATGCAAGCAAGAAAGATGGTGCGGATGGTGTGCTAGAGTTATACTCGCTGTCTGGCACTCCCATAGAACGGCACATTAAGGTCAGAGGTGACTACAACCCTTACGACCCCTTGGACGAGGTGTACGGTGAGAAGCTCTTGCAGGAGCGGTTGCTTCGCAAGAAGCGATACCTGAAAGAGTGGGCAACCCTCTACCTGAGTCAGCAAGGTAAGTGTGCACACTGTGGGTTTGAACTGGATGAGGGCACCAGCGCGCACGACCACCACATAGTTCCACGTGTGGAGGGAGGATCAGATGCACTAAGCAACAGAGTCCTAGTGCATCCGGCATGCCATACCCAGATTCACAGCCAACGTTTTAGAGTTGTTAAGCCGGCTCCTGTGTAGGGGCTTTTTATTACGCTTGAGCCGTGTGCAGCGAAAGTTGCAAGCACGGTTCTGAGGGGGGAACGGTCCGGTAACGGGTCGCTCCTACCCTACTTTTTCGGCACGTTCCACTGATTATGATTAAGGGCAGCATTGTAGCAATCGTCACTCCGATGTTCGAGGATGGCAGTCTCGACCGGGATAGCCTGCGCAAACTGATCGACTGGCACGTTGCAGAGGGCACCGACGGCATCGTCATCGTCGGCACCACCGGCGAATCGGCCACCGTGAGCCCGGAGGAGCATGGCGAACTGATCAAGCTGGCGGTGGACCACGCCGCCGGCCGCATTCCTGTCATCGCCGGCAGCGGCGGCAACTCGACGGCCGAAGCCATTGCGCTGACGCGCCATGCGAAGGAAGTCGGCGCCGACGCCTCGCTGCAGGTGGTGCCGTATTACAACCGCCCGACCCAGGAAGGCATGTACCGCCACTTCAAGGCGATCGCCGAAGCGGTCGACCTGCCGGTCATCCTGTACAACGTACCGGGCCGCACCGTTGCCGACATGAGCAACGAGACCATTGCGCGCCTGGCGCCGATCGACAACATCGTCGGCGTGAAGGATGCGACCGGCAACATCGGCCGCGGCATCGAGCTGCTGAAGATGGTCGCTGACGTGGGCAATGAGTCGTTTGCCGTCTATTCGGGCGACGACCCGACCGCGATGGCCCTGATGTTCTGCGGCGGCGTCGGCAACATTTCGGTCACCGCCAACGTGGCGCCGCGCGCCATGCACGAGCTGTGCGTGGCGGCCATGGCGGGCGACATCGCGCGCGCCATCGAGATCAACAACAGCGTGCTGCAACTGCATGCGAAGCTGTTCGTCGAGCCGAACCCGGTGCCGGTCAAGTGGGCGCTGGCGGAAATGGGCAAGATGCCGGCAGGCCTGCGCCTGCCGCTGGCGCCGCTGTCGAGCACCTTCCACGACACTGTTCGCGCCGCGTTGCGCGAAGCCGGCCTCGTTGCGTAATCCTGAGTCCCGCAAGGGTGTTGGTTTTCCAGATCTGAAATCGCATATGACTAAAAGCAACAAAACGACTTCCGCGTTCGCGTCCGTTTCCGCCCCTGCCGCGCGCGTCCTGGTGCTGTCCGCGCTGGCGCTGAGCATGGCAGCGTGCACCACCGTCTTCGAATCCGACAAGGTGGACTACAAGTCGTCCAAGAAAGCCCCGCCGCTCGACGTGCCGCCGGACCTGACCCAACTCCAGAACGACAACCGTTACGCCGCATCCGAAGGCCGCGGCATCGCCACCGCTTCCGGCATGCAGCAGGCAGCGCCGAATGCGCAAGCCGCAGCCGCGCCGGTGGCCGGTGGAACTTCCCCTGCCACCATTGGCCCGGTATCGACCGACGCCGTGCGCGTCGTGCGTGCCGGCGACCAGCGCTGGCTGGTGGTCAAGCAGAGTCCCGAGCAGCTCTGGCCGCAGGTGCGCCAGTTCTGGCAGGACGCGGGCTTCGCGCTGGCCAGCGAATCGGCGACGACCGGCGTCATGGAAACCGAATGGGCCGAGAACCGCTCGAAGATCCCGCAGGACGCCCTGCGCCGCACGCTCGGCCGCGTGTTCGACCGCGCCTACTCGACCGGCGAGCGCGACAAGTACCGCACCCGCCTCGAGCGCCTGCCGGACGGTTCGACCGAGATCTACATCAGCCACCGCGGCGCCGAGGAAGTGCTGACCGGCGCCCAGAAGGAAACCACGACCTGGACCGTGCGCCCGAACGACCCGGTGCTCGAAGCGCAGTTCCTGGGCCGCCTGGTGGCGCGCCTGACCGGCGCCAGCGAGCCGGAGCAGGTGAAGCAGGCCGAAGTCACCGTCGCCAGCGCCGCGCCGGCCCCGCAGCAGGCCAAGCTCGTGGGCGACCGTGTCGAACTCGACGAAGGCTTCGACCGCGCATGGCGCCGTGTCGGCCTGGCGCTCGACCGGGTCGGCTTCACCGTCGAGGACCGCGACCGCGTGCAGGGCATCTACTTCGTGCGTTACGTCGATCCGGAAGCGGCCAACCAGGAAGGCTTCTTCAAGCGCCTGTTCACCTTCGGTGACTCGGACAAGGCCAAGGAAGCGCAGCGCTACCGCGTGATCGTCAAGGGCGCCGACACCGGCAACAGCAGCAGCGTCGCGGTGCAGGACAACACCGGCAAGCCGGATACCTCGCCGACGGCGACCAAGATCCTGTCGCTGCTGAATGACGAGCTGAAGTAATCCTCGTTTAGTCTCGATGAAGCCGGCCCGCGTGGCCGGCTTTTTTACGCCCGTGCTTGTGGTGGAGCGCGAAACCAGGTGAGCGTAGGGTGGACTCCCGAGTCCACGCGTTTGGGGCCGTCGCGTACCACGAGGTGGAACAACACCGTTCGCGCATGCATCGTGGGGCTTGGCGCGGCGGTGCCATATGCATATACCGGAAACGCGTGGACTCGGGCGTCCACCCTGCGATTGCCTCATTGCAGGCCGCACCACAAGCGCGAGCGTTTCCGATGTGGCAGTCGCATTTGCTCGCACGTTTGCGCAGGGAGAACGTAGGGTGGACTCGTCATTGAGGCCCCCAGCCTCACTGACTCCACGCGTGTGCGGCCGTGGCGTACCCGAATGCGGACTGGCACCGCTCCTGCATGCATCCCGGGCGTAGGCGGGCGGTGCCACGTGCATATGCCCCAGATGCGTGGACTCGGGAGTCCACCCTACGTTCTCCCTGATCGGCCAAAACCTCTGGGCGAAAAAAAACCGGCCCGCGGGCCGGTTTCGAATCAGGTCGAACCTGATTGCTTGATTACTTCTTGGCAGCGTCAGCAGCAGCGTCAGCAGCGGTCGAAGCAGCCGAAGCGGCTTCAGCAGCAGCAGCCGAAGCGGTAGCGGCAGCAGCAGCAGCGTCAGCAGCTGGGGTAGCAGCAGCGTCGGTGGTGGTGGTGGTGGTGGTGGCAGCAGCGTCGGTTGCAGCTGGGGTGGCAGCAGCGTCGGTGGTGGTTGCAGCAGGTGCTTCAACAGCCGCTGGGGTGGTGGTAGCAGCTTCTTCTTTCTTCGAGCAAGCAGCCAGAGCAACAGCCATCAGGGAAACGATCAGCAGGGATTTTTTCATGGTTTTTCCTTAATTAAGTGGGTACGACTATTGTTATTGCGATTAATAATTACCGGTAATTATCGCTCGTTGGAATTCTCGTGTGCTGTCATACTGCTAACACTGTTTGATAGACAACGGAACCTTCCTAACCCGATATTATAGCCAAATTTACTCATTCGCAACAGAAAGCACATGCCAAAAGGTAAGTATTTTGTGACTTGATAAGCTTCATTTTGTTACAAGATGCAACAGGCGTAAGGGTTTGAGCTAAGCTGTTGATATCCAAGCAAAATTTATAAACCGGTAACGGTTGGCGCGAGGGCCGAATGGGACTCTTCCCACAGCGCGCCGAAGCGCAGAGAGGGCAATTCCGCAACAGTCGGGGCGTCGAAGGCGGCTTCGCCGCGCAGGTGGTCGTTATGGAAGCGGCGCACGAGGTGCAGGTCGTCCGCCAGGGCGAAGGAATCGGTGAGGTGGCGCAGCGAGCGCGGCGTCTGGCGGCACTCGGCGAGGTGGCTGTAGTCGCGCAGCAGGCGCAGGAAGCGGGGGCAGCGCCGTTCCACGTGCGCCGTGTCGTGCAGCGCCAGGCGCAGCACGCCGCCGCCGCGCAGGAAGGCGCGCAGCGTCGCCTCGACCTCGGGCGCGCCCAGCGGAAACACGGCGAAGTCCGGATCGAACAGGTCGAGCTGCCGGCGGGCATGCGCCAGCAGCGCCAGCCACCGGGCCTGCAGCTCGCCGCGCGTGTCGAAGCGGGTGAACGCCGGCGCGTCCATCGTTAGCCCAGTTCGATCCAGCCGTCCGCGTACCAGGTGTACAGCGCTTCCAGTACGTCGTCGGAAGCCTGCGCCAGGGTCTCGCCGTCGAGGCGGCGCTCGTTGGCCAGCACGTCGAGCACCACTTTGTCGGCACGGCTGACGGCGAAGGACTCGCCGTTGATGAACACGTGCTTGCCGCGGTACAGCATCAGCGTCTTCGGCGACAGCTTCAGGCCGCGTTTGGCGGCCGTCTCCATGAAGCGGCCGACCGTCAGCGGCTTGGCGGGCGGCGTGAAGAACACGTTGTGTTTCGGCTCGGACATGTATTCGCCGAAGAAGACCGTGACGTCTTCCTCGTCCCAGCGCACCTTGTTCAGTTCCTCGGTGATGGTGGCGAGCATCTCGCGCGGGATCTCGGCCGGGTTCTTCGCCGGCTGCAGGTCGGGGTCGGCATAGCGGCCGGGCAGGTCGATCGAGTCGGCCATGAACTGCAGGAAGGCTTCTCCGATCTCCTGGAACGAAGGCGAGCGGAAACCGATCGAATAGGTCATGCACTCGCCTTCGGCCACGCCGTCGTGGGCGTAGTGCGGCGGCAGGTAGAGCATGTCGCCGGGCTCGAGTACGAACTCTTCTTCCGGCACGAAGTCCGAAAGGATCTTGAGAGGGAGGCCCTCGACGAGGGACAGGTCCTGCTGGGCGCTGATTTTCCAGCGCCGCTTGCCGTGCGCCTGCAGCAGGAACACGTCGTAGGAATCGAAGTGCGGACCGACGCCGCCGCCGTCGGTGGCGTAGCTGACCATCAGGTCGTCGAGGCGGGCGTCCGGCAGGAAGCGGAACTGGCGCAGCAGGGCGTCGGCGCGCTCGTCGAACAGGTTCACGCCCTGCACCAGCAGGGTCCACTCGCGCTGGGTGTGCGGCGGCAGTTCGGTCAGCGGGCCGTGCTGCATGTCCCACTGGCCATCGGTGAGGGTGACAAGGCGCGACTCGACGTGGTTTTTCGTTGCGGCGTCAAGCAGCTTGTCGAGCTTGAGCAGGGGCTTGAAACCGGGGATGGCGCCGCGGATCAGCAGCGGTTTTTTGTGCCAGTAGTCGCGCAGGAACTGGGCGGGAGTAATATTCCCGAGAAGCGGTAATTTTTTCATGCTTCATTATAACGGGCTACACTACCGGGGCAGTACAGGGAGATGCGCCGGCAGAAGCCAGGTAGAGCGGGGCGGGGGTATAATCCGTTCCTTACAACGAAAGGACGTGCGATGAAGATTGCCCAGAATACGGTCGTGACGGTGAACTACAAACTGTCGGATGCGCAGAACAACCTGATCGAAGAAGGCGTGCAGCCGATGGTCTACCTGCACGGCGGTTACGAGAACACGCTGCCGAAGATCGAAGAACACCTCGACGGCAAGGAAGTCGGCTTCACCTCGACCCTGCAGGTCGAGCCGGAAGACGCCTTCGGCGACTACGACGCCGAGCTGGTGAAGGTCGAAGACCGCAACCGCCTGCCGGAACCGCTCGAAGTGGGCATGCAGTTCGAAGGCATGGCCGAGGGCTCGCCGGATGAAGAGCCGATGATCTTCACCGTCACCGAAATCGCCGACGACAAGGTCGTGCTGGACGGTAACCACCCGCTGGCCGGCATGGCGCTGCGCTTCGAACTGTCGGTGGTCGACGTGCGCGAAGCCACCGCCGAGGAAATCGCCCACGGCCACGTGCACGGCGCCCACGGCCACCACCACGGTGAGGACGAAGGCGGCGACGACAGCGAGCCGGGCGATCACTTCCGCAGCCAGCCGCTGCATTAATCGATTGAACGAACGGGGACGCAAGTCCCCGTTTTTGTTTGCGGCGGACGCTGCGCGCGCCGTGGCCTGCGCGGTCAAGCGTTTCGACTTGATTTGGCCACGACAGGGACGAACGTAGTCACGACGCACACGTTCGCGTGGGCACGGGGTGCCCACCCTACAAATATCGCCGTTCGTAGGTGGGCACCCCGTGCCCACGCGGAACGGACCGCAGTGTTGGTCCGGTTCCTTCACGCTGACTCAGCGCACCACCGATGCGCCCCGATGAATCATCGCGAACGCGGAATGCTCACTCCCCCGCATCCTTCACACTGAACAAAGCCTTCGTTCCCGGCTGCACTTCCACCTCCACCGCTTCCCCGCCCACCGACACGTGCCCGACATTGTCGCGCCACGCGATTGCCGGTTGTCCCTTCTTCGGCAGGGCCGCGCTGTCGACCAGCAGTACCTTGCCTTTAAAACGCTGCGCCAGCGACTGCACCTGCTTGCGCGTCGCCGCGAAGCCGTCGTGGGTGGCGGGCGGGCGCCGCAGCAGGCCGCGCAGGCCGGTCGGCTCGGTGAGCAGGGGCTTGATGTCGCCCTCGGAAAACAGCACGATCGCATCGACCTTGTCGCGCCGCGCCAGCGTGAACAGGCGGTTCAGCCAGAAGCGGTTCGCCACCAGCCGGTCCTCGTATTCGCTGTTGCGCCCGGCCGCGGCCAGGTAGTGGTTGTTATTCGCCGGCAGGTTCACGGTGGCGTAGAGCACCTTGTCCACGGTCCAGTGCGCGTTTTCGGCGTAGCTGCGGAAACGCGGGCTCATCGACAGGCGGGTGAGCGGCAGCGTCTTCGCGCCGAGTGAGGCCGGCTCGCCATGGAACAGTTCGCGCAGCCGGTTCAGGCGCTCGATCGCGTTGGTGCGCCCGGCCGAGTTGCGGCACTCGGTCCAGTCGCTGCCGGCCGGCAGCACGATCGTCGGCCGCTTCGCCTTCTCCACCAGCGTGCGCCGCTCCTGGTAGAGCTTGTCGCCGCAGGGTTCCTGCGACGCCTTGATGCCGGTGACCACCACAAAGGCGAGCGACTTGTCCGAGGTGTCGGCCAGCGCCTTCCGGAAGCGCCCGTCGCCGGCGGAGGCGAAGCTGTGGCCGATGACGCCGAAGCGGTGCTGGTTGGCGCTGCGGGCCGCCTTGCGCGCCGGTTCGTGCGTGCCGTCGCCTGCGCCATTGCCTGCGCCGGCCGTGGCCGCGGCCAGGCACAGTGCCAAACCCAGGACGGCGGGACGCAGGCGCGGCATCAGGCGGCCAGACGCTTCAGTTCGTACAGGCGCTCGAGCGCTTCGCGCGGCGTGAGCGCGTCCGGGTCGATCCCGGCCAGCGCGTCGAGCAGCTCGAACGATACCGCCGGTGCGGCCGCCGCCGGCGTGCTTTCCGCCTCCGCCTCCTCGCAGGCCTGCGCGAACAGGTCGAGCTGCGGCGTCGTGTCCAGCGCCTGCGACTCCAGCCGCGCCAGGTGCTTGCGCGCGGCCTTGATCACGGCCGGGGGCACGCCCGCCAGCTGGGCCACCTGCAGGCCGTAGCTCTGCGAGGCCGGTCCGTCCTGCACCGCGTGCAGGAACACGATCGTGTCCTTGTGCTCGACCGCCGACAGGTGCACGTTGGCCGCGCTCGGGTGTGCCTCGGGCAGCTGGGTCAGCTCGAAATAATGGGTCGCGAACAGCGTAAAACTGCGGCTGTTGTCGATCAGGTGGCGCGCGATCGCCCAGGCCAGCGCCAGGCCGTCGAAGGTCGAAGTGCCACGCCCGACCTCGTCCATCAGCACCAGCGAATGCTCGGTGGCGCCGTTCAGGATGGCTGCCGATTCGGTCATCTCGACCATGAAGGTCGAGCGGCCGCCGGCCAGGTCGTCGTTCGCCCCGATGCGGGTGAAGATGCGGTCGATCGGGCCGATGGTGGCGCTGGCGGCCGGCACGTAGCTGCCCACATAGGCCAGCAGCACGATCAGCGCGGTCTGGCGCATGAAGGTCGATTTGCCGCCCATGTTCGGACCGGTGATGAGCAGCAAACGGCGTTCGTTGGACAGCCTGCAGTCGTTCGCGATGAAGCGCTCGATCTGCTTTTCCACCACCGGATGGCGGCCTTCGACGATGGTCAGGCAGGGCTCGCTGACGAGTTGCGGCGCGCACCAGTTGTTGTGCAGCGCGTGGCTGGTGAGTGCCACCAGGGTGTCGATCTGCGCGATGCCGGCGGCCACCCGCTGCAATTCGCCGATGTGCGGCGCCAGGCAGGCCAGCAACTGGTCGTAGAGCTGCTTTTCGCGCACCAGGGCCTTGTCCTGGGCCGACAGCGCCTTGTCCTCGAAGGCCTTCAGTTCCGGCGTGATGTAGCGCTCGGCGTTTTTCAGGGTCTGGCGGCGGCGGTAGTCGTCGGGCACCTTGTCGGCCTGGCCGTTGGTGACCTCGATGTAGAAGCCGTGCACCTTGTTGTACTCGACGCGCAGATTGGCAATCCCCGTGCGGGCGCGCTCGCGCGTCTCCAGGTCGACCAGGAACTGGCCGGCGTTCTCCGACAGCGCGCGCAGTTCGTCGAGTTCGGCGTCGAAGCCGCGTGCGAACACGCCGCCGTCGCGCACCATCGCGCTCGGCTCCTCGGCCACGGCGCGCACCAGCAGGTCGAGGCAGGCCGCGGGCGTGTCGATCGCGTCGTGCAGTTCGCGCAGCAGGCAGGAGTCACCCGGGATGAAACAGCGCGCCACCTGCTGGCGCAAGGCCGGCAAGGCCTTCAGGCCGTCGCGCAGGCAGGCCAGGTCGCGCGGACGCGCCGACAGCAGGGCGATGCGCGTGGTGATGCGCTCGATGTCGGGCACCTGGGCCAGCGTGGCGGACAGGCCGGGGGCCGCGTCGCCCTGGGCCATCGCCTCGATCGCTTCATGGCGCGAACGGGCCACCGACTGGTCGCGCTTCGCGTGGTGCAGCCAGTGGCGCAGCAGGCGCGAACCCATCGCCGTGCGGCAGCCGTCGAGCAGCGAGAACAGCGTCGGCGACTCCTGGCCGCGGATGGTCTCGGTCAGTTCCAGGTTGCGGCGGGTGGCGGCATCCAGGCCGATGAATTCGTTCTCGCTCTCGACCGCCAGGCTCTTCACGTGCTGCAGGCCACGGCCCTGGGTCGATTGCGCATAGCGCAGCAGCGCCCCGGCCGCACCAAACGCGGCGCCGAGGCCGTCGGCGCCGAAGCCGGTGAGGGTGGCCACGCCCAGTTGTTCGAGCAGGGCGCCATGGCCCTTGACCACGTCGAAATGCCAGTTCGGGACGCGCTGGGTGTGCGCGACGGGACTGTCCTCGAACAGGTCGCCGTCGTCGGCGCGCAGGATCTCGGCCGGCGCGATGCGCTCGAGTTCATGCGCCAGGCGCGTCGCACTGGTCGCGGCATCGCCCGAGAATTCCATCAGGCGCAGCGCGCCGCTGGCCAGCGACAGCCAGGCCAGGCCGGTGGTCACCGTCTTGCGGTTGGCGAGGGCGCACACGGCCAGCAGCGAGCGCTCGGCCTTTTCGGGCAGCAGGTCGGAATCGGTGAGCGTGCCGGGCGTGACCACGCGCACCACCTTGCGCTCGACCGGACCCTTGGACAGCGCCGGATCGCCGACCTGCTCGCAGATCGCGCAGGATTCGCCGAGTTTCACCAGCTTGGCGAGGTAGCCGTCGAGCGAGTGGAAGGGGACGCCGGCCATCTTGACCGGATTGCCGCCGACGGAGCCGCGGGCGGTGAGGGTGATGCCGAGGACGCGCGCGGCCTTTTCGGCGTCTTCGAAGAACAGCTCGTAGAAGTCGCCCATGCGGTAGAAGACCAGCATGGTCGGGTAATCGGCCTTGATGCGCAGGTATTGCGCCATCATGGGGGTGAGCTTTTCCGACGCTGCGCGTGCCGCGGCGGCGTTGATTTCGTTAGGGACGGTGGTCATGTCAATCGTGTTCGCATAGGCCGGGCTGGTGCCGGGCCAGGACCGCCATTTTAACCCCTTCGGCTGGGCTGGAGCTGATAGGGTGGCACGCGGCGGCAATTCCCGCAGAAGCGGGCGGCCGCCGGCAGGACGCCGGCGGCCGCGTGCGAACAGGATGGAACCCTCAGCGCGCGGAAAGCCACGCGACGCCGAGCTCGGCCTCGTCCTCGTCGTCCAGTTCCCTGACCTTCGTTCGTGACAGTACCCGTACGATGATTTTTTCCGGAACATTGACCTCTTCGAGGTAGTCGCGCGCCAGCTCGGCGCCGTGGGCTTTCTGGAGCTGGAGGGCGACGTCGATCAGGTGCTCGCAGTGGAGGTCGTTGCGGCGTTCTAGCTGAATATGGGTCATGGGGCCACCTCCGGGAAAAATATGCTTGTCACGATGCCGGACGCGGCGCGCAGGGCACTGTGCACTGCCGGCTGCTGTTGATGCGTGTGGTGCTGCTTGCTGCTCGATGGCGTCATCGTTGCTCCTATAACAATCTGCTAGCTGCGCAGGAGTTTCATGACCGTGTCGATCCGGTAGGGCTTGGGTGTGAACAGGTAATGCGCCTGGCGGTCGGCGAGCAGGGCGGGCAGGGTATAGCCGGAGGTGAGGACGATCTTGACGCGCGGGTACATGTCCCTGACGGCATCGGCCAGTTGCAGCCCGGTCATGCCGGGCATCATGACGTCGGAAAAGAGGGCGTCGATGCCGTCGTCCTTCTCGAGTATCCGCAGTGCCTCCATGGCCGAGTTCGCGACAACGACGTCCAGCCCTTCGCTGCAGAGCAGCGCCTCGGCCAGGTAGGCCAGGTCCTCTTCATCGTCGACCACCAGCACCTTGCGCAGCAGGGCGCCGGCCCAGCCCGTTTCCTCCTTGTCCGGATCGCCCTCGCGCGGGGCGTCTGGCGGCAGAGCTTGGGAAAACGACCAGCGCATCTTCGATATGCCGTGCACAGCAACTCCTCCAGGCGAATGTTCGGCACCCAGTGCCTCGGGCATGGGCAAAAGGTAGATTCTAGTATGAATGAAACCGGATTTGCGGGGAAAACGATTGCCGCTTTGGCATGGAAAGGCCGTGGAAGCCGAACCTTGTCTTGCCGGACTTGTTTCGGCAGAAAACTGCTTATAAGAAGCGCATGAAAATAAACCTGCCCTGGGGGCTTGATTTATCCGGATGCGGCATAACCCAAGCAGTATGGCAACTCAGCGAAAATCCATTCTCGTCATCCACCCGTCGGCGACCGACCCCACGGGCATCCGCCGTTTGCTGGCGGAGATGGGCCATACGGCCGTCACCGTCGTCCAGGAAAGGGCTGCGCTGAGCCTGCTGAGGACGGTCAGGTTCGATGTGATTTTCACGGGATTGTCTGGCCGGGGAGATAGTGCTGCCCGGCAGTTCATCGGGCAATTGCGCCAGCTTGCGCCCGGTAGCGCCGTGGTCGGCATCAACGAGTGCGGGGTGGGCGCGGCCAGCGAGCCATGGCATGCCGCATGCGATGCGACGATTGCCGAACCCCTGTCGGCCGCCAGGGTTCAGTGGGTGCTCGATTTCAAACTGCGCTATTTTGGCAACTGAGCGGCAACTGAGCGGTACCGGGCGGCAAGCGGGGCCGGTGCGCCTCAGGACGCGGTCCGGTTCAGCGCCAGCGCTTTGGCGTCCAGCAGCAGGTTGCCCACCTCGGCGGCGAGCCGGTCGCCCGTCACCGGCTTGGCCAGCACGCGCACGCCGGGGATGGCGATGGCGATCCCGTTGCCGTAGGCCGCCACCATCAGGGCCGGCAGGCCAGGCTGGCGCTCGCGCAGCGCGAGCAGCAGGGCATCGCCATTCATGCCCGGCATGCGGTAGTCGGTCACCACGGCATCGATCCGGTTCGCCGCATGCAGTTGCAGGGCCTCGCGGCCGTTGTCGGCCGTGAATACGGTAAAACCGGCCGCGGTCAGGTAACGCCGAAAGACATAGCTGACGGCGGCGGCGTCTTCGACAAGCAAAATCTGCTTCACTTACTTTTATCCTTGCTTCTATCCTTCATGCTGGAAATCGGAGGCCGCCCCCTGGCGGGCATCGACCTTCAGCGCCAGGCGGATGCGCTCGCTCAACTCGCTCAGGCGGTAGGGCTTGGACAGCACAGCGAACGGCGAGCCCGCGCGTGCCGACGCCGGCAGCTCGTTCATGTAGCCGGTGGCCAGGAGCACCGCCACCTCGGGCTGGCGCTCGCGCACCAGTTCGGCCAGGCGCAGGCCGTTCATTCCGCCAGGCATGATGATATCGCTGCACAGCAGGTCGATGTCGCCGTAGCGCTCGATCAGTTCCATCGCTTCCTCGCCGCTCTGCGCGGCCAGCACCCGGTAGCCCTGGGCGCGCAGGTGGTTCTCGGCCAGTTCACGCACGTCGTGGCTGTCGTCGACCACCATGCTGGGTCTTCAAGTCGCTGCCGGAGATGAGCGGGGCAACCGTGTTCGAAGCCACCAGCGCGCGCCAGGGTCTGGACATCCTCGGACGCGAAGAGATCGATCTCCTGATTTCGGACATCTCGATGCCGGAGATGGATGGCTACGCCTTCCTGCGCCATGTGCGCGCGAATCCGAAGCTGGCCACGCTGCCGGCGATCGCCATCAGCGGCATGCGCCGCGATAACGACCTCGCCGACGCGCGCGCCGCCGGTTTCTCGGCGCACCTGGGCAAGCCGATGTCGGTCGATCGCCTGAACGCGATCGTGCACGAGCTGCTGCCGCGGCGCTCGCCACGGACGGATTGACCTGCCGCGGCGACCCCGGCGGATTATGTGTCCCACATGTCGAAAGATTTTACAATTTTGCCGGATCGTTCCGGCTGGGCCGGCCTAAGCCTCTGATTTTTCGTGTGTTCCGACGCTTGGCGTGGTACTTGCTTCATTGCCTGCATTCAGAATGAGGAGAGCCAATGAGCCAAGCTGCCCACCGTCTTGCCGCCGCCATCTTCGGCACCCTGGCCTGCACCAGCGCATCGGCCGCCATGGTCGCCACGAACACGAGCTATGGCGTCGTCGATGGCCGCGAAGCCGCGCGCGCGCTGGAGGTCGCCGCGCGCGGCACCATCACGGACCTGAACATCACGGTCGAATTTTCCAAGTGCGACGACCCGCCGATCCGCCCGGACGGCACCCGCTGCCGGGGTTCCGGTTCGCCTTTCGAAAACGAATTTGCACTGGCCCTGATCGCCCCGAACGGCGAGCGCGTCGAGCTGGTACGGCCTTTCGAGACCTACGTGGCAGGCGGCGTGCGCAGCGGCGCCGGGCGTGTCGCCGTCAGCTTCGACGACGAAGCGCTGCAGGGCGCCGGCCCGCGCGTGCAGGCGGGCAGCTTCCGGCCGGCCGGGGCGCTGTCGGTCTTTGACGGCATGGACATGTACGGCAGCTGGACGCTGTATTTGCGGGACTTCACGCGCGGCGACCCGCTGGAATTCTTCTCGGCGTCGCTCGATATCGCCTACGATGTGCCGGAACCGGCGACGCTGGCGATGCTGGGGTTGGGTTTGGGGTTGGTCGGCGTGGGCGGAGTACGGCGCCGCTAGAACAGCCGCGGATGTAGGGGGGCCGGGCGGCGAACCGCTCCCGAGTCCACGCGGTACCCCGCCGGATCAACCGCACAGCATATTTGCGGCTGATCGGCTGCTCACGTGCCGCACCGCGTGGACTCGGGAGTCCACCCTACAATCTCGAATGATCCACTGCCGCGGACCGAATCGGACCGCACACCAAACCCCTCAGCGCGCCACGATCAGCTTCACGCCGAGCGCGATGAACACGCCGCCCGCGGCGCGGTCCAGCCATTTGCCAACGCCCGGCCTGCGCTCCAGCCAGGTCCCGACCGCGCCCGCAAAGTAGCCCAGCAGCCCGAACAGGATCGCCGCCTGCACCGTGAACGTCACCCCCAGCGCCAGCATCTGCCCCGGCACATTGCCGTTCGCCGGCATCACGAACTGCGGCAGCAGCGACAGGAAGAACAGCACCACCTTGGGATTGATGGCGTTCGCCAGCAGCCCTTTCATGAACAGGCTGCGCAGCGACTGCAGCGCGCCGGGCTGGCCGGCGCGCTGCCCGCCCTGGCTGCGCAGGGCGCCGATGCCGAGCCAGACGAGGTACAGGCCGCCGCCGATGCGCAGCGCCGTGAACGCGACCGGGGAGGCGGCGATCAGGGCGCTGACGCCGAGCACGGCCAGCAAGGTGTGGCTCAGGCAGCCCAGCGCGCAGCCCAGCCCGAAGACCATGCCCTGCTTGCGGCCTTTCGACATGCCCAGGCCCAGGACCATCAGGTTGTCGGGGCCGGGGGAGGCGGTCAGCAGGATGGCGGCGAACAGGAAGCCGAGGAATTGTTCGGGTGCGAGCATGGGTTTTTTATTTGAAAGAACGAATCGCAAAGCGAAGGGCGTAGGGTGGGCACCCCGTGCCCACGCGGAATGTTGAGCAATGTTTGGGTAGGCCCTACCGAACAAATACGCAAACGGCACAGCGTCTTGAAGCGTCCAGTTGGCAATACGATGATTGCAGACGTTTCGAGCGATTCGTCTCCGCAGCGTGCTTCGGAAACGCCGTACCGCGTGGGCACGGAGTGCCCACCCTACGATTACTTCACTTCCGCCACGCGCTTCGCAATATGCGCCAGCGCCTCATCGACCTGGTCGATCAGGATCAGGCACAAGTCTCCCTCGTCGACACGCGCCAGAGCACGGTCGATCGCAAGGAACTCGCCGTTGATCTCTTCCACGTGACTGGTGCGCGTGGCGCCGTTCAGCCCCTGGCGCAGCAGGCGCACGACTTCGCCGTCGGCGCGGCCGCGCTGGCACTGGTCCTGGTACAGCAGCACCTCGTCGAAAGCGCTGCCCAGGATCTCGGTCTGCTGGGTGATGTCCTGGTCGCGGCGGTCGCCGGCGCCGCTGATCACGACCGAGCGGCGTTTCGCCGGCATGTTCTCCACCGCCGAGACCAGGGCCGCGATCGCGTCCGGGTTGTGGCCGTAGTCGGCGATCAGGGTCGCGCCACGATAGTCGAAGACGTTGAAGCGGCCCGGCGCGTTGTCGCTTTCGCCGACAAACGTCTTGAGGCCCAGGCGGATCTTGTCCCAGTCCAGGTTCACGGCCCAGGCCGCGGCGACCGAGGCCATCACGTTTTCGACCTGGAAGCCGATCACGCCGCCGCGGGTGATCGGCACTTCGGCGAGGTCGATGCGGGTTTCGTTCTTGCCCTGGGCGCAGACCAGGAAGCCGTTCTCCACGAAGACGACGCGGCGCCCTTGCGCGCGGTGCATGGCGATGAGCGGGTGGCCGCCGTCCTGGGCGAAGAAGGTGACGTCGCCCTTGGTGTTCTCGGCCATCGCGGCCACCACCGGGTCGGCCGCGTTCAGCACGGCCATGCCGCCGTCGCGCACGTTCTGGACGATCACGCGCTTCAGGACGGCCAGGTCTTCCAGCGTGGTGATGTAGTTCAGGCCGAGGT
>JBBWZO010000303.1:0-3308 GCA_039649125.1 Massilia sp. | reverse complement strand
GCCGAGCCGGTGGCGATGGTGTCGGTGCCGTTGCGCACCTGGGACACGATCTTGACCAGGCTGTCGTTCATGTGGCGCAGGGCGCGCAGCAGGGCACCGGTTTCGTCCTGGGCGCTGGTGTCGATGTTGCGGGTCAGGTCGCCGCCGGCCACGGTTTCGGCCAGTTCGAGCGCAGCGTGGATCGGACGGGTGATGCCGGTGGTGAGCAGCCAAGACAGGATTGCGCCGAGCAGGACGGCGCCGCCGGTCAGGACGGTGATCACCATCGCGCTGTGGCCTGCGCTGGCGTCGATCGCCTTGGCGGTCGCGTCGATGCTGGTGCGCTGCATGACGACCAGTTCCTGCAGCAGGTCCTGGTACAGCTTCGCGGCCGGGGTGAATGTCTGGTCGAGCAGGCGCGTGGCTTCTTCTTCGTTGCCCGCGGCCTTGGCCTTGACGGCGCCGTCGCGCGAGGCGCTGTACACCTTGCGCTGCTCGAGGATCTTCGCGAACAGGGCTTTCTCGGCCTCGCCTTCGATCAGCGGCTCGATCCCCTTGAGCAGTTCGGCGGCTTTCTTCACCGAGGCGGCCGAATCTTCCTTGAAGTAGGGGCCGAGCGCGGGGTCGGTGCTCTTGACGATCGCGGCGGTGCGGCGGATCGAGGCAAAGTTCAGGCTGTACCAATCGGTGATCAGGCGTTCTTTGGTCAGCGGCGCGGACATCATGGTGCGCGTGGACTCGGCCACTTCGTTGAGGCGCCAGATACCGGCGCAGGCAATCAGCACGGTCATGGCCAGGATCAGCGCAAAGCCGAGACCGAGACGCTTGCCGATCTTGATGTTGGAGATGAAGCCCATTACAGCATTCCTTCTGGTTTTGGTTGGGGTTGGACAGGCACCGGCGCCATGCGCTGATGCGGGCCTTGGTACAACGGCAAGCGTTGCGCGTCCTGTGCCGGACGTTCGGTGGTAGGGAATTTTACGGTGCTTGAGTGTGTTACTGGTAGTAAATAAATGACGTAGGGAAATTTTTACGACACTTTTCATGCAGGGCTTGCCACGTTAATTGTAAAATATTGCGTTACGGTAATGAATTTGTTACGCTTGCAGCCCCTCGGGATCTTGACTAGATTCTGACCACCCGCGTCGTACGGCGCCTTTTCGAAGAAGACCATGAAACCTTCCATTCGTCTCTTGCAACACCTCCTGCTGGCCGGCGCCTTTGCCGGTACGGCCGCTCACGCCGCCTCGCTGCCGCCCGCGTTCGCAGCCCAGCTCGACAAGGATTACCCGACCATCGAAGCGCTGTACCAGGACCTGCACCGCACGCCGGAACTGGCCTTCAATGAACACCAGACCGCGAAGAAGCTGGCCGAGCGCGTCAAGGCGCTGGGCTTCGAGGTGACCACCGGCGTCGGCGGGACCGGCGTCGTGGCGATCCTGAAGAACGGCCCGGGCCCGGTCGCGATGTTGCGTACCGAGATGGACGGCCTGCCGGTGCTGGAAAAGACCGGCCTGCCGTTCGCCAGCACCGCCACCGCCAAGAACGCGGCCGGCGAAACCGTGCCGACCATGCACGCCTGCGGCCACGACCTGCACATGGCGGCCTGGTACGCCACCGCCAAGCTGATGGCGGAAAACCGCAAGGCCTGGAGCGGCACCCTGATGCTGATCGGCCAGCCGGCCGAGGAACCGCTGAAGGGCGCGGCAGCGATGATCAAGGATGGCCTGCTCAAGCGCTTCCCGAAGCCTGACTACGCGCTGTCGATGCACGACGAAGGCACGCTGCCGGCAGGCCAGGTCGGCTACCGCGCCGGCCACTTCCGCGCCTCGGCCGACACCGTGAGCATCACCATCCACGGCCAGGGCGGCCATGGCGCCACGCCGCAGGAAACGCGCGACCCGGTCGTCATGTCGGCACGCGTCGTGATGGGGCTGCAGACCCTGGTCTCGCGCGAGAACAACCCGGCCGATCCGGTCGTCATCACCGTCGGCAGCATCCAGGGCGGCACCCAGGCCAACATCGTGCCGGACCAGGTCAAGCTGATGCTGACCGTGCGCACCTACAAGCCGGAAGTGCGCAAGCGCGTCCTGGCCAGCATCGTGCGCGAAGCGGAAGGCGTGGCACAGGCCGCCGGTGCGCCGAAGAAGCCGGTGGTCGAGATCGTGCCGGGCACCGATTCGGTCTACAACGATCCGGAACTGACCGCGCGCGCCGTCGCCGCCATCAAGGGCGCCCTGGGCGAGGACAAAGTGGTCGAAATGCCGGCCAAGATGACGTCGGAAGACTTCGCCAACTTCGGCCAAAACGGCATCAAGTCGATCCTGCTGCACGTGGGCGCGGTCGAGCCGAAGAAGCTGGCGGAAGCGCGCGCCGCTGGCAAGTACCCGCCGGGCACCCACTCGCCGCAGTGGGCACCGGACTTCAAGCCGACCGTGCGTTCTTTCATCACGGCGGAAACGGCGATCCTGCTGGACCTGCTGAAGCCGGGCCAGAAGTAATCGTTTGAATGCCCTCCGCGTGAGGGCAGGTAGTGGACAACGCCGGCTTGCATGCCGGCGTTGTTGTTTGTGGAGGCGCGGGCGTGCGGATGGTAAACGCGTGGACTCCGGAGTCCACGCGTTTACTGGAATCTCGTCACGAAAAAAACCGCCCGACATGCGGGCGGCTTCCATCGATCACGCTACACCGCGATCAAAACTCTTCCCACTCGTTCGCCGTCGCGGTGGCGCGCGCCGCCGGCTTCGCGGCCGGCTTTGCCGCCACCGCCACTGGCGCCTTCACCGCACGCGCCGCCTGCTTCGTCTGCACCGCCACGGCACGGGTGGATGCCGCCGGCACTGCCGCCGCCTGCGCATCGAGCTTGAACACTCCCACCACCTGCGCCAGCCTGACCGCCTGTTCCTGCATCGCGCCGGCCGCCGCCGCCGATTCCTCGACCAGGGCCGCATTTTGCTGGGTTGCTTCGTCCATCTGGCCGATCGACAGGTTGACCTGCTCGATGCCGCCGGCCTGCTCGCGGGTCGCGTGGGTGATCTCGGCCATGATGTCGGTGACGCGGCGGATCGACTCGACCACCTGCTCCATCGTGGCGCCGGCCTGGTCGACCAGTTTCGCGCCCACGTCGACGTTCTCGACCGAGTCGCCGATCAGGGCCTTGATTTCCTTGGCTGCCGCCGCCGAACGCTGGGCCAGGGTGCGCACCTCGGAGGCGACGACCGCGAAGCCGCGGCCCTGTTCGCCGGCGCGTGCCGCTTCCACGGCCGCGTTCAGCGCCAGGATGTTGGTCTGGAAGGCGATGCCGTCGATGACGCCGATGATGTCGACGA
>JBBWZO010000136.1:0-7876 GCA_039649125.1 Massilia sp. | reverse complement strand
TACTGGGTGATGTACATCCTGGTCAGCATGGCCGAGCTGTCGGCGGTCGGCATCTACGTGCAGTACTGGTTCCCCGAGGTGCCGACCTGGGTCTCGGCACTGGTCTTCTTCGCCGTCATCAATTCCTTCAGCCTGCTCAACGTGAAGGCCTTCGGCGAGCTCGAATTCTGGTTCGCGGTGATCAAGGTGGTGGCCGTGATCGGCATGATCCTGTTCGGCGGCTGGCTGCTGGTGTCGGGCACCGCCGGCCCCGAGGCGGGCGTGGCCAACCTGTGGCGCCACGGCGGCTTCTTCCCGAACGGCGTCGGCGGACTGGTGATGGCGATGGCCGTGATCATGTTCTCCTTCGGCGGGCTGGAACTGATCGGCATCACCGCCGCCGAGGCCGACGACCCGGCGCGCTCGATCCCGCGCGCGACCAACCAGGCCTTGTGGCGCGTGCTGATCTTTTATGTCGGCGCCCTGTTCATCCTGCTGTCGCTGTTCCCGTGGCAGAAGGTCGTCAGCGGCGGCAGCCCCTTCGTGCTCATCTTCGCCGCCCTCGACAGCCCGGCGGTGGCGACCGCGCTCAACATCGTGGTCCTGACGGCCGCGCTGTCGGTCTACAACAGCGGCGTCTACGCCAACACCCGCATGCTCTACGGCCTGGCCGCCCAGGGCAACGCCCCGCGCGCACTGATGAAACTCACCCGCAGCGGCGTGCCGCTGGCGGCGCTGGGCGTATCGGCGCTGGCGACCGGCATCTGCATCACGGTAAATTATTTCGTGCCGGACGAAGCCTTCGGGCTGATGATGGGCCTCGCGGTGTCCGGCCTGATCATCAACTGGGGGACGATCTCGATCGTGCACCTGCGCTTCCGCGCCGCGAAGGCGGGCACCCGCACGGTCTTCCCGAGCCCGGCCGCGCCGTTCGCCAACTACCTGTGCCTGGTCTTCCTGGCGGGCGTCCTGTGGGTCATGTACCAGACCCCGGGGCTGCGCATTTCCGTGTACCTGATCCCGGCCTGGCTGCTGGTGCTGTGCGCGGGCTATGTCGTGCGCCAGCGCCGGGTGCGGACGGCCTAGCGTCCCGTGCGCTGGCGCCTTCCCGCGGCAGGCGCCGCCGCCGGGCTCGCCGTGCCCCTGACCGAATCGGGCTGATGCAAATTTGACATGAACCTTTTACGGCGGCGTCGATCTCAGAATGAAGACGTCGCCGAGCGTCCTGACCCTCGTTCCCACCGACCCTAGCGTCAACGCGTGGACGCCGCAGCCGCCGTGCATCCAGCCCGGCCCTCCCCGTTCCAGCACCAACCTGCTCGCCGAGGGAGAGTGCCATGGCCGAGATCAAGATCAAGCTTACCGGCAGCAAGACCGAGGCGAGTTTTGCCGCCTCCTTCGTCACCGCCAGCCAGCGCAAGCGCGGCGAGGCCGGAGCGGACGCCTACGCCGAGCGCTTCTTCCCGCCCAATTACGTCCTCGATGCGACGACCTTCGACGTAACGCCGGCGGAGCGCAGCAGTTCCCGGCCACAGCCCCCCCAACTGAGCGCGCAGCCCGACGACCTGATCGTGCTCGAAATGGTCGGTGGCGGCCTGCTCATCACCAGCGCCGACCGCTTCCATGCAGGCCTGCGCGTGGCGCCTCCCGACCTGCTCGAGAAACTCAACACCGGGTTCGCCGCCACCCGCGAGGGCCTCAGTTCGCTGGTCACGGGCCTCATCAAGACGATTTCCCTGCTCAGGCTCGCCGCGAACCCGGCCGATGCGATCCTCGATGCCGCCCTGACGTGCTCGAGCAAGGCAATCTCGAAGAGGCACGCGCCGAGCCGGATGTCGAGCCCGGGCCGGTCGCGCCGGAACGCCTCGGCCTGAGCTGGCTGGGCACACGCTGCCTGAAGCAGGCGATCGAGAACGAGGTGCCCGCGCGCGGCATTTGCCACTGGATGCGGGGCACCGAAGGATCGCCGGGCAGCGGCCGCTTCGCGCCCGAGCTGGTTTCTACGCCGCCCTCGCCCCGGCCCGGGATGGGGCCGAAGGCACGGTCATGGCCAGGACCGGGGAACGCCTGAAGGACCTGGCGGGGCGCCTGCGCCCGGCCGGCACCCAGGGTCAGCCATGCGGCGACACCGACGGTGCGCTCCCTCTCGCATGACATGGCAGTACGCGGCAGTAAGTGACAGTAGGTGACAGTACAAAACGACCCTGAAAGGAGAATGCATCATGAAATCGAACTACATCGTCCTGAAAAGCACCGCAAGCCCGACCCGCGGCCCCTTCGGGCCGGGCCCCCGGACGGAAGGCGTACCCGCGCAGGCCGGCGTGCGCGTCGAGATCGAAACCCTCGCGCGACCGCAGCTCGCCACTCTCGCCAACGACGCCAGCGTGATCGCGGTGGCGCCGGCCATGCCGATGCAGCTGATACGGCCGGTCAGCCGGGAACCGGTCGCCGGGGCGCGCGCCGCGCTGGCATGGGGCATCGGGGCGGTCGGCGCCGACACCTCGCCGCGCACGGGCGACGGCGTCGTCGTGGCGGTGCTCGACACCGGTATCGACGCCAGCCACCCGGCCTTCGCCGGCATCGAACTGGTCCAGCAGGACTTCACCGGCGAAGGCAACGGCGACCGGCACGGCCATGGCACCCACTGCGCAGGCACCATTTTCGGGCGCGACGTGGGCGGCACCCGCATCGGCATCGCGCGCGGCGTGCGACGTGCGCTGATCGGCAAGGTGCTCGGCGAAAACGGCGGCGGCTCGAGCGACCAGATCGTGAAGGCGATCCTGTGGGCGGTCGACGAGGGAGCGCACGTGATCTCGATGTCGCTCGGGATGGATTTCCCGGGCTGGGTCAAGGGCATGATCCAGCAAGGCGTCCCGGAAGACCTGGCGACCTCGCGCGCCCTCGAAGGCTACCGTGCCAACACCCGGCTGTTCGATGCCTTGTCCGACCTGGTCAATGCGCGCGGCCTGACTTCCCGGTCCACCCTCATCGTGGCCGCCGCCGGCAACGAAAGCCGCCGCGAACTGGGCGAAGACTTCGAAATCTCGGTCGCCCCGCCGGCGATTGCCGAAGGCATCGTGTCGGTCGCCGCACTCGGAGAGAGCTCCGCCGGACTGAAGGTCGCCCAGTTCTCGAACACCGGCGCGAACCTCAGCGGCCCCGGCGTCGGCGTCATCTCCGCGGCGCCCGGCGGCGGACTGGTGTCGATGTCGGGCACCAGCATGGCGACGCCGCATGTGGCCGGGGTCGCGGCCCTGTGGGCGGAACAGTTGCTGGCACGCGGGCGCCTCGACGCCTTCACGCTGATCGGCAAGCTGGCCGGCAACGCGTCGACGGAGCCGCTCGCGAACGGATTCGATCCGTTCGACGTGGGGGCGGGGCTGGTCCGCTGCCCACAGGAGTAGGCAGCGCCACGGGGGCACCGCGGGCGCGGGCGCGCCTCTCGTATGCCACGCCCGTGTGCCCGCTCGTGCTCCCTGCCGTGCGCTGATCCCTGCCCCATCGCAGTATCCTTGTATCAAAGCGGCGATCGGCAACAGCCGGCCCGGCGCGGACTGGCCCCGGTTGTCCGTTCAAGATCAACCGGACACCGTGTCCAGAACCGATGACCACGCTCCGATCCGACGCGGCGCTGCGGCGCGACCAGATTCTCGACGCGGCCGATGCGGTGTTTGCCGAACGCGGCATCACCGCGCCGCTCGACCTCGTCGTCACGCGCGCCGGGGTCGGCCGGGCCACGCTCTACCGGAACTTCCCCGACCGCGCGGCGCTGGTCGAGGCGCTGTACGCGCGCGCACTCGCCGGGATCGAGGCCGAGGCGGCCGAGTGCGACCTGTTTGCCCTGCTCGAGCTGGCCGCCCGGCGCCTGGTCGAGTCGCCGGCGGTGGCCGACTACTGGCGCGCGATGGAGCCCGGCCACCCGGCCGCGAAGGCCGCGGGCGAACGCCTGGCGCGCTGCTTTCGCGCGCCGCTGGCGGCGGCACTCGAACAAGGCAGCTGCCGCCCCGGCCTGCGCCCCGCCGACCTGGCGCTCGCCTGCGGCATGCTGGGTGCCGCCCTGCGCGGCAGTACGCCGGCCAGACGCCGCACGCTGGTGCGGCGCGCGCTCGAACTGCTCCACGCCGGCCTGGCCGCGCCCGGGGAGCAGTCCTGAATTGGACGCCCAGCGCAACCTGTAACAGGTGGAGCTGAGTCTGGTCACGTTGCAGCGCACACAGATCGACAACCTGATCGGTTTGTATCGGGCGCTCGGGGGTGGGTGGTCGGCGGCGGGCGTGCCCTGAGGCGCACATTTGGCCTGGGTCGTCTGGCACCTCGGTTCAGCGTGCTAACTTGCGGCTGCTTGGGATGCCAGCGCGACCGCATCCGATCGCCGTGCACCTATCGAGGCGTGGGCGGGAGACCCGCCCACCCTACGCGTTACTGCTTCATTTTCGATTGCTCTGCGGGATTCGCGTGCAATGTCTGCCTCAACGCAACGCCGATCTCTGACCCGTAGGGTGGACCGGTTCCCCGCCCACGCGTCGATACGCGCATTGACTTATATCGCGTCGGAACCGGCACCCGTTGTCACCGGAGACACATCAACGCCCACCCTGAAAACACGGCGCGAAGCCGTCCAAAATGCTGCACAGCACCACGAAAATACTTTCCTGCAGAGCGCGTGCGCGCTCTTGCACGATTTATCATTTCAGCTTGCCGCACATCACCTCACAAAGGAAACGCGCATTATGAGCCAGGGTAATCCTCTGTCGCTGCATGTCCCGGAGCCAACCGGCCGCCCGGGTTGCAAGACCGATTTTTCGTATCTGCAGATCAACGCCGCCGGCGAAGTCCGCAGGCCGCCCACGGACGTCCAGTTCGGCGACACCGCCGACCTCGTCTCTTCCCTCATCCGCGTGCTCGACGAGGACGGCAATGCCGTCGGCCCGTGGGCACCGGAGCTCTCCGCCGAACAACTGCGCTTCGGCATGCGCACGATGATGAAAACGCGCATTTTCGATGCGCGCATGGTCATCGGCCAGCGCCAGAAGAAGATGTCGTTCTACATGACCTCGCTCGGCGAGGAAGCGATCGGCACCGCGCACTCGCTCGCCCTCAAGGACGGCGACATGTGCTTCCCGACCTACCGCCAGCAAAGCCTTCTGATGGCGCGCGCGTACCCGATGGTGGACATGATCTGCCAGCTGCTCTCGAACGAGCGCGACCCGATGAAGGGCCGCCAGCTGCCGGTCATGTACTCGGTCAAGGAAAAGGGCTTCTTCTCGATTTCCGGCAACCTGGCGACCCAGGTGCCGCAGGCGGTCGGCTGGGCCATGGCCTCGGCGATCAAGGGCGACACCAGGATCGCCTCGGCCTGGATCGGCGACGGCGCGACTGCCGAATCCGACTTCCACACGGCGCTCACCTTCGCCCACGTCTACCGCGCTCCCTGCATCATCAACGTCGTCAACAACCAGTGGGCCATCTCGACCTTCCAGGCGATCGCCGGCGGCGAGAGCGTGACCTTCGCCGCGCGCGGCGTCGGTGCCGGCATCGCCTCGCTGCGCGTGGACGGCAACGACTTCCTGGCCGTGTACGCGGCTTCCTGCTGGGCCGCCGAGCGCGCCCGCAACAACCTGGGCCCGACTTTGATCGAATGGGTGACCTACCGCGCCGGCCCGCACTCCACCTCCGACGACCCGTCGCGCTACCGCCCCGCCGACGACTGGACCCGTTTCCCGCTGGGCGACCCTGTCGCGCGCCTGCGCCAGCACTTGACCAGGCTCGGTGCCTGGTCCGACGACGAGCACGCCCGGGTACAGGCCGAGCTCGAGGCCGAAGTCCTGGCCGCGCAGAAGGAAGCGGAGCAATACGGCACGCTGGCCGACGGCCGGGTGCCGAGCGCGGCGTCGATGTTCGAGGATGTCTACAAGGACATGCCGGAACACCTGCGCCGCCAACGTCAACAATTGGGGGTGTGAAATGGCGCGCGATAGCGAAAGCAACGAGAAGGATCCGGTCGCAGGTTCGGCCACGGGTTCGGCCACAGGTTCGGCTACAACGCAGATGACCATGATCCAGGCCCTGCGTTCGGCCATGGACGTCATGCTCGGGCGCGACGACAATGTCGTGATCTACGGCCAGGACGTCGGCTATTTCGGCGGCGTGTTCCGCGCCACCGACGGCCTGCAGGCAAAATATGGCAAGACGCGCGTGTTCGACGCGCCGATTTCGGAAGGCGGCATCGTCGGCACCGCGGTCGGCATGGCGGCCTACGGGCTGCGCCCGGTGGTCGAAATCCAGTTCGCCGACTATTTCTACCCGGCATCCGACCAGATCGTCTCCGAAGCGGCGCGCCTGCGCTACCGCTCGGCCGGCGACTTCACGGCGCCGCTGACCATCCGCATGCCCTGCGGCGGCGGCATCTACGGCGGCCAGACCCACAGCCAGAGCCCGGAGGCGATGTTCACCCACGTCTGCGGCCTGCGCACCGTGATGCCGTCGAACCCCTACGACGCGAAAGGCCTCCTGATTGCCTCGATCGAGAACGACGACCCGGTGATCTTCCTGGAACCGAAGCGCCTCTACAACGGCCCCTTCGACGGCCACCACGACCGTCCGGTGGTCTCCTGGGCGAAGCACCCGATGGGCGAAGTCCCGGAGGGTTATTACACGGTCCCGCTCGACAAGGCCGCGGTCTTCAGGCCGGGCAACGACCTGACCGTGCTCACCTACGGCACCATGGTCTGGGTCTCGGAAGCGGCGGCGATGGAAACCGGCGTCGACGCCGAGATCATCGACCTGCGCACCCTGTGGCCGCTGGACCTGGACAGCATCGTCGAATCGGTCAGGAAGACCGGCCGCTGCGTGGTCGTGCACGAGGCGACGCGCACCAGCGGCTTCGGCGCGGAGCTCGCCGCCCTCGTGCAGGAGCACTGCTTCTATCACCTGGAAGCGCCGATCGAGCGCGTCACCGGATGGGACACCCCGTATCCGCACGCGCAGGAATGGGCGTACTTCCCCGGCCCCGACCGTGTCGGCGCCGCGTTCAAACGCGCGATGGAGGCAAAATAAGAATGGGTATTCACGTCATCAAAATGCCGGACCTGGGTGAAGGCATTGCGGAAGTCGAAGTCGTCGCCTGGCACGTCCAGCCCGGCGACACGGTCAAGGAAGACCAGGTGCTGGCCGACGTCATGACCGACAAGGCGACCGTCGAGATCCCCTCGCCGGTGAACGGCACCGTCACCTCGCTCGGCGGCAAGCTCGGCAAGGCGATGGCGGTCGGCGCGGAACTGATCCGCCTCGAAGTCGAAGGCGCCGGGAATGTCAGCGCCGAACAGAGCGGCACCGCCGCACGCCGGCAGACGGCTGGATCGGCTGCTTCAGCTGCATCGGCGAAGGCCGCCGCCGTGGACGCGTTCCCGCCGGTCACCGTGGCCCAGCCGGAAACCGTGGTCACGACCGTGACCAGCGACGCATCGACAGCGGCACCGGCCCACCCTGCGCCGCCGCGCCCGGCCCCGGTCCCGAACTACGCCCGGCACGCCCAGGCATCGGCGCCGGCCCACCACGGCCGCGCCGCCGGCGAAAAACCGCTGGCCGCCCCCGCCGTACGCCAGCGCGCCTGGGACATGGGCATCGAACTGCAGTACGTGACCGGCTCCGGCCCGGCCGGCCGCATCACCCACGCCGACCTCGACGCCTACGTGGCGCGCGGGCAGCGCAAGGCGGCCGAAGGCGACCGCCGCTATGCGCCGCTGGAAGGCGAACAAGCGATGCCGGTGATCGGCATGCGCCGCAAGATCGCCGAGAAGATGGCCGAAGCGAAACGCCGCATCCCGCACTTCACCTATGTCGAGGAAATCGACGTCACCGAACTGGAAGCGCTGCGCGTCCAGCTCAACGCGCGCTA
>JBBWZO010000286.1:0-18942 GCA_039649125.1 Massilia sp. | reverse complement strand
CGCTGGCCAAAGCCACCATGTGGGAACTCGGATCGATCGCCGTGGCCGGCGCTTTGTTCGGCTGGATGATCCTGCCGCTTGTGTCGCCCGGCTTTTCGCAGCAGGCCGCTTTCCTCCTGCTCCTCCTTTCCTGCATCCTGGTCGCTGCCCTGCTGCGCCGGGTCGCCGGTCGTGAAACGACCCTCGCTTTCCTGTGCCAGGTGCTGTTCCTGCTCATTTCGAGCGCGGTCTTCGTCGCGCTGCTCAAGCTGCTTGGCGGAGATGAGGCACTCGGGGCCCAGGCCTGGTTGCCGATCGGAAGTGCCTATATTGTCGCCTGGCTGGTCGGCCTGGTCACGCCGGGCGCACCGGCAGGCGTGGGCGTTCGCGAACTGATTCTGCTGTCCCTGTTAAACGCGCTCGTAGCCGAGGAGCGCCTGCTGATGGCGGTCCTGCTTGGACGCCTGGTAACGGTCGCAGGTGACCTGATGTTCTTCGCCGCAGCGACCTGTATTCCGTCCAATCTCCATACACCCGAGAAACAACATGATTGATACCCCCCGCTGGAGCCTCAGAGACCTGGCTCTCGCCGCCGTCGCACTGGCTTTCGTCCTTGTCGTGCAAGGCGCCGTGCCGTTCCTGATGGCGCCCACGCTTGGCCAGGCGGTCTGGTCGATGGGTTTCGCCCAGTCGTTTGCGAACGGTAGCCTGTTCGATGTGTATGCGCATCACATCGGCCAGCCCCAGCCTGCCGCCATCGCGTTTGGACTGGCCGGGGCTTGGCCGGCCAGCCTGCTGATCCGGCTGGGCCTGCACCCGGCCGACGCCTATGCAGCCATGGCCGCGGCCTGGCTGGGCCTGGCGATGTGGTCGGCCTATGCGCTCGCCCTTCGATTCGGCTCCAGGCGACCGGTTGCCCTGCTGGGCGCCGTTGCCTGGATGAGCATGCCGGTCGTCTGGGCGCACGCCGGCTACAGCATGTTGTCCATTGGCATCGCATTGCTGTCGTTTTATTTCATGGCCGCGTTCAGGCTGTTCCTGGTCGAGCCCGGAACGACGCGGATCACGCCGGCCATCGCGCTCTATTTCTCGGCAGCCATCGTCTCCGTATTCATGGATGGCTACACTTTCATGATGTTTGCCGCCGGCGCGAGCATCCTGCTGCTCTACCTGCTGTTCACCCGGCCCGACCTTAGGCCGGCACTGGCAAGGATGGCGCTACCGGTTCACCTGCTCAGCTTTGCGCTGGCTTACGTGCTGTTCAGTACCTTTGTCGGCAAGTCGAACTTCGAAGCGCACCCGATCGACTTCTTCAGGGGCTGGGGCCTCGACCTTTCCTTTGTCGCCATCCCGACGAAAGGCGTGTTCTGGTTGCCGGACTTGCTCGGCCTGAGCATGGAACGCAGCGATGCACGCTATTTCGGCGACGCGTCCGTCTGGGTAACGACCTTCGCGTTCCCGGTGCTCGTGTTCGGCCTGTTTGCATGGTGGTGCGTCCGGCGCAGGAAGCCCGCGACCGGCGTGCTCCTCGTCGCACTCTTCGGTTTCTACATGGCGCTCGGGCCCTCACTGAAGATCAATTCGACCAAGCCTGAAACACTGCAGCTCGGCCACCCGCGACAAGAGAGCGCGTTGATGGCACCCGAATTCGCGCTCGGGCCGACCGGAAATGCATGGATTTCCGAAAACCTGCCCGGCTTTAACGTCATGCGTGCTTCCTACCGCTGGTCGGCGCTTGGTGTTTTCGGCTTGTGGCTCCTGGTGATGCTCAGCGCTTCGCGCACGGAAGGAAAACAGCGTCCGTGGCTGCTGGCGCTGGCCTTGATCATCCTGTTCAACCTGCCGGACATGCGCAAGCAGTGGCAGCAAGGGGTCGATCACCGGAGCATGTTCCGGCAGATCGATCAGGATCTGGTCAGTGGGCTGCGCCGCGACGTCCGTCCGGCAGAGACCGTGGTCTTCCTACCCTGGCGCAACGATTTCATCGTCAACTACCTGGCGCCGAGGTCGGGCTTTCGTAGCTTCAACATCGGTGGCGACAAGAACCTGGCCATGGCACAGGCGCACTGGCCCGAGGAATTGAAAGGCCTCGGTGGAGAGCTCGATGCCAGCAAGGTGCCCGCTGCAATCAAGCTGCTGATGGAGGGACATGCCGATGTACTCGTGCTCCCTTATTTCCACACGCTCTGGTCGCCCCATCTGTGGCCCTGCGTCGCCCAAACCTCCGCCAGGCTGAGTAAAGAGCAAAAGGACGCCTTGAACAGCATTCCGGACTTCATGTGCCCTGCCGAGCGAAGGACGCAACTGCGGCCTGTTCTGCTTGCACTGCGTGAGTCGCCTTATCTGGACGTCGTCGACTCGGAGCGATATGCGACGATCAGGCTGCGTCCGGAATTCGCCGGCCGTGAAAGCCGTCAAGCCTTGCTCAATTCGATCTACGACAAGATTGCTTACCCTATTGTCATGAGCAAAGGCTTCGAACAGGCGCCGCATATTCTCGCAGCCGGCTGGCATGCGACGGAGGAACACCATGTGTGGTCGCTCGCCAACGCAAGGTTGCGACTGCCTGTTCCAACCGCGTGCGAGGCGGCGCAATGCGCCGTCCAGCTGAAGTTTGGCGTTTTCGGTGCGAGCCCGGCGCGCCCGGTCGCGGTCGTGTTCAGCGGACTGGACAAAAGCCGCCCATGGAGCGAGAAGATTCTTGCGACCTCGGGCGACCCGATCCAGGTCAAGCTTCCCCTGCACCCCGGCGCCGTCAGGGTGCAGGACATCTCGGTGTCGGTTCCCGAGGCGACATCGCCATTGGCGCTGAGCGGTGCGCCCGATGGGCGAGTGCTCGGCATCGCACTCCAGCAAATCGCGCTGTCCGGCCAATAAGCAGCACAAGCACGTGCCCAACCTAAGGAAATACGGAACGTAATGAAAGTCGCAATCGCAGGAACAGGATACGTTGGCTTGTCGAACGGGGTGCTGCTCGCCCAGGCTCATGAAGTGGTCGCCCTCGACATCGTCGCCGAGCGGGTTGAGATGCTCAACCGCAAGCAGGCGCCGATCGAGGACCCGGAACTGTCTGCCTACCTGGCCAACAAGGAGCTCAACTTCCGCGCCACGCTCGACAAGCACGATGCCTACGCGGGAGCGGACTACGTCATCATTGCGACGCCCACCGACTACGATCACGAAACCGGCTATTTCGATACGCGTTCGATCGAAGGTGTCATCCGGGACGTGCAGGCGATCAATCCCGGCGCAACGATGATCATCAAGTCGACGGTTCCCGTCGGCTACACCGCCAAGACGCGCGAAGCGCTGGGCGTCGACAAGCTGATCTTTTCACCCGAGTTCCTGCGCGAAGGAAAAGCCTTGCACGACAATCTTTATCCGTCCCGTATCGTCGTCGGCGAGCGCTCGGAACGTGCACAGGCATATGCCCACTTGCTGTGCGAAGGCGCCATCAGGAAGGATGTCCCGGTATTGTTCACGGACAGCGCCGAGGCGGAGGCGATCAAGCTCTTTGCCAACACCTACCTGGCCATGCGCGTCTCCTATTTCAACGAGCTCGACACCTACGCCGCCACGCACGGCATGGACAGCCGCCAGATCATCGACGGTGTATGCCTCGATCCGCGCATCGGCAGCCATTACAACAACCCGAGCTTCGGTTACGGCGGTTATTGCCTGCCCAAGGATACGAGGCAGTTGCTGGCCAACTACGAGGATATACCACAGAATTTGATTCGTGCGATCGTCGAGGCCAATGCTACCCGCAAGGATTTTATCGCTGACACCATCTTGCGCCGGAACCCCAGCGTGGTCGGGGTCTACCGCCTGATCATGAAAGCGGGTTCGAACAATTTCCGCGCCTCGAGCATCCAGGGGATCATGAAGCGGATTCAGGCCAGAGGGATCGACGTCATCGTTTATGAGCCGGAGCTGCACGCGACGGAATTCTTCAACTTTCCCGTCATCGCCGATCTCGGCCGGTTCAAGCGGGAAGCGGACCTCATCATCAGCAACAGGATGAGTCCTGCGCTCGAAGATGTGGTCGACAAGGTGTACACGCGCGACCTCTTCGGCGGCGATACCTGATGCCTGGGCGATCGACTTGCCTCTGTAGATTCCCCAGGCACAGGCCGCGCGCCATTCAAGGCATCAGACGACGCCCCATATCCGCCATATGCGGCGGAGTGGACGCGGGGCAAGCAGGGGTTTCGAGCGGCGCAGCGGCGAGCCTGCGAGCGACCTTGCGCCACCCCACCTTCCCCTCACCTCACACCATGAACTCCCCGATGATTTAGGTTATGATAGACCTATGCATCATACTCATCATCGGGAGGCACCATGGTTCTGACACTCAGCAATCCTGCAGACGAGGCCGCGACGTTTGCCGGCTCCCCTTCCGAAGTCATGCACCAGCTCGAACAGCTCAAGCCCGCGCACAAGATCTCGGTCGTGGCCGTGACGGTGCCCGACGCAACCGAAGCCGAAACCATCGCGATGGCCGAAACCTTCAACAGCCTGGGGCCGGTGGTACGCCAGATTACCGAACGCCACCGGCGCGAAGCGTTCAACTCCATCGTCGAAGCCATCGTGCCAAGGGACGTCCCGACAGCCACCGCCCTCGTCGAGGCCAGGATGCTGGCGGAATCGAAGCGGCATGTGATCAATACCAAGAGCTACGTGACCGCCAAGGAAATTGCCGAGATGGCAGGCTACAGCGGAAGCAACCCCAGCTCGCAACCGAACCGCTGGAAGCGCGACAAACTGATCTTCGCTTTCAATCACGGAGGCGTCGACTATTTCCCGGTGTATGGCCTGAACCGGGAGAATGGATGGAAGCCCTATGCGGCCATGGCGAAAATCCTGAAACTGTTTGGCGACGAGAAAGGCGGATGGGGCGCCGCGTTCTGGTTCGAGGGTGTCAATGGCTACCTCGGCGGAAAAACGCCCAAGGAATTGCTCGCAACCGATCCCGAGCGCGTGATCGCAGCCGCCACCCTCGAGATGGCGCCGATCGCGCATGCTTGATCCCGCAGCCGCCACGACGACGCCAGGCAAGGCCTTTCCACCGCCGGCCGGCACCCTGGACATCACGACGGTAACGCTGCCTGCCGGCCAGGTCCTCCACCGGGTCCATGAATCCCGCTTCGATCCGCTCAGCTTCAACCCGGGGTTCGGGCGAGCCAGGTTCAGTCCCATCCGCAATGCGAGCGGTACGTTCATCCCCACGATCTACGCCGGCACGACCATTCCATGTGCCCTCCTGGAAAGCGTGTTCCACGACGTCCCCTATGCCGCCGGCTATAAACCATTCCCGCGTGCCAAGCTGCGCCTCCAGGTCCATTCCGAGCTCGGCACGCTCGCACCGCTGACGCTGGTCGACCTGGGAACGATCGCCCTCCGCAAGCTCGGCATTCCCCGCAAACAACTGATCGATACCGAGAGCAGCGAGTACGAGGTGACGCAGTGCTGGGCGGCCGCCTTTCATGCCCAGGAGCCGGCGATCCAGGGTATACGCTGGACCTCCCGCCAGGACGACAGCGCCACCGCCGTCATCCTCTTTGGCGACCGGATCGCGGCCGGCGCACTCAGGCAGCTTGCGCTGCCGCGCGAGCTCGACACCGTTGCCTATCCAGACGTTCTCTACACGGCCAGCGCCATTGGCGTCAGCATCGTCGACGCCAGACTCTAGGGTCGGCGGGCCGGCAATCACTGGCCAGCCTGAAGCCATGCGATTGGTCTTTCCAAAATGCATCTAAGCCTGCACTGCGTCATACAATGCATGCAATACAGGCCTGCACACGAGAGAACATGCGATGCACTTCGAATCCGCCCAGTCCCTCTGCCGCACCTTCCCGGCGTCACCGAAGACACCAAGTGGGATAACGACCTCGTCTTCTCCGTCGGCGACAAGATGTTCGCCGTGACCAACCTCGGCGAAGCCACCGGCATGCGCTTCAAGGTCGACGACGACCGTTTCCTGGAGCTGACCGACCGGCCGGGCATCATTCCGGCGCCTTACCTGGCGCGGGCGAAATGGGTGTATGTCGAAGATGCGCAGGCGCTGGGAGACGAGGAAGCGGCGCAGTTGCTGCGCAGGTCGTATGAGCTGGTGTTCGGGAAGCTGCCCACCCTACGGCAGACGTTGCGGGCCGAAGATCCGACCCGCAAGCGCCAACCACCTCAAGCAATCACGACGACGGCCCCATGTCGGCCGCCTGCGGATCCACCCGCATCGCCTTCATCAGCGCATCGTTAAACGCCGGAATATCGTCCGGCTTGCGGCTCGTGATCAGCTTCTCGTCGATCACCACCTCCTGGTCCACCCACTCCGCTCCGGCATTCTTCATGTCGTCCTGAATCTCCGGCCAGCTCGTCAGGTTTCTGGACTCGGCGATGCCGGCGTCGATCAGCACCCACGGGGCGTGGCAGATCGCGGCGATCGGCTTGTCCTCGGCGTAAAAGTCGCGGATGAAGGCGATCGACTCCGGACTCTTGCGCAGCGCCAGCGGATTCTTTTCGCCGCCCGGCAGCACCAGGGCATCGAAATCGCCGGGCTTGGCATCGTTGATGTTCATTTCGACCGGGAAGCGGTCGCCCATGGCGTCGTGGTTCATGCCCTGCACCTGTTCGCCGACGGCCTTCGGCGAAATCAGTACCACCTGCGCGCCCTGTCCTTCCAGGAAAGTGCGTGGACCGGTGTACTCGACCTGCTCGACGCCGTCCGTCATCAGCACTGCAACGCGCTTGCCTTGCAGCCTTCCATTACCGCTCTGTTCCATGCGACCTCCTCATTGTCTGATTGTGATTGATCTGACACCAATTCTAGGAGACCACCTGCGACCACGGCGCGCGCTTCAGGCGTCGCGCAGGCCGAGCGAGCGCATGCGCGAGCGCAGCCGCCTTACTTCGTCGACCAGGTCGATGACGAGCGCCGCCAGCTCTTCGTTGGCATCGAAATGGCGCTCGATCTCGAGCAGGCGCATGGCGCGCGCCAGGTCGGCGCTGCGAAAGCGCAGGCTGGCCGCATCGGGCAAACTCGCCCCGCCCAGCACCCCTGCCTCGACATGCCGTATTACCCAGTCAGGCTCGACCTTGCAGGCCCGCGCCAGCTCGTGCAGCTCGAGCGCGACCTCGTCGATCAACACCCCGGTCAAGGTCTGGTTCGCAAACATCGTTCACCTCCTTGTTCAGTCTTTTCGATCGGTCAGGCCGCCCGCGGATTGAACGCCAGGTCGCGCGCCATTGCCTCGTAGATCGCACGCGCCTTGTCGTTGTTCGCCGGCGGCAGCACGACGTCGAGGATCAGGTACAGGTCGCCCGGCGGATTGGACGGGATGCCGCGCCCCTTCAACCGCAGCTTGCGCCCGCTCTGCGAGCCGGCCGGCACCGTCACCTCGACCGTACCCGAGGGCGTCGGCACCGACACCGTGCCGCCCAACGCCGCCTCCCAGGGCGTCACCGGCACGTTCTCGTACACGTGCGCGCCCTCGATGCGGTAGCGCGGATCGGGGACGAACTCGATCTCGAGGTAGAGGTCGCCCGGCCCGGCGCCGCCGTGTCCCTCGTGGCCCTGCCCCGCCAGGCGCAGTTGCTGGCCCGGCGTCACGCCGCGCGGGATGTTGACGCTGAGTGTCTTTTCTTCCATCACGACGCGACCCGGCCCCTGCTGGCGCGGCACGCGCAGGCTGATGGTGCGCGTCGCGCCCTGGTAGGCGTCGCGCAGGTCGATAGTGATGGTGGCGTGGATGTCGTCGCCGCGCATCTGGAAACCGCCGCCACGCTGGCGGCGTCCGGCCTGGGCGAACAAATCGGCGAAGAAGTCGTCCGCGCCGGCACCGGCGAAATCGAACTGCTCGCCCCAGTCGGGCGGCGGCTGGAAGGATTCGCCCGGCCGATGGCCGCGGCCGAGCGCATCGTAGGCGGCGCGCTTGGTCGCGTCGCCCAGCACATCATAAGCTTCGTTGATTTCCTTGGTCTTGGCGTCGGCATCCTTGTGCTTGCTGACATCGGGGTGATACTTGCGCACCATTTTCCGGTACGCCTTCTTGATATCGTCAGCAGACGCATCCCTGTCGACGCCAAGGGTCTGGTAATAGTCCTTGTATTCCACAGCGCACTCCCGGAAGATTGCTCGTTACCTCCCAGATGGGGGCAGTGGCCGCAAAAATAAAGTTTTCCCACTAACTTCGCGAAGTCGATCCCCGTGGACCGACACGAAGCGCTACGGGGATCGACTCGCACGGTGTACGCCTTCTTGTCGTGTTTCCTGGCCGGCTATTGCGTCACCGGCGGCTCGACCGAGGCTTCCTCGTCCGGCTCCGCCGCCGGCACCGCATCCGTATGCGGCCTGATCGGATCGAGCCGCGCGCTGTAGTACTGCCCGTTGCGAAAGGCGAGCGCAATGATCTGACCTGCATCGTTGATTCCTCTTGGAGTCAGCATTTGCCAGCCTTGCCTGTTATCGATCAGGTCGAGCAGGCCCTGCATTCGCTTGCCGCGCCAGATGTAGCCGCCCAGGTGGTTGCTGTAACCGACCACGTGACCACGGTTGTTAATGCCGTCGCCGGTGCTGTATGGCATCGCGCTGGCCGGGCGATTGTCGATGGCCATCATGCGGCCGCGAGAGTAGATGTAGGCGACCCGCCCGACAATCCTTCCGAACGCGGCAGTGCCGGCGATCTGGCCTCTGTCGTTGATTGCCTCGCCGAAGACTGGGGTGCGGCCCAGGGAGCCCAGGTCGGTCAGTCTGCCCCTGGTCCAGATAAAGGCGTGGTACAGCGGGTCGAGGCCGCTCGCTGATCCGGACTGGCCGGTGATCTGGTTCTTGTTGTTGAGCGCGGTGGCGACGGTACGCGGTGGAAACGCCGGGTCATCGCCCGGCAAGTGGCCCAGCCTGGTCAGCCTGCCGTTCGGGGCGCGCAGGAAACTGTCGGCGAAGGTGACCCCGGTGACGTATCCGGCGTTGTTGATGTCGGTCCAGGTGGTGAAGCTTCCGCCAATCACGCCGATGTCGCGCATCCTGCCGGCGTCGTAGATATAGCCGCGCCTCTGGCCGCTGCTGGTGTTCCAGTGGCCCAGCACCTGCCCCCTGTCGTTGATGGCGACGGCGGTGCTGGCCCCGCCCTTGAACCTGCTGCCCAGGTCGACCAGCCCCTTGCCGCGGTTGAGGAAAGCATGGGTGACGTTCGAGCTGGCCTGATAGTAGCCGACCACCACCCCGGCCGCGTTGATGTCGGTTGGTACGCTGCCGGCCGGGCCGACCAGCGTGACCTTGTACTCGGGATAGGCCCAGGCGGCGCCGGCCACGGCGAACGACATCAGGACCACGGACAAGCGCTGATGCATATGCATGACAAATCTCCTCGGATAAGGGTGTGCGCCGAACGGGACGCCAGCCTGCATGTGGCCTGCGTCATCATCGGCTGGCGCCCACGGCGCTTCCACACGCCAACCGCTGCATTACTGGCATTGCGCACTACCTGGTGCCCCGGATAGTCCGCCAGCGACGACCGGCTGGCCGGACATGCCTGCAAGGGGCCGTGCGCGCACGACGCGCGCCTTCTTGCCGGCCCCGCTGCGCCGCCGGCTTCGCCCCTCAGGCGCCCGCGGTAGCCTCGTCCGATCCCGGCAGTTAGACCGGAGGCTTACTCGTGCGGTTCCTCGGCCGGCCCTCATCGACACGGGGCCTGGTCACGTCCAGCGGCAAGCAGCGCCTTGCCGCGGATGGGGTCGACTGCCCGAAAACAGCGCTGCGAACACCGATGCAGCGCACGCCAGACATTCCGCCCGCAGCCTCGGCATTCAGACAGGTAAAATCATGGGTTTCCGCCCGCCTTCTGCCCATGACTTCGACTGCTCTCGTTCCCTCGCCCGTCCGCCTTGAAATCGCCACGCTCTGGAAGCTGTCCTGGCCGATGCTGGTGGGTCAGCTCGCAACGGTGGGCATGGGCGTGGCCGACGTGGCGATGACGGGCCACGTGAGTGCCGAGGAGCTGGCGGCGGTGTCGCTGGGCGCCTCGGTCTGGTCGATCGTGCTGGTGACGGTGATGGGCACCATGATGTCGATCAATACCGTCGTCGCCCACGAGATCGGCGGCGGGCGCTACGACAAGATCCCGCATTCGGTGCGCCAGGCGCTGTGGAAAGGGGCCGGCGTCGGCCTGATCGCCTTCCTGCTGACCAACCTGGCCACGCTGCTGTTCGACCACATCGGCCTGGACCAGGCGGTGGCCGACCGCGCCGCCCTGTTCCTGCACGTGACCAGCGTCGGCATGCCGGCCTTTGCCTGCTACCGCGCGCTGTACGGCTACACGACCAGCATCAACCAGACCAAACCGATCATGATCATCGCGATCCTCGGCCTGCTGTTCAATATCGCCAGCAACTGGCTGCTGGTGTTCGGCAACTGGGGCTTCCCGCAGCTGGGGGCGGTCGGCTGCGCGGTGTCCACCAGCGTCGGCATGTGGCTGATGCTGTTCGCCATGCTGGCCTGGGTGAAGGTATCGCCTGTCTACCGCATGACCTATCCCTTCACCGGCTGGGAAGGCCCGGACTGGAAAGAGATCCGCGAGATGCTGCGCCTGGGCGTGCCGATCGGGATCACCTATTTTGCCGAGGTCAGCGCCTTCGGCCTGATCAGCCTGCTGGTCGCACGCTTCGGCGTGGTGCAGGTGTCGGCGCACCAGATTGCCCTGAACTTCTCCTCGCTGGTGTTCATGGTGCCGCTCAGCTTCGGCATCGGCCTGCTGACCCGGGTCGGCCAGGCGATGGGCGAAGGTAATCCGGTACGCGCGCAGTTCGTCTCGCGCGTCGGTGTCGGCATGTCGGTTACTTTTGGCGTGCTGTCGGCCGCCTTCATCGCCCTGTTCCGCTGGGAAATCGCACGCGCCTACACCTCGGACCCGGCGGTGCAGGAAGCCTGCGTGCACCTGCTGCTGTTCGCCGCCCTGTTCCAGCTGTCGGATGCGACCCAGGTCGCCACTGCCTCCGCGATTCGCGGCTACCAGGTCACGCGCCCGCCGATGATCATCCAGCTGGTCGCCTTCTGGGGCTTTTCGCTGCCGCTCGGCTATATCCTCGGCATCGCGCCAGGCTGGTTCCCGTGGTCGCCCGCCGCGCCGATGGAAACGACCGGCTTCTGGATCGGCCTGGTGCTGGGCCTGACGATTGCGGCCGTGCTGCTGAGCTGGGCTATGGAGCGCCTGTCGCGCCAGAAGGTCCGCGCTGGTGTCCAGGCGCAGCCTGCTGTCTCGAACGCCGGTTGAGCCCGGCGGCTTCGATCTGCATGTACAGCTTTTGAGGTGTGACTCTGGTATCGTCTCGTTCGTTGCATATAGCTAACTTTAACGAGACATTCAATGCGCCTTCTCCTCTGCCTCCTGGCCGCGCTCGCGGCCGCGCCCGCTTCCGCGGAACGCCTGACACTCGACCGCATCCATGGCGAACCTTCGCTGGCCGGTCCCGGCGTGAAAAACGTGCGCGTTTCGCCTGATGGCGAGCGCGTCACTTTCCTGCGCGGCCGCACCGACAACCAGTTCCAGCAGGACCTGTGGGAATACAACATGAAGGACAAGACCACGCGCCGCCTGGTCGATTCCAAGAAGCTGGTGCCGAACGAGAACCTGTCGCTCGAGGAAAAGGCCCGCCGCGAGCGCGCCCGCACCGCCAGCCTGTCCGGCATCCTCAGCTATAACTGGTCGCCGGACGGCAAGCAGCTGCTGGTGCCGATCGCCGGCGACCTGTACCTGGTCGATGCCGCCAATCCGGACGCGGCGCGCAAGGTCGCCTCGGGCAATGTGCTGGACCCGAAGATTTCGCCGAAGGGCCGCTACGTGTCCTTCGTGCGCGACCAGAACCTGGTCGTGATCGACCTGAAAACCGGCGCCGAGCGCCAGCTGACGGCCGACGGCAAGGGCACCGTGCACAACGGCGAAGCCGAATTCGTCGCCCAGGAGGAAATGGGCCAGACCACCGGTTATTACTGGGCCCCGGACGATTCGGCGATTGCCTATAAGCGCTACGACGAAGCCCCGGTGCCGGTCGCGCGCCGCTTCGAGATCTTTGCCGACCGCACCGAAGTGATCGACCAGCACTACCCTGCCGCCGGCGACCCGAACGTGCTGGTGGACCTGTTCATCGTCTCGCCGGAAACCGGCGTGTCGCGCAAAGTCGACCTCGGCCCCGAGAAGGATATCTACCTGGTGCGCGCCGACTGGAGCGGCGATGGCAAGACCCTGGTCTACCAGCGCCAGTCGCGCGACCAGAAGCGCCTCGACCTGATCGCGGTGGACGCCGCCAGCCTGGCGCAGCGCAACCTGCTCACCGAACACGCGAAGACCTGGGTCAGCATCCACAACGACTTGCGCTTCCTGAAGAAGCGTCCGGCCTTCATCTGGGCCTCCGAACGCAGCGGCCGCAACCACCTCTATTTGTACGACCTGAACGGCAAGCTGCTGCATCCGATCTCGAGCGGCGACTGGGGCATCGACAACGTGCTGGCCGTGGACGAAGCGGCCGGCAAGGTATATGTGTCGTCGAACAAGGATGCCGTGATCGACAAGCAGACCTACGCGCTGGCGCTGGACGGCAGCACGGCCGGCAAGCCTGCCCGCATCACCCAGGGCGACGGCTGGCACGAGGCGGCCTTCGCGAACAACGGCAAGATTTTTGTCGATACCTATTCGAACCCGCGCACCCCGCCGCAGGTGTCGATCCGCAAGGCCGATGGCGCGATGGTGCAATGGCTGGAGAAGAACGAGCTGAACGCCAGCCACCCTTTCGCGAACTACCTGCCGGACCTGCTGCCGACCGAGTACGGCACGATCAAGGCCAAGGACGGCCAGACCCTGCACTACTCGCTGATCAAGCCGGCCAATTTCGACGCGACGAAGAAGTATCCGGTTTTCCTGTTCACCTACGGCGGCCCGCACTCGCAGCGCGTGACCCGCACCTGGGGCAATTATTTTGACCAGTACATGGCGCAGCAGGGCTTCGTGGTGTTCCGCCTGGACAACCGTGGTTCGAGCCGCCGCGAGCGCCAGTTCACCGACGTCATCTACAACAACCTGGGCAAGCACGAAGTCGAAGACCAGCTGACCGGCGTCGACTGGCTGGCGCAGCAATCGTTTGTGGATCCGAAGCGCGTCGGCGTGTTCGGCTGGAGCTATGGCGGCTTCATGACGCTGCGCCTGCTGGCCGCCGCGTCCGACAAGATCGCGATGGGCGTGTCGGTGGCACCGGTCACCGACTGGGCGCTGTACGACACCCACTATACCGAACGCTACGTCGGCGCCACGCCGAAGTCGGACAAGGATGCCTACGACCGCAGCGGCGTGTTCGCGCACCTGGACGGCCTGAAATCGCCTTTGTTGCTGGTGCACGGCATGGCCGACGACAATGTCCTGTTTACCAACAGCACGCGCCTGATCGACGAGCTGGTCAAACGCAACGTCCAGTTCGAGCTGATGACCTATCCGGGTGCCAAACACGGCATCTCGGGCCGCACCAGCCAGCGCCACGTGTATGGACTGATCGAGAACTTCTTCAAGAAGAACCTTGGCGGCACGGCGCCGCGGTAAGCGCGCCTGCACTATCTTTACAGCAAAAAAAAAGCCGGGAGCCCGCAGCGCGGGCCTCCCGGCTTTTTCCATGTTTGTTCTGTTTCTGCTTCTCACAACTTGTAAACCATTGCCTGCTGATTCACAAATATTTCTGACAACCCAACAAAAAGTCAACAAGCAACTCATATTTTTGTCGTCAAAAAACTACACTTTGAAAAAAATTTTGAACATACATTTGTCGACAAATGCACTTCCTTTCCTATGAGAATGTGAACACTGAACTCAACAGTACAGCTTTCCTGTAACAAATTATGTCCCCACAGAATTAATTCCTCGCGGTATTCTGGGTGTTCCTAATCTAGAGACACGCTCAAGAAGAGCGGCCCACCAGAGGACATTTTCAAATGCAAGCCATTCGTACCAGCATCACCCGCATCTCCTTCGCATTCTCCGCACTTGTCATCGGCGCAAGCATCGCCGCTCCGGCTTCCGCTGCCGTTCTCAGCGTCGGCGCAGGCCAGACCTACGCTACCCCATGCAAGGCGTTCGCCGCCGCCGCCAGCGGCGACGTCATCGAAATCCAGGCCGGCACCTATGCCGGCGACGTCTGCGCCATTTACAAGAGCAACCTGACCATTCGCGGCGTCAACGGCCGTCCGAAGATCGACGCCGCCGGCAAGAATGCACACGGCAAAGGCACCTGGGTTGTGGTCGGCAACAACATCACCATCGACAACGTCGAAATGAGGGGCGCCAGGGTGCGCGACCGCAACGGCGCGGCACTGCGCCTCGAAGGTACCAACTTCACCCTGCGTAACTCGTTCCTGCACAACAACGAAAATGGCATCCTGAGCGGCGTGAACACCTCCAGCACCATCACTCTGGAGAACAACGAGTTCGGCCATAACGGCTATGGCGACGGCTACACCCACAACATCTACATCGGCAAAGTCGCGAAGCTGACCTTCCGTTACAACTTCTCGCACGACGCCCACGTCGGCCACAACCTGAAGACCCGCGCGCTGTACAACACCATCGCGTACAACCGCTTCTCGAGCCTGCGCTCGGGCGAAACCGGCAGCACCGGGGCCGGCAAGCCGAGCTACGAGATCAATGTGCCGAACGGCGGTACCACCTACATCATCGGCAACGTCATCCAGCAGCCGACCGGTGCCAACAACCCGATCATGGTGTCTTACGGCGAAGAAGGCGTCAACGGCCGCAAGACCGACCTGTACGTGATCAACAACACCTTCGTGAACGACGAGAGCTCGCGCGGCACTTTCGTGGTCGTCAGCAAGAACGTGACCACCCCGGCCAAGCTGATCAACAACCTGTTCGCAGGCTACGGCAGCATCACCAACCAGGACTCGGCGGTGAAGAAGACCAACTACCAGTCGCTGGCGCCCGAATTTGTCGACCGCGAAGCCTACGACCTGCGTCCGCAGCCACACCCCCTGATCACCGACGCCGGTTCGGCGCCCGGCAGCTCGGCCGGCGGCCTGTCGCTCAACGCAACCGCGAGCTACAAGCACACCGCTGCCCGCACCGCCCGTGCGCCCATCGGCTCGGCGATCGACATCGGCGCCTACGAAGTCCAGTAAGCTGGAGGCGCTCGGAAACGAATCGCCCCGACAGCTCCAGACAGCAAGGAAAGCAAAAACGGCTCCGGCGTAACACACCGGAGCCGTTTTTTTGCCATCACGGATGGCGCTGGCCGCTTACTTGTTGCTTATCTGGTGGCGTCGCGCAGGGCGTCCTTGGCGTCGCCGTATTTCTCTTGCGTCTTGCCTTCGACCTGGTTCTTCAGGCCCTTGACCTGCTGTTCCTGGTTGCCGACCAGCTTGCCGGCTTCTTCCTGGATCTTGCCGCCGATGTCTTGCAGCTTGCCTTCGACTTGGTCCTTGTTCATGACGTTCTCCTTGCGTGCGGCGCAGCCCGGGTGACTGCGCGTTGGGTCCAGAATACGGCGCCGGACGGCCGCGTTCTGTACGTGCCCGCACATAGCTCGGCAATATCGCCGCGGCGTGCCGATCAGCTCATCCATGCGCCGGAAACGCGCAAGCGGTGGTAGTGTTTGATTAATATTTTGTTAATGGAATACAACCATGAGCGAACCCACACACTCCCGGGCGCAGCCGGACGATGCGCCCGCCCCCGCCCAGCGCACGCTGATGAAGCGTGTCGCCCTCATCGACGGCATCGGCGTCCTGTTCTTCCTCGGCCTGGCCGCCGTCTGGTTCGCGGCCGACGCCCTGCTGCTGGTGTTTGCCTGTATCCTGTGCGCGGTCCTGTTCTATGAACTGAGCCGCATGCTGGCGCGGCGCTTCGGAATGAAGCGCAAGCTGGCCTTGGGCATCGTCGTGCTGCTGCTGCTCGCCGCCATCGGCCTGGGCGGCTGGGCGATGGCGCCCCAGATCGCCGAACAGTCGAACCAGTTGGCCGAAGCGGTGCCGAAGTCGCTGCAGCAGCTGCAAGGCGTCGTCAACGAGCATCCCTTGCTCAAGCGCGTGCTGGCCGGCTTGCCGCCGCCCGAGCAGCTCGTCAAGCAGATGGCGCAGATGGTACCCAACGCCGGCCTGTTCTTCGGCGGCGTCGTGGGCGCGCTCGGCAATGTGGTGATCATCCTGTTCGTCGGCATCTATTTCGCGGCCTCGCCCCAGCTCTACACGAGCGGCATCATCAAGCTGGTGCCGCCGTCGAAACGGCCGCGCGCACGCCAGGTGCAGCAAAAGATCGGCGAGACGCTGGGCAGCTGGCTGCTCGGCAAGGCAATCTCGATGCTGATCGTCGGCATCGTCACCTCGGCCGGCCTCTCCATGCTGGGCGTGCCGCTGGCGCTGATCCTCGGCATCATTGCCGGCCTGCTCGACTTCGTGCCCTACCTCGGGCCGATCATGGCGGGCGTGCCGGCGGTCCTGATCGCGTTCTCGATCAGCCCCGACCTGGCGCTCTACACCGTGATCCTGTTCGTCGGCGTGCAGCTGGTGGAAGGCTATGTGCTGCAGCCGCTGATCGAATCGCGCGCGGTCGACCTGCCGCCTGCACTGACCATCGTCATGCAGCTGATCTTCGGCACGCTGTTCGGCTTTGCCGGGGTGGCGCTGGCCACGCCGCTGGCGGCGGCGATCAAGGTGCTGGTGCAGATGCTGTATGTGGAGGATGTGCTGGGGGATAAGGTGGAGGAGTCGGGGAAGGCGTAGGCGGCTGGACCATGGCAAGCGGCGCGATCAGCGTCATGCGAGCATTGCCTAACGACGCGTGGACGGCAGAGCCGTCCACCCTACGGCCCTCCGAGTTAACGTACAGTTCCGCAAGCCATCGTAGGGTCGACGGATTTCCCGTCCACGCGTCGATCGTTGACCTGGAATCAGACGCGAACGTGCTGGCATCTGCCACAAACAAAAAGCCGCGACGCATCGCGGCTTTCTTCATGCAGGACTACACAGAATCAGCGGTTACCCTTGAAGATATCCTTCACGTCGCCCACCTTTTCCTGGACCTTGCCCTCGGCCTGGTTCGACAGGCCCTCGGACTGCTGCTGGCGGCTGCCGGTGAGGTCGCCGACTTTTTCCTGGATCTTGCCGCCGATGTCCTTGGCCTTGCCCTTGATCTGGTCGTCGTTCATGACTGCTCCCTTTTCGGTTGGAATCGAGGCCCCACCTTAGGCGCGATTCCGGGGCGTATCTGTTCGCTGGCTAACATTGCCTGAAGCTTAAGATTCCCCTAAGGCGCCCCCTTGGGGTTTGCGCCACAGGCTGGCCAGCCAGGACTGCTGCTCGCGCGGCAAGCCTTCCGGACGATAGTAATGGCGCAGCGGCACGAAGCCTGCCGCCACCAGGTGGCGCTCCCAGGTCGGGTAATCGTAAAAGCTGCCGTAACGCTGCCCGCTCCAGCCCTCCTCGTTATGGCCGCGCGGATTCGAGCTGAACAGCACGCCGCCGGGCTTGAGCGCCTCGTGCAGCGCGGCCAGCACCCCCGGCAGCGCCGCGCTCGGCACATGGAACAGCGAGGCATTCGCGAACACGCCGTCGAACATCGTGGCAGGCAGCGCCAGGTGCAGGAAGTCCTGGTGCCAGACTTCGCAGCCGCTGTACCGGCGCGCCATGGCGACGAACTCCGCCGCGCCGTCGAGCCCGATGGCGCGGTGGCCGAGCGCGCTGAAGGTCTTCAGGTCGCGCCCCGGCCCGCAGCCGAGGTCGAGCAGCGTGTACGGCGCCGGTCCCTCGATGGCGTCGAGCAGCGCCGCCACGTTCTGGCTGACGTCATGATCGATGGTGCCGGCGAAGAACTGCTCCGCATGGCGCTCGTAGTGCGCCAGCGTGCGCCGCGCGATGTCGTCGAGGTCGCCGGACTGGTCGTTCACGGCGTTCACCAGATGCGCACCCGCTCCTGCGGCGCCAGGTACAGTTCCTGCCCCGGTTTCACGTCGAAGGCCTTGTACCAGGGGTCCAGGTTGCGCACGATATAGGTACGGTACCGGGCCGGGGCGTGGCCGTCGGTCAGGACGATGCGGCGCAGCGAGGCTTCGCGCATCTTGGTGCGCCAGCCCTGGGCGAAGCCGGTGAAGAACTGGCGGTCGGCGTCCGGTGTCTTGCCCGCGGGCGTCGTCTTGAAGGCGTCGTAGGACGCGGCCAGGCCTGCCAGGTCGGCCAGGTTCTCGCTCAGCGTCAGCTGGCCGTTGACCGCCAGATCGGGGAAGGGTTTATAGGCGTTGTACTGCTCGACCAGTTTATTCGATGCGGCCTTGAAGTGCGCCAGGTCTTCCTTCGTCCACCAGTCGCGCAGGCGGCCCTGTGCGTCGAACTGTGCGCCCTGGTCGTCGAAACTGTGGCTGATCTCGTGACCGATGATCGAGCCGATCGCGCCGTAGTTGGCGGCATCCGGGGCCTTCGGGTCGAAGAACGGCGGCTGCAGGATCGCGGCCGGGAAGTTCAGCGCGTTCTGCAGCGGCAGGTTGACGGCGTTCACCAGTTGCGGCGGCATGGCCCACTCGGTGCGCTCGGGTTTGCGTTTCAGCTTGTCGAGCTCCTGCCGGTAGCGGTATTCCTCGGCGCGGAGCGCATTGCCGAAGGCGTCGCCGGCCTTTACCTGCAGGCCGTCGTAGGACTTCCACTTCTCCGGATAACCGACGCCGACATAGATGGACTTGACCTTGGCCTGGGCCTGGGCGCGCGTGGCCGGCGCCATCCAGTCGAGCTTCTCGATGCGGCGGCTGAAAGCATCGATGATGTTGGCGACCATCGCCTGCACCTTCGCCTTGTTCTCGGCCGGGAAGTAGCGCGCCACGTAGAGTTTGCCGACCGCCTCGTCCATCGCCTCGTTGGTGGCGCCCAGCGCGCGCTTCCAGCGCACCGATTGCCGCGGGGTGCCGCTCAGCGCCTTGCCGTAGAAATCGAAG
>JBBWZO010000283.1:0-14229 GCA_039649125.1 Massilia sp. | reverse complement strand
AAGCGCTCAATTGCCGTTGGCATTGGCAATTTCATGGAGTGGTTCGACTTCGCGATTTATGGCTATTTCGCCGCGCTGATCGGACGTACCTTCTTCCCGTCTTCCGAGCCGGGCATCTCCCTGCTTTCATCGCTGGCTGTCTTTGCTGTTGGCTTTTTGTCGCGCCCTCTGGGCGCCTTTGTGCTCGGTCCTCTGGGGGATCGCCTTGGCCGACGCGCAGTGCTCATCATCACTGTGTTCGGCATGGGTGTGGCCACTACGCTGATCGGCCTGCTCCCCGGCTACGACACCTTGGGTATTGCGGCTCCCATCTTGCTGATCCTGCTTCGCTTCGTGCAAGGAATGATGGTGGGCGGCGAGTGGTCCAGCGCAGGCATCTACATAGTTGAAAGTGCACCGAAGAACCGGCGCGCCACGGCCGCCTCTGTGATTACAGGTACCGCGGGCGCTGCTTTCCTGTGCGGGACCTTCGTGGCAGCCGTCATCTCGGTGTCTTTGTCGGATGCGGAGGTCGCAAGCTGGGGTTGGCGAATCCCCTTTGTCGCATCAATCTTCATGACTGCCGTGGCCATGTATATTCGCCGCCGCCTTGGCGACACGCCGGTTTACGAAGAGGTTGAGCGACGCCGGGCCAACAATGAAATCGAAGTAGTTTCTCGAGCGGAAAAGATGCGTGCATTCGTTATCACGTTTGCATTTTCCGCGCTGTTTGGCGTGTCCCTGTATTACTTCATCACCTACGCAAACAATCATCTGACGCAGACTGTCGGATTGAGCAAATCAACATCGCTGTGGCTGTGCAGTATTTCCCTGGTCGTTTACACGATCCTGCATCCCCTGGTCGGAATGCTGAGTGATCGGATTGGTCGCCGTTCTTTGGTTCTGGCCTCTGCGTTTGGCCTCACGGTTCTGGCGTATCCGATTTTTCTTCTCCTGAATACGGCAAATCACACAGCCATTCTGGTGGGACTGGTGGCGCTCGCACTGCTCGTGTCCATTACTGCGGTGATGGATGTGGTGCTGCTGGTGGAGGTTTTCCCTGCATCGATCCGATCCACGGGCGCTGCAGTTGGGCATAACGTTGCCCTGGCAATTCTGGCGGGGCCCGGGCCATTCATTGCCGCCGCATTGATTCAATACACCCATAATCCAAACATTCCTGCCTGGTATTTGTCCGGCGTATCGGCGATCTGTGGAATTGTCCTCTGGTTCATGCTGCCCGAAACAAAGGACAGAGATATTTCCCACGGTTAACTTCGATAAAATTATTATTAAGGAGCGAACTCATGTTCAAAGCTGCTGTTGTCCAAGCATCGTCTATTCCCTTCGAGCCGATGAAAAGTGCTGAAAAAGCTGCCGAACTTATCCGTTCCGCTGCAGCGGAAGGCGCATCGCTTGCGGTATTCCCGGAGGCCTTTTTGGGCGGCTATCCCAAGGGCTCTGCATTTGGGACCCTGGTTGGGCGCCGAACGGATGTCGGGCGCGCGCATTTCAAACGCTATATGGACGGCGCTATCACGCTCGATGGCCCCGAGTTGGCACTCCTTCGAGAGGTTTCCGCAGAGACTGGTGTCCACGTGGTAATCGGGGTGATTGAGAAGGTCGGTCGCACGCTGTATTGCACCAGCGCGACGATTTCTCCTGAATCGGGCCTTGCTGGATATCACCGGAAATTGATGCCGACGGGTCAGGAGAGAATCATCTGGGGTTTTGGCGATGGCTCGACCATCGCGCCGGTTGATACGCCATTGGGCCGTATTGGCTCAGTCATCTGCTGGGAAAATTACATGCCTGCATTCCGGCAGGCAATGTATGCGCAAGGGACGGAAATATATTGCGCGCCTACGGCCGATGATCGTTCCACGTGGGCCGCCTCGATGGTTCATATCGCGGTCGAGGGACGCGTGCATGTGCTGAGCGCATGCCAAGCCATCAAGCTGGGCGAGTATCCGCCTTTCTATCGTGACGATTTTGGCATGGAGGCGGGGGATAACGACTACATCATGCGTGGCGGTAGCATGATCGTGGACCCCTTGGGCAAGGTACTTGCCGGTCCGGTGCATGACACCGAGACGATTCTCTATGCGGATATCGATACTGGCATCGGTCGTGCCAGCAATGTGGACTTCGATGTCGTCGGTCACTATTCTCGGCCGGATCTGTTCAAACTTACCGTGAACACGACGCAAATGCAACCGGTGACATTCTCGGCTGAATGATCGGATTCAAGGGGCGCAGACAATGAAAACATTCAGCGCTTAGAGACGGTTTAATAACTCCGAGGCAACACGCTTCAGCGCAACTTTATGCCGCCACGACTGACTAAACGAGCATAGATTGCAGACATGTTTGGAACGGCGCAAGAAAATCTCGGCCATATCGAGTTTTCAAACCGTCTCTTAGAGAAAATTGGACTTCCGCCAGTTCGATAGACAAAAACAGTGTCAAACGAAAACGCCAACCCATGCAGGTTGGCGTTTTCGTTTTCGAAGGTAAAAGTCCTCGCGCTTACCCTCACTCATTCTTTTCCCTGAACTCGCCATCGATCACCATGTTGTCGGTGCTTTTGGGAGAGTGTCGGCCAGTGAATTTGTAGAAAGGCGACAACATTCGATCGACTATGGCTCGCCTCAACCAAGGGTATGTGAGAAGAAAAGCCGTAGCGAAACCTATAAACAGTGCGGACACGTATTCATCTCGCGACAAAAAGTTCAACAGGCAAAGTGCGAGTATGCTCACTATGAGTGGTCGACGGACAGGTTTAGGTAACAGGCCAACAATGCGCAGCTTACCTTTGCGTATCCAGGGAAATCTTGCAAAAAGACCGCCAAGAAGCAGTCCTGCCATGACCCGACCCGTGCCCAGATGCTCGGCCAAAACCCCGACGACAAGGAACGCGGTGTAGGTCATCGTGCCGGCCAAAGCTGCCAGCACCAATAGAGCAACAGCGATCGTTTGCTTTGGCATACGTATCGCGGTTCGGACTAAAAAACGTAAGATTTGTGTACTCCGTCAAATGGGCGCCGGAAGGCTATCGCAAATTTTAACAGCACTCCCCCGCGCCAGGGCTCCTCAATCAGTACCGGGTAAAGCGCGGCGCGAGTCGGATGTCCCAGGTCTGGCAGCTCGGTTGCGAAAGCAGAGGATTGAAAATCCTTGTGTCGGTGCTTCGATTCCGCCCCGGGCCACCAAGAATGCAGCATCGTCACGATGCGAACGGAACGCCACCTTCGGGTGGCGCTTTTGTTTTGTGCTTTGGCTTCTCCCCGACCTTGTTATGATGCCGGATGACCGGACAGGGATAAGGCATGACGACAGCACTGCACAGGCAATGGCCCTTTTATGCCCTGCTCGGCGCAGGCGCCGCGCTGGCGCTGCACCAGGCTTGCCGCCGGCATCCTCGCCGGCCCCCGTTGCAGGCGCCGTTGCAGGATAAAGCCATCGGTACACTGCGTGAACTGCGGCTGAAGGTCAACGGACAAGACATGCATGCGCGCGTTGCGACCGGTGCCGGCAATGCGGCGGGCGCAACGGCGACGCCGGTCGTCCTGGTCCACGGCCTGGGCGTGTCCGGTGCCTATTTCATCCCGATGGCGCAGCAGCTGGCCAGGGAATTCGACGTGTATGTTCCCGACCTGCCCGGGCATGGCCAGAGCGGCACCCCTGCGGCTGCGCCGGACATTCCCGGGCTCGCGCAGGCACTGATCGACTGGATGGATTGCGCAGGCATCGCCAGGGCCCGCCTTGTCGCCCACTCGATGGGCTGCCAGGTTGCCGTCGAGGCCGCACTGCGCCACCCGGGGCGTATCGAGCGGCTGGTCCTGATCGCTCCGGTCACCGATCCGGCTGCGCGCAGCGCCTTGCAGCAACTCGGCCGCCTGCTCGTGAGCAGCGTCTTCGAACGTCCATCGCTGATCCCGCAGGTAATCAAGGATTACCTGCGCATCGGTTTGCGGATCGTCCCGGAAATGCGCGCCATGCTGGCGTATCCCATCGAGGAGAAGTTGCCGCACCTGCGTGTGCCGGCGATGCTGATGCGCGGCGCACGCGACGCCATCGTTCCGCAAGCCTGGCTCGACGAGGCCGCCATGCTGCTGCGCGCAGCGCCAGCGGTCGTGCTTGCGCGCTGGAGCCATGCCGTGCATTACAGCGCCGCGGCCGGGGTCACGCAAGCGATACGCCCTTTCCTTGCGGGTGAGGCGCCCGGCATGGCGCAACTCGCCCCGCCGGGCCTGCAAGGCAGGCTTACTTGCCGACGAGCTTGATCTGCTTGACATCGAGGGTCGCTTCGCCAACGAGGTCCTTGTCGAATTCGCCCACCAGTTCCACCATGGTGTTCTGGTCGATTTTCACGCCTTGCGGGAAAGAATCGTCGTCGATTTCCACCGTCATCTTGCCGCTGGCGTCGGCAAACTCATAGTCTTCCCCGCCCTTGTGGCTGACCAGCTTGCCCTGCAGCCGCGCGTACTGGTCGTCCTTGCCCTGGGCCAGCAGGTCTTTCGCCGTCATCAAGGCCAGGTTCGACGGCGCGGCGCCGCCCCTGGCGGCCGGCTTGCTCGATGGTCCGACGTAGCCGGTCGGCTGGGCAAGGGCAAATGCGGAAGCCGCCAGCGCGGCGGTGATGAAACCAGCTTGGAGAATGCGTTTCATGGAGTGTCCTTTGTCGTGAAGGTGAAAGGAAGCTGCGAGGAAGCGGCAGCCCGTCAGATTTTCTTGAGCGCGCCGGGCTTGTGCGCGGCCTTGGCGCCGGTCCGGTCGCTCACGACCGGGTATTCCGGATTGTCGGCCGAGGCGGCCACTTCATGGCCCGTGATGCCCGTGTGCGAGGTCAGCTTCTGCCTGACCGTACCCTGCACGGCGCCTTGCGGCGAATGCCACTCCGCCTTGTCGCCGGCCTTGAATGTGTTTCTCATGATGGGTTCCTTGCGTGCGGATGCGAGGTCGCACTTTTTCACTATTTGAACATAGCTCGCCGCAGAGTTCCGCACGTTACGCGCAGCGGTCCCGGCACCAGCGGCTTGGCTCCGTCGTGCCCGACCGCCATCACCACATCAGGTCGACCGGCTCCGCACATCTACCGAGTCACTTCCTGCATTGCCTTGGCAATGACATCGGCCGCGAGGCACTGTTCGACCTGTGACGCGACTGCGGACAGATAGGTCATGCAAGCCGCATTCCCTTCGTTATCGAGCAGCGGACCACCTGCGGTTCCCGCTCGTGCGCGCCCGTCCATGGCGAGTTTGACTTTTAATCCGTTTGCGGAGGCTTCTGTTGCCGAACTTCCGGGGAACTGAAATGACATTTCTCCCGCTTCGATTACCTGGCCAAAGATAATTCCGAATTCATCACGGACAAGATCGACAGCAAGCTGGGTAACCGTGCTGCCGCTGCTTAATCTTGCCTGGCTGAGCTGGATGCTGGGCAGGCCGAGTTTTCCGGTATTGAGCATGGCTATCAGCCCATCTCGACTGAATACGGCGTCCTGCACAGGCGTCCGGGAGCCGTCATTGAACTGGATCGTTAGCGGCGTCGTTTTCAGGTCCTGGACACAGTAGCTGGGCGTGGCGATCCGCCCGCGGCTGCCGTCCACGATAAAGCCGTTGCAGCGCGGCCCGGCCGCTGCCAGGAGTTTGACAATCGCTCTCCCCTTTCCCTCCAGCACACGCGCCAGCGCGTATTGCGCCGGCCTGGCGTCGCTGCCCTGCTCTACTTTTGCGAGATTGGTCAGCGCAGCCACTGCCGGTGCATCGGCCCTGTTTTTCTCCGTGGAGGCAATCTGCCTCAGCGCGTCGATTGATCCCTGGCCACCGAATACCTGGGCGATCTGGGCGGCCATTTCGGGGGAGCCGAGAACGCTGATGGCAATCAGCGCGGCGCGCTTGCTCGGCTCATCCTTTGTCAGGTGTGGAATCATCTTCTCAACCGTCTGCATTTCAATCAGCCGGTTCTGATACTGTCTATTTTGGTCGTCGCGGGCAGATTGCGTCTTTGTCAGCTCCAACTGGCGACCGTTATAAGCGCTCGTGAACCACCAGCCGATTGCGGCAACCGCAAGACTCGCTATAAACGTGAAGACACCGCTCAGGCTTGCCAGGCGCTCCCACAAGTCTTTCCCATCCTTCTTTATCTTGAGCCCTTCGGTCAAGCCCATCGGGTCGGCACCGGCCTCGAGCAGCAAGCGCGTCAGGTCGATGTGCCCGGCATTCGCAGATGCCGCCAGCGCTGTTTCGCCATCGAGCCGCGTGTTCGGAGACATGCCGGCCCTGATGTAAAGCCTGACGATCGCGCGGTTGCCGCTCCTTATGTGCCGAAGAAAATGATTCTCCGAAAATGGAATACCGCGTGCGGCCAAGCGCTCCCGAGCCTCGAGCGCAGTCATCGATTCCGGGACCTCTTCATCCGCAATCACATCGTGTCCTCTTGACAGGGGCGTCCACGAATGGATGTGCACGTGCTGGGTGTTCGGGGACACGACGAATAGACTCGTCAAAACGCGCGCTTGTTCCCTGTGATGCGGTCCACCTTGCATTCGCTGCAACGCGCACCAGGCTGGATGATCGGCGAAAAAAAACCCAAAAGTTGGTGTCCAACTTTTGGGTTTCAGTTCATGCGATGGCGTTCTTTTTTCCGGTCCGGGCATGGCGGCGGCCGGCGTCGTGGCTCACCATATCAGGTCGTCCGGAATCTTGTATGCCGCGTACGGATCGTCCTCGTCAACCGCGGTCTCAAGCTTCTTGACCCGCACCACGAGCGAGGCATCGCGTTCGGCGATCTTGTCGGCAATAACGCGCGGCACCAGTTCGGTAGTATCGCCCAGGCGCACGATGACCAGGCGTCCCGCCATCAGGTGTTCCTGCACAGCGCTCGACACATAGATGCGTTCGATTTTCGTGCCGTGCGTAAAGTTGTAGGCGACGTCGCCATTGCCTTTGCTCTGGCGGTTCTTTTGTACCATCTGCACGATCTGGGCCATGATGGCCTTCTGCTGCGCGGCTGCGTCGCGCTGGGCGTTCAGTTCGCGCGCCCGCTCGGCATTCTTGCGCTGCAGTTCGGCAGCAGCCAGCTTGGCCTCGTCGACGCTTTGCGTGCCGGTACGGCGGTCGATCTTCTGCTGCTTGCTCTTGTCCTGCTGAAGTTGTTTTGCTTTGTTCTTGTTGACCAGGCCGGCCTTCAAGAACTGGTCTTGCAACGATGCCATTCTCGGCGCTCCTATGGTTGGGGTCGGTGCCGCGCAAAACCGGCACCCGACCACCCGCTAGGATAGCAAACATCGCCACGATGCCCCCGGCTCCCGCGACCTGGCTTACGCGACGCGGGTATGGAGTTTCATCGCCCTCGTTTTCTGTTTCGCGACCGGCCTGATGCTCAACGTGGGTCAGGTTGCCCAGATCTACCTGATCGCGCCACCGGTCTTTGCCTCCGTGCTGCTGGGGATGCGCCCGGCCCTGGTGGCGCTGGCCATCAGGGCCCTCATCCTCCTGGTGCTGGGCCTGGCCGAACTGGCCCCCTTCCATGTCAACGGCTTTGCCGAGCACGATCTCGTGCCCTCGGTGCTGGCCACGCTGAATTTCCTGTTCGTCGGCGCCATGATCACGGTGTCCTGCGGGACACTGCTGCAAAAGCTGGCCACGTCGCTGGCCAGCCTGCATCTGGTTGCAGCCTCGCTCGAGGAGGAAAAGAATGCCCTGCATGCGGCAAACGCGGAGCTGCGGCTCACCGCCGCCGCGGTGGCCCAGCTCAACGACATGGTGATCATCGCCCGCGCCACCAGCGCGCCGGACCACCCGCAACCGATCATTTTCGCCAACGACGGGTTCGTTCGCGGCACCGGCTATACGCGCGAGGAACTGCTCGGGCGAAGCATGACCCTGTTTGCCGGACCGGAAACCGATGCCGGGCAGGCACAACGCGTGACCGATGCCATGGCGCGGGGCCAGGGTGTATCGGCCGAACTGCAGGTGTATTCGAAGTCCGGCGCGCCCTGCTGGGTCGAGCTGGACATCGCGCCTTTCCTCGACGCGCGCGGCGCGCACACGCACTGGGTGGTCGTCGGGCGCGATATCAGCGAACGCAGGAAGGCCGCCACCGCGATCCACCGGCTGGCCTATTACGATGTCCTGACCGGTCTGCCCAACCGCCGCCGCTTCACGGAGCAGCTCGATACACGGCTGGCGCAGGCCGGCGCCGGCGGAGGCGCCCTGCTGTTCCTCGACCTGGACCATTTTAAATATGTCAACGATGCGCGCGGGCATGCCACCGGAGACGAACTGCTGAGGAATGCGGCGCACGTCATTTCCGGCCTGATGCGCGGCGACGACATGGTGGCGCGACTGGGTGGGGACGAATTCGTCGTGCTGCTGACCGGCATCCCGGGCGACGAGGCCGACGAGGCCGCCACGGCCCTGGCCCGCGCCCACGAGATCCGCGCGGCGCTCGCCCGCGAGGTCGACATCGACGGCAACCACTACAGCACCTCGGCGAGCATCGGCATCGCGCTGATGCCGCGTCCCGACCAGAGCGCCGACGACCTGCTGCGCGAAGCCGACACGGCGATGTACCGCGCCAAGGGCGGCGGGCGCAATGGCGTTGCCCTGTTCGAGGCGACCATGCGCGCCGAGGTGGAGGAGCGCCTGACGCTCGAGCGCGACCTGGCACGCGCGCTCGAACTGGACCAGCTGACGATGGATCTGCAACTGCAGTTCGATGCCGGCGCCCGGCCCGGCGGCGCCGAACTGCTGATGCGCTGGCGGCGCAGCGACGGCAGCATGGTGCCGCCGGACGTCTTCATTCCCCTGGCCGAATCCACCGGCCTGATCGTTCCGCTCGGCCACTGGGCCCTGCGCCAGGCCTGCCTCGCATGGCAGCAACTGGACGCAGCGGGACATCCGCTGCCCCTGTCGGTCAACGTCAGCCCCTCGCAGTTTCGCCGGCCCGACTTCGTCGCATCGGTGCAGCGCCTGCTCGCAGAATCGAAGATGCCGCCGGGACAGCTGATCCTGGAAGTCACCGAAGGAATCGTCGTCGGCAACCAGGACAGGACGATTGCGCGCATGCAGGAACTTGCCGCCATGGGCATCCGTTTTTCGATCGATGATTTCGGCATCGGTTACTCGAACCTGGCCTACCTGAAGCGCATGCCGCTGTACGAGCTGAAAATCGACCGGAGCTTCATCGGGGAGACGCCGACCGACGCCGACGGCACGGCCATCGTGCGCTCGATCCTGGCCATGGCCGCGCACCTGCGCCTGCGCGTAGTGGCCGAAGGCGTCGAAACCTGGGAACAGGCAGCATTCCTCGCCGCCAACGGCGCGCCCCACATGCAGGGTTACCTGTTCGCACAGCCGCGGCCGCTGGCCTAGGTGCTTGCCGCACGCGGGGCACCCGCGGCCGCGGCGGCCGACGCACGTCGGGTTGCCTGACGTACCGGGGCGGAGACGCTTTCCGAATGGCTTCAATGCCGATCGGGAAGCGTGACCGCTAGCGCGCTCTGGCCTCGCGAGCGAAGACATATACTGGGATCAAGCTCACCCTGCGGGATACCCTCATGCCCAACCTCGGCCTTGTCTGCATCACCGCCTCGAAAGACATCCGCTACCGCACCGTCACGCGCACCCGCCTGCAGACCCAGTCGCCTGACGCCCAGCGCAAGATTTTGGAAGACATTTTTCGGGACAACCTCCAGACCTTCGATGCAGCCATGCGCTATTGCGCCGGCGCCGGGATCCGCCTGTACCGCCTGCCCTCGTCGATCTTCCCGTTCGCCGACACGCCCGAAGGCCTCGCCGTCCTGCAAACGCTGGCACCCGCGCTCGCGCGCTCGGGCAAGCGTGCGCTGGAGGCCGGCATCCGGCTGGTGATGCACCCCGACCAGTTCGTGGTGCTGAGTTCGGATTCCCCGAACGTCGTCGCCAACAGCATCAAGATCCTGCAGATGCATGCCGACATCATGGATTTATTGGAGCAGCCGCGCTCGCCCTGGGCGCTGCTGGAAATTCACGGCGGGAAGTCGAACCGCGCCGATGCGCTGGTGGCCGTCATCGCCACCCTGCCGGAGGCGATCCGCTGCCGGCTGGGCCTGGAGAACGACGAGTATGGCTACAGCGCCGAGGAAATCCATGCAATCTGCACGCGCAGCGGGGTGCCGATGGTGTTCGATGCCCACCACCACATCGTGCACGAGAACCTGGCCAGCTACGACGACCCGAGCGTCGGGGAGATGCTGCTGAAGGCGCGCGCCACCTGGGCGGTGCCCGAGCACCAGCTGGTGCACATCTCGAACGGCCGCCGCAGTTTCAACGACCGCCAGCATGCCGACCTGATCGATACCATGCCGGCCTCGTATGCGGCGGCGCCCTGGATCGAGATCGAGGCGAAAATGAAGGAAGAAGCGATCCAGGGACTGCGGCCGTGGCTGAGCGGGCTGCAGACCACAGCTGGTTGAGCCACAAACCCTGCCAGAAATGCACCGCTATGATGCAAGCCCGACGCGGCACGGCCGGGCGTCCGGCACATGCCGGCGCCCGGCCTCCCTCCTTTTGCACTGCTGCCTGCTCACTGCCTGCTCACTGCCTGCTTATGCGCTGCGCTTGACGATCACCGCCTCCAGGTATTCGGCCGGCATCACCAGCGAGGCGCTTCCCGCCGTATTGAAACGCTCCAGCAGCGTGACGATGTCGTGTTCGAGCGCGGCCTGGCCCTGGATGTCGAGCGCGCCGAAGGCTTTATGGACGGGGCCGTAATAGTCGCGGAACACCTGCACCCAGTGCGCGGGCGACAGGTAGCGCATCATGAAGGTGCGGCGCTCGGTGCGGATGTCGGCAGCGGCATCGCCGAACAGTTCGCCGAGGTAGGCCTCGGTGCCCCACAGCAGCGGCGACATCACGCCCGCCGGCGGCGGCACGTACTTGCCGATCACCTTGAACAGCTGGCCGATGAGGCTGTCGGGCGTCCAGCTTGCCAGGCCGATGCGCCCGCCGTCGCGCACCACGCGCAGCAACTCGCCGGACGAGCGCACGTGGTCGGGCGTAAACATCACGCCATAGGTCGACAGCGCGACGTCGAAGGCGCCTGCGGGAAACGGCAGGTCTTCGGCATCGGCGATGCGAAATTCCACTTGCAAGCCCTCGGCGGCGGCGCGTGCCTTGCCCTTGTCGAGCAGGGTCGGCACATAGTCGGTCGAGGTGACGCGGGCGAAGCGGCGCGCGGCCGCCAGCGTCGCATTGCCGTTACCGGCAGCAACGTCCAGCACGCTTTCGCCGGCACGGATGTCGATCGCCTCGGCCAGCGTCTCGCCGACGATCTGCAAGGTGACGCCGATGACGGCGAAGTCGCCGCTGGCCCAAGCGGCCTGCTGGCGGCCCTTGATCGCGGCATAATCGGGCGCCGCGGGACGTGCCCCTGGCACGGAAGGGGCCGATTGCGTTGATTTGTCCATGGTGGCATCCTCCATGTTCGACATTGAGAAGCTACCAGTATGGTGCGCGCAGGCGCGGCCCGCTTGACCGGGCGTCGGCCCGATTTGCCCGCGCGTCCTGACGCCATGCAAACCGATACCCTGTCCGATCTGCTGCGCTCGGTACGCCTGCGCGGCGCCGTCTTCTACCAGATCGGCTTTCCGGCGATCTGGGCCGTGGAGGCGCCGCCCATGGACGAGCTCGGCCGCCTGCTGTTTCCCGACGCCGAACACGTGATGGAATACCACGTGCTGACCAAGGGCGCCGGCTGGGTCTCAGTAGCGGGAATGGCGCCGGTGCGGCTGCACGCAGGCGACGTCGTCATCCTGCCGCACGGCGACGGCCACATGCTCTCGAGCGACCCGGAACAGCAGCCGGCGCGCATCGATCCCGACTGGGTTGCCGCCACCCGCGATGCGCCCAAGCCGATCCCGATCGTGTTTCACTCGCAATACGAATTCACCTGGGCAGAACATGCGGCGCCGGCCGACACCGAGCTGGTGTGCGGCTTCCTCAGCTGCGACCGCCATCCTTTCAATCCCCTGCTCGACGCCCTGCCCCGGCTGCTGCACCTGCCGGCATCGACCGCCCGCGCAGCGCCTGCCGAGCTGGGCGAACTGGCCCACGACGCCGAGCGCGGCGAGCCGGGCGCCGCCGCGCTGCTCGAGCGCGCCAGCGAAACCATGTTCATCGACGCGCTGCGGCGCTACCTCGAATGCCTGCCGGCCGGCAGCACCGGCTGGCTGGCGGGATTGCGCGACCCGCAGGTAGGACGCGCGCTGGCGCTGATCCACCACTGGCCGGCGCGGCCGTGGACGATCGACGACCTGGCGCGCGCCGCCAACCTGTCGCGCTCGGTGTTCTGCGCCCGCTTCCTGCGCCTGCTGGGCCAGCCGCCGATGCAATACCTGGCGCGCTGGCGCATGGAAGCGGCGGCCGCCCTGCTGCGCGGCGGCCGCGCGCCGGTCGCCTCGGTCGCGCTGGAAGTGGGCTACGAGTCGGAAGCGGCCTTTGCGCGCGCCTTCAAGCGCGAAGTCGGCACCTCGCCGGCCCGTTGGCGGCGCATTCAGCATGCCGGTTGAAACTGCAAACGCAAAAAATTATGGATGAGGCGAAAGTTCGTGCTAAAATTCGCCGCCTTGGCCTGGTAGCTCAGTTGGTAGAGCAGAGGATTGAAAATCCTTGTGTCGGTGGTTCGATTCCGCCCCGGGCCACCAAGAATTCAAAACACGCCACCGCGCCACGTCCCCTTACGTACGCGCGCTCCGCAAAACCCCGACTTGATAACACTGAGCGGGATACCGGGAGCGCTCCTTACCATGATTGGCCCACGGTTACAGCATGACGTGGACGTTCTTCACCTGTGTGTACGCGAGCAGTTCTTCCAGGCCTTCTTCGCGTCCCATACCGGATTTCTTGTACCCGCCAAAGCTGGTGCCGACGTAATGGGCGCTACTGGTGTTGATCCAGATATAACCCGCTTCGATGCGCCGGGCCAAGCGATGCGCGCGCGTCAGTTCGCGGGTGTAGATCGATGCGGTCAGGCCATATTCGACACTGTTGATGTCGGCGATCAGCTGCTCTTCATCGCTCCATTTGATGATGGAGAGAACCGGTCCGAATACTTCTTCCTTGAAGATGCGCATCTGCGGCGTGACGTCCGCGAACACGGTCGCCTCCACGAACCACCCCTTGGCCAGCGCTGGATCGCTGGGACGCTCGCCGCCGGCGACCAGCCGCGCACCCTCGTTGCGTGCGATGTCGATGTAGTCCATGACCTTGTTGAACTGCCCTTCCGAGATCAGGCAACCCATCGTCGTCCCCGGGTCGATCGGCATGCCGCAACGGTGCAGTTGCGGCAGCTTCTCGCAAATGCCTTCGACTACGCGGTCGTACAGCGACTCGTGCACGAACAGCCGGGAAGTGGAACCGCACGACTGCCCGGCCCAGGTGAAATTCATCCCATTGATCGCGCCGAGTATCGCGTTATCGACGTCGGCGTCGGGGCAGATCACGAGCGGATTCTTGCCGCCGAGTTCCAGGGAGACCGGCATGATCTTGTCCGCCGCGCCGCGGAGTATCGCCGCGCCGGTCGGCACCGCTCCAATCAGCGCGACCTTCTTGACCAGCGGATGGCGCACCAGGGCCTCGCCGCATTCGCGCGAGCCGGTGAGGATATTCAGCACGCCGGGAGGCAGCACGCTGTCGACGATCTCGGCGAACCGCAATGCCGACAACGGGGCCTGGTCGGGCGCCTTCATGATCACACTGTTGCCGGCCGCCAGCGCCGGCGCAATCTTCCCCGCCAGGAACATCAGCGGATGGTTATAGGCGACGATGCGCGCAACCACGCCCAGCGGTTCGCGCACCGAGTAATTGAGCGCGCCGTCCGCGGTCGGCATGGTTTCGCCCTTGAGTTCGTGTACCAGGCCTGCGTAATAGTCGATCTGTCCCGCGGCCAGCAGCGCGTCGGGCTGCATCCGCTTGAAGGGATTGCCGCAATTGGCGGAATCGAGCAAGGCCAGTTCGTCGGCATGAAGCCGCAGCCGTCGCGCAATCTCGCGCAGCTTGGCGCTCTTCTCGGCTGCCGGCACGCGTGACCAGGCAAGGAATCCCTGATGCGCTTTGCGCACCGCTGCGTCGATATCGGCAGCATTCGCTTCAGGCGCCTGCGCCAGTACCTGCTGAGTGGCGGGATTGACGGTCGGCCTGTAACCGCCGGCAGGAACATGCCATTCGCCGCCATAGTAAAGAGCAAGCTGCTTCGGCATCGCTT
>JBBWZO010000281.1:0-16224 GCA_039649125.1 Massilia sp. | reverse complement strand
CTCGTCGTTTTGTGCTCGCTTAACTACTTGATTTCGTTAACCTTTGAAGCACAGCACCGAAGCGGAGGCGAATCATAGCAAAGCCATTTGCCAGCCGCAAGGGCTAGATCCGGATTTTTAAGCCGGCGTTAAGCCAGAGTTTCCAACCCGATAATTACCGCGATTTCTTCCGCAGATGAGAAAGACCGCCCCGGCGGCGCATGCGTACGCCGCCGGGCCTCGGCGCAACAGCAACAAGAGGACCTTCCTTCGGAACCTACCTTGGCGAATGCGTTTCCGGCCACTCCTCCGCTGGCGATCTCATCAGAAAAAGATGATACCGCCGAGTGAAATGCCATTCATCTTGTCGCGCCCCCCGTTAAACCCTTTCGAGCGCGTCTGCCCGACTTCGCCTACCAGCGTGATCGCACTATTGAGCGCATAGTAGGCGCCGGCCGTGAGATTCGCATTCGACTTCAGGCCGCCGGTGCCGAGGGTGTTGTCGGCATTCTTGCTGAGGCCATAGCTAATCCCGAGCTTGAGCACGTCGGACAGTTTATAGGTGCCTTGTGCAAACACGTGGGTGGTGCGCACCCGTCCCTGGTCGGCATCCGACAGGATGCCCAGTCCCCTGCCGCGCTGTACGTTCAACAGCAAACCGGTCGGCCCTGCCTGGTACAGCACGCCCGCCTCGATTCCGCGCAGCGTCAGGTCGGGCGTGCCGGGCAGCTCGGGCTCGAGGCGCTGGCCCTTGGCGCCGATCCAGGCTTTCAGCTCGCCCTGGGCGAGGGACTGTGTGAAAGTCAGCTGCGCCTGGTACTGCGGCGTCGAATCGGCCGAGTAGGCAGAGCCGGCCACGACCGGCGTGTCGGCCACCGGGCTCATGATGCCGATGTCGACGCCCAGCCCGGACGCCATCTTCGGCGCGCTCCAGGCGATCTGGCCGTAATGGCCGAGATAGGCATAGCCCGCGCCAATGTGGCCGAGGGCGACGCGGCCGCGCTGGGTCGCCTGTACCGGTGCGCCTGCGCCCAGCAGGGTCATGTCGTTCAGGATGGCATTGGCGCCGAAGATGCCATAGTCGCGCCCCAGTTTGAAGGTGCCGAGGGTGGCGTTGCCGAACGTAAAAAACGCCTGGCGCACGTCGACCCCGTTGTTCGGGGAGATGGCACTGTCGGTGGCGGTGTGGACATAGATGCCGATCAACGCCTTGATGTCGTATCCGCCCTGCGTCGAGGTGGCGGAGGTGACCAGCCCGCTGGGCAGCAGGCCGTTGCCGACCGTCGTGCGGCTGTCCCTGCCGCCGCAGCCAAGTGCCTGGCCACCTAGCGCCAGTCCGCCGACCTGGCCGCCGTCGCAATCCACAAAGGTATAGTAGGCATTCACGTTGCCGCCTACATTTACCGTCCAGTCGCCCGCCTTGATGTCGACTGCCAGTGCCGGCTGCATGCATGCGGCCAGCACGCTCAGTGCACAAATTTTCTTCATCGCCGTCTCCTTGTCAGCTGTCAGGTTTATGCGCATCGGCTGATGCTGCCCAACAGCGATGGCAAGTCCCGTGCCCGCCCATGACGGGGCAAAGCGTCCATTGCCGCGTTCGCTGTGCTGTGCCGTATCGGATCAAGTGCCGAGTTATCTGTGCAGTTTTGTATCGATGAGGAACAACAGCCCCAGCCGTTCGGCCAAAGCCCCGCGTGCGACGGTCGCAGCCGTGCAGCGTGGCGCGCACGCAGCGGCATCAGGAGCAAGCGGCATGCCCACGACGAATCAGTCGGGCACGCCGCTCCGGGTGTGGCTGGACGGAGATGACACGGCGGCGCGCTGTTCCTTGCCAGACGGTGCCGCCACGGCGCCCGGATACAGGCGCGCCAGCGTGGCGTTGGCAGCCGGCTCGACGACGGCCAGGACGCGCGCGCTGGCCGCCGCCAGGTCGGGCGCGGTGCGCACCTCTTGCCAGAGCGAGCCGAGCTTGTCGTTCTGCGCGGCCAGCGCCGCCTCGACCTCGGCCTGCCAGAAAGCAGGCGCCTCGCTCTCGACATAGTTGCCGCGCCCGCGGCCGAAGTGGGCGACGGCGAGGTAGCGCAGCAGCGCGCCGACCAGCAGCGTCTGCAGGAAGGCGTCGGCGAACTGCACGGCCGGCTCGTTGCGGTCGGCACGCTGGTTGAAACCCCAGGCTGCGCCGGCCGCCGTCAGGCCGCCGACGACCGCGCCCAGCAGCGCGCCGCCGCCCATCGTCAAGCCGCCCGCCATCAGGTCGGCCGACAGTCCGGTGGCCGCGCCCGACACCACGGCGCCCAGCAGGCCGGCCTGCGCCTTGTCGACCGGCGCCTTGACGGCGAAATTCTCGCGCACGCGGGCATTGATCGTGGTCGCTTCGCCCGGATCGACCTTGTGCAGCACCAGCATGCGCATCGTCGCCTTGCCGATCTCGGCGTTCAGGCGCTCCACCAGGGCGGCCATCGCCGCTTCCTGCCGCTTCTGCTCGTCCTTGGAGAGCCCGACCGCCTTGAGTGCCGTGCGCAGCATGCCGCGCCCCGCTTCCGGCACCGGTTCGCTGTCGCGCGCGGCGGCCGCGACCTGCTCGGCCGTGATGCGCAGCGCGCTGGCGTAACGCTGGCGGTTATGGGTTTCCCACGCCGCGCGCAGGCGGGCATAGCCGGGCTGCTTCGCCGGGTCGATCAGCGGCGCCACCGCCTCGTAGAACACGTGCTCGTGCACCCAGCAGCGGGCAAAGGCGTCCAGCGCCAGCACTTCGCGCACGACCGGGAAGCGCGCCAGGTGCCGCTTCCACTCCTGCTGCTCGGCGCCCTCGGCCGCGCCCGGACGCGGCGGTCCCATCTGGTTGAGCAGGACCACCACCGGTTTGCCCAGCCACTCGAGGATGCTCATCTCCGCCGGCAGGTAACCGGCGTCGCCCGGCGCCTCCGCGGAGTTGACGAGGTAGAGGATGACGTCGGCCTCTTCCTTGGCGGCGCGCAGCGCCTGCTGGCTGAGCCAGAACGGGCGGTCGCGGTAGCGGTCGAACACCTCGCGCAGGAACCAGCCGATCGGGTTGCCCGCCATCGCCAGGCGTTTCAGGAGGCGCACGGAGTCGCCGAAGCCCGGGGTGTCCCACAGCAGCAGGGTGTCGCCCGCCGCGCTGGTCTGCAGCGGATGGGCTTCGGCGAAGGTCGTCACGTGGGCGGCATCGCGCACCTCTCCCACGTCGGCGCCGACGAGCGTGCGCGCCAGCGTGGTCTTGCCGTTGTTGGTGTGCGAAACGAGGGCGAACTGGATCTTGACCGGATGATCGTTCAAGGTCGCGCTCGGGGTCTCGCTCATGGGCTCGTTCATGGGCTCGTTCATCGCAGCTCCGGCAGGGCCAGCCCGGCGCCCAGTTCGATCGGGCGTTTATTCGGATCGAGCAGGTTGACGACGGTCGCCGCGGTACCGTGGAAACTGCAGAACTGGCGCCACAGCGTGATGCGTTCCAGCACCCGCGCCTCCAGTCCGGCCTGGCCGGCCCCGCGCTCGACCATGCCGGACTCGTCCAGCAGCACGGCCACGCCGCGCTTGCTGTGACGGACCAGGTAGTCGAGGAAGGCGCCGTGGTTTTCCTTTTCCGGCGTCGCTGCCAGGCTGAACAGGGCGGCGGTGACGGTCACGCCGGCCTCGTCGAAACCACCGTCGCGCAGCGCCTCCTTCGGCTCTTCGCCATAGGGGACGGTCGGGCGCAGCAGCACGCGTGCCTGGGCTCCGAGCGCCATCGCGGCAACGGTCCATAAACCGCGGTCGCGCGCTTCGTCGAGCGTGAAACTGTAGGGCAGCACGCGCAGCACCGCCGGGGTGCCGGCGCCGATGCTGTCGGCCAGCCTGCGGAAGTAGGGCTGCTCGAGCTCCAGCGGAAAGGCGCGCGCGAGCCGGCGCGCACGCCAGGCGGCAAACGCCGCTAGCAGCAGGCGCGGCAGCACGACCAGCAGTCCGATCGTCGCGCCGTACAGGTGCACCCAGCGCTCGCCGCCGCCGGCCGGGGTGTTGGCAGTGAAGCGCAGCGCCTCGATGTCGGCCAGCGAAAAACCCTCGAGGAAGGGGAACACGAACAGCGCCGGCGTGAACAGCCAGGACAGCAGCGTGTGCACCTGCGTCGCATCCAGGAAGGTGCTCTCCCAGCCGGCCACGTATTGGGTCAACAGGCCGCGCCCATACAGCGACAGCACCGCGCCCAGGGCAAAGGCGGCGGCCGACAGGTGCACGGTGCGCGACAGGCGCGCGCGGGTCAGCGGTTCGCTCAGCGCGGCCCATTCCCCCAGGAACTGGGTCAGGCCGCGCGACAGGGCGCCGGGCAGCTTGCGCGGCAAGGTGGCCTTGCCCACGCTCAGGCGGCGCAGCAGGCCCGATCTGGCCCAGCCGGTCTTGCGGCCCGGGATCAGCGCCCAGACCAGCAAGGCGAGATAGACCAGCAGGTTCCAGCCGATGATGAACAGGAGCGGCGCCGACAGCAGGTCGACCCGGTGCGGATCGGCAATCCGGTCCAGCAGCGCGCCGGCAAACAGGGCCACTACCGGCAGCGCGGCCCAGAAACCCGGCAGACCGAGCCCGCGCTTCTGGAAAGCGGCAAACGCCGGGGTGCGTTCGGCCAGGCGCTTGAGGATCTGCTCCGAGCGCTGCTGGAGGAAGTGTTCCTGGGTAGCGGCACCTTTGCTGTCGGCGGCCTGCCATGCGGCCAACTCGCGCGCGCTGCGGCTCGCATATTTGCGGTCGTCCTCGCTCAGCACCTCGTGGTTGGTGTCGGCCTGTTCGATCGCTCGTACCAGCACGACGCGTCGTGCAACCTGCTCATTCATGCTCGTCCCGTTTTATTGGATTGGCAACATCGCAAGGAGATTGTGCCAGATTTGGCCGGCAGCCTGCCGCCGGCTGTCCGCGCTAGCTGGATCGTAACAAAACTACTGGCACACGATTGACTTCACAGGGGGTGAAGAGTAGCTTTTCCAACGTGTATTGATGAGCTAGCCAGAAGAGGTAGCGAAAGTACACCGGCGTCGCCCGTGACGTCGCATCAAGGGCCGGCCGCGCGTTGCCGTACCGGCGCGTTGCCCGGCACTGCCGCGCCCGCTCGAGCAACACGTGTTTACAACAACAAACAAAAGACGGAGACCATTGCAAGCGCATCTGAAACGGAAACTGCTGGCCGCGCTCATCACCGGCGCCCTCGCTGGCACCCTATCCTGCGCCCCGGCCTGGGCCGCGATCAATCCCAATCAACTGGGCGCCGCCTACGACGCCACCGGGGCGAACGTCACTTTTAAAGTGTATTCGGGCAAGGCCACGCGCATCGAGCTGTACCTGTACAGCACGGCGACCGGCACCGCCGAGAAGGCGCGCTATGTGATGACCAATTCGAACGGCATCTGGTCCGTGACGATCCCGACCACGCCCCTGAGCAGCCAGGGCCTGAGCGGCGCCCTGTATTACGGCTACCGCGCCTGGGGCCCGAACTGGCCGTACAACACCGGCTGGACCAAGGGCTCGAGCGTCGGTTTCATGACGGACGTCGATGCCGCTGGCAACCGCTTCAATCCGAATAAACTACTGTCCGACCCGTATGCGCTCGAACTGAGCCACGACCCGACGACGCCGACCAACACCAATGGCACCATCTACGCCAGCGGCGCGCTGTACCGCAACATCGACAGCGGCAACCTGGCTCCGAAAGGCATCGTGCTGGCCGGCGACACCCAGTCGACCGGCGTGAAACCGACCCGCGCCCTGAAGGACGACGTCATCTATGAAGCCCATGTGTGCGGCCTGACGATGAACGACACCAGCATCGCCACCGCCTACCGCGGCACCTACAAGGGAGCCGGCCTGAAAGCGGCCTGGCTGGCCAGCCTGGGTGTGACCGCCATCGAATTCCTGCCGGTCCAGGAAACCCAGAACGACACCAACGACAACGACCCGAACAGCAATACCGGCGACAACTACTGGGGCTACATGACCCTGAATTATTTTGCGCCGGACCGCCGCTACGCCTACGACAAGTCGCCGGGCGGCCCGACCCGCGAGTTCAAGGAAATGGTCAAGGCCTTCCACGACAACGGCATCAAGGTGCTGGTCGACGTGGTCTACAACCACACCGGCGAAGGCGGCGCCTGGTCGTCGACCGACAAGACCACCTACAACATCACCAGCTGGCGCGGCCTGGACAACCCGACCTATTACAGCCTGACCTCGGACATGCAGAATTCCTGGGACAACACCGGCGTCGGCGGCAACTACAACACGCGCAATCCGGTCGCCCAGAACCTGATCGTCGATTCGCTCGCCTACTGGCGCGACAAGCTGGGCGTGGACGGCTACCGCTTCGACCTGGCCTCCGTGCTCGGCAACAGCTGCCAGCACGGCTGTTTTAATTTTGACAAGATGGATGCCGGGAACGCCTTGAACCGCATCGTGAACGAACTGCCGCCGCGGCCGGCAGCCGGCGGCAGCGGCGTCGACCTGATCTCCGAGCCGTGGGCGATCGGCGGCAACTCCTACCAGGTCGGCGGCTTCCCGAGCGGCTGGGCCGAGTGGAACGGCAGCTACCGCGACGTCGTGCGCCAGGCGCAGAATAAACTGGGTAGCGCCCCGATCACGACCGGCCAGCTGGCGACCCGTTTTGCCGGTTCGAGCGACCTGTACGGCGACGATAGCCGCAAGCCCTGGCATTCCATCAATTTCATTACCGCGCACGACGGTTTTACCTTGAAGGACCTGTACAGCTGCAACGGCAAGAACAACAACCAGCCCTGGCCTTACGGACCGAGCGACGGTGGCGAGGATAACAACAACAGCTGGGACCAGGGCGGCATCGCAGCCGACCAGAGAAAGGCCGCGCGCAACGGCATGGCGCTGATGATGCTGTCCGGCGGGGTGCCGATGATCGTCGGCGGCGACGAGGCGCTGCGCACGCTGAACTGCAACAACAACCCGTACAACCTGGATTCCTCGGCCAACTGGCTGGGCTGGACCCGCACCACGGACCAGGCCAATTTCCAGAATTTTACTAAAGCCATGATCGCCTTCCGCAAGGCGCATCCGGCGCTGCGCCCGGCGAATTTCTATTCGAGCGTCGACAACAACGGCAACGTGATGGAACAGCTGCGCTGGTTCAAGCCGGACAGCGGCGTCGCCGATGCGACCTACTTCAACAACGCGGACAACCACGCGATCGCCTGGCGCATCGACGGCACCGAGTTCGGCGATCCGGCCTCAAGCATCTACATCGCCCATAACGCCTGGGGTGCGCAGGTGAAATTCACGCTGCCCTGGGCCGGCAGCGGCAAGAGCTGGTACCGCGTGACCGATACCTGCACCTGGGCCGAAGGCGCGTCCCAGGTCAGCACGCCCGGCAGCGAGGCCTTCATCGGCGGCGAAAACACGAGCTATGGCCTGTGCGGCCGCGGCACGCTGGTCCTGATCGCCAGGTAAGCTTCATGATTGAACCCGGGCGGCGCCACGCGCTGCCCGGCGCGGCGCCGCAGGCCGCCACCCTCCCTCGTCACGGCAACCCGGACACCTATGCCCGCCTGGCGCATGGAGCGGCCGTGATGCAGCGTGCATGAGGACGCGCACCTGCGCCGGGTCGCCTTACCACGACCACGAATCCCGCCGAATGTTCCCCACAACTGCGAGCCGACTGATGTCGCTCTGTAATCCGCCAATGGAGTGTATGCAAGACGCTTGGCCGTTCAAAAATATCGAAAACGGACTGACAATTGGACACTGGAACGGTGTATTCTCTACAACAAATGGGGTGTAAAACTCACATAACAGTCCAATAAAGCGACAGTGCCGGCGCCCGCGCGGCCCTAGTTGCGGACCCAGGAGACAGCATGTCGAAGTTTGCCGTGGAACACGTCAAGCGCGTCCATTCGGTCGTCCACGACCGTCTCGGAGCCGACCGCATCGGAACTGCCAACCGGATCACCCGGTCCTGGATCCGATGTCTCAACGAATACCAGCTCGACCCCGGCAGTTGCGCCGACCCGGAAGTGGTCGCGCCCAGCGAACTGCAGGAGCGCCAGGAACGCCTCGCCGATGTGCAGGCCGTCGCCAAGGTCGAGATGGCGAACCTGTACCAGCAGCTGGCCGGCTCCGGTTACGCGATCATGCTGACCGACCGCGAAGGCGTGCTCCTGAATTACTTCGGCGATCCCGCCTTCACCCACGCCGCCTCCCGGACCGGCCTGATGCAGGGCGCCGTGTGGAGCGAGCGCGTGCAGGGTACCAACGGCATGGGCACCTGCCTGGTCGAACGCCGTCCGCTGACCGTGCACCAGGACGAACACTATCTGTCACGGAATATCGGCCTGTCCTGCGCGGCGGCCCCGATCTTCGACCATGGCGGCGAACTGGTCGGCGTGCTCGATGCCTCCGGCGAATCGCGCCTGGCCCAGCAGCACACGCTGGCCCTGGTCAGCATGTCGGTGCAGATGATCGAGAACCGGGTCTTCCTGCACCAGTTCCGCCACGACTTCATCCTGCGTTTTCACAACCGGTCCGAGTTCGTCGGCACCCTGAGCGAAGGCGCGATCGCGCTCAGCGTCACCGGCACCGTGCTGGCCGCGAGCCGCGCCGCCGTCTCCCTGCTCGGCTACACCAGCCCGCTTGAAATCGTCGGCCGCGACATCTGCGAACTGTTCAATCTCACCTTTTCCGGCCTGGTCGACAGCAGCGTCCGCCGTGCCTTCCACCCGGTACCGATCTTCGAGGTGCGCAGCAACGCGCGCTTTTTTGCCGTGGTCTACCAGCCGGTCACGGCCAGCAGCGCGCGCCGGCCGCAGCGGGCCGCGGCGCCGCCCACGCCAGACGAGACCGGCCCGCTCGATGCGCTGCAACTCGGCGACCCGGCGATGCGCGCCAACATCGACACCGCCAAGCGGGTCATGGAGCGCAACGTGGCCATCATCCTGCTGGGCGAGACCGGCACCGGCAAGGAGCGTTTTGCACGCGCGATGCACCTGTCCGGCAGCCGCGCCAGCCGGCCTTTCGTGGCCATCAACTGCGCCTCGATCCCCGAATCCCTGGTCGAGAGCGAACTGTTCGGCTATCGCTCCGGCGCCTTTACCGGCGCCAGCAAGGACGGGCAGCGCGGCAAGCTGCTGCAGGCCAATGGCGGCACCCTGTTCCTCGACGAGATCGGCGACATGCCGGTCGCGCTCCAGGCGCGCCTCCTGCGCGTGCTCGAGGAACGCGAAGTGGTGCCGCTCGGCGGGGAGGCGCCGGTCAAGCTCGACATCCGCCTGATCAGCGCCACCCATTGCGACCTGGTGAAGAAAATCGAGAACGGCGAATTCCGCGAGGATTTGTATTACCGCCTGCAAGGCGTCACCTTCACGCTGCCGCCGCTGCGCGAACGCCTCGACCGCTGCGCACTGATCCGCCAGCTGGCACTCGAAGAAAGCGATGACGGCTGTCCCGTCGAGATCGACGACGGCCTGATGGCGCTGCTGGAGCGGCAGCGCTGGCCCGGCAACCTGCGCCAGCTGCGCCACCTGCTGCGCACCATGATCGCGCTGCGCGAATCGGACCGGCTCACGGTGAACGACCTGCCGCCCGAATACCGGCACAATCCGCTCCACTGTGCGGCCAACAACGCGGCTAACAGCGTGACCAACGGCGCGGCCGATGGTGGGCTGGCCGGCGCGGCGAGCGCCATGGCGCCGGTCGCGGTGCCCACCGCCAGCCCCGTTCCGGCGTCCGCCGCACCCACCGCATCTGCCGCATCCGTGGCCAGCCAGCCGGCCGGACTCAATGCCTTCGAGTGCGCGGAGCGCGAGGTGTTGCTGCAGGAGCTGAAGCGCCACCAGTGGAACCTGAGCGGCGTGGCCCGCGAACTCAACATCAGCCGCAACACGCTGTACCGCAAGCTGCAACGCCTGAACATCGAGCACCCGGACAAATCGCTGTTCCATTGAATCATGGACGCCCCGAAGCATGCCCAGTCAACTGCGCGCTATACCGGCACCGCGATCGCCCTGCACTGGCTCATCGCCCTGCTGCTGCTCGGCCAGTTCGCCTTTGGCCTGATGCTGGAAGATATCCCGCGCGGCACGCCCGAGCGCGGCTATTACGTCAACCTGCACAAGAGCAGCGGCATCGTGATCGGCCTCCTGATCCTGCTGCGTCTCGGCTGGCGCCTGACGCACAAGCCGCCGCCGCTGCCGGCGTCGGTGCCGGCCTGGCAGCGCCGGGCGGCCTGGCTCAGCCATGCGCTGCTGTACCTGTGCATGCTGACCCTTCCCCTGTCGGGCTATCTCGCGTCGAACTTCAGCCGGCATGGCGTGAAGTTCTTCAACCTGGTCCACTGGGCGCCCTGGGGCCCGGACGACAAGACTTTATATGCCGTGTTCAACGGTGCCCACCACCTGGCCGCGCTGCTGCTGGCGCTGCTGGTCGGTGTGCATGTGCTCGCGGTAATAAAACACATGCTGATCGATCGCGACGGCCTGCTGCTGCGCATGTGGCCCAGGCAGGGCGCGCATGCGAACACCCCCCATCCCAACCTGCCCGTGGAGACCCGATGACCATTTCACCCTTCCGCCACCTCGCCGCCGCCGTGGCATGCGCCGCCATGCTGCCCGCCGTGCTACCGTCCATCGCCCTTGCCGCACCCCTGGCCTATGTGCCGAACGAAGGATCGGGCACGATCTCGGTGATCGACACTGCCAGCGACCAGGTCGTTTCCGAACTGCCCGGCGGATCCAAGCCGCGCGGCCTGGCCATCGGTCCGGAGGCGCGCTGGCTCTACGTGAGCGACCAGCCGAACGACCGCCTGCAGCTGGTCGACCTGGGTGCGCGCAAGCTGGGCGCGACGGTGGCGCTGGGCGATTCGCCCGAAGGCGTCTCGATTTCTCCGGACGGACGCTGGGTGGTGGCGGCGATCGAGGGCAAGAACGAGATCGCGGTGACCGACACGCGCACCAACGCGCTGGCGTTCTCGATCCCGGTACGGGGAAAGAATCCCGAACACGCGGTATTCAGCCCGAACGGACGCCTGCTGTTCGTCAGTGCCGAGGAAGGCGACGCCGTCGACATCATCGACTTCGCCAGCCGGAAGCAGGTGGCCCAGGTGCCGGTGGGCGCCCGTCCGCGCGGCATCGGCTTTTTACCGGACAGCAGCCGCGCCTATGTCGCCGCCGAAAACGCCAACGAAGTCTTCGTCATCGATACCGCGAGCTTTGCCGTGGTCGCCCGCATCAAGGCCGGTCTGCGCGCCAACGGCATCGCCGTGCACCCGAGCGGCAGCCAGGTCTATGTGTCGAACGGCGGCGACGCCAATGTGTCGGTGATCGACACCGCCAGCAACAAGGTGGTTGCGACGGTACCGGTAGGACAGCGCCCCTGGAACATGGCGCTCACGCCCGACGGCAAGAAACTGTATGTCGCCAACGGCCGCTCGCACAACGTCTCCGTGATCGACACGGCGAGCCGCACCAAGCTGCGCGACATCGCGGTCGGTAAACTCCCCTGGGGCGTGGTGATCAAGTAGGAAGCCCGGGCGGGTAGCCGACGTCGACGCTGACCGCGCGGCGCCCGGCCGGCGGCGCCGGCATCGCTGCCGGCCCCTTCAGCAAATCCAGCACCAGCCCGGCCGGGTTGCAGCCGATCGAGGCATGCAGCCCGGCATAGGCCGCCGTCAGGCGCGGATTCACGTCGAGCACCACTGCGCCGCGCTCGGTCAGGATGATGTCCACGCCGACGTAGCCCCACAAGGTAGGCAAGGCGGCCGCTACCTGCTGCGCCAGGCGCTCGAGCGCCCCGTCGGCGTCGTCCAGCCCATTCACGGTACTGCCCAGGAAGTGGAAACGGTTGTCGTGCACCGCTACCCGTTCCTGGTTACGCGCCAGCAGGCGTGCGGCGCCGTCGCAGCAGATCAGGGACAGGCTGCCCAGCCGGCCCGCGACAAAAGGCTGCAATATAAAACCCTGGGCCGCGTTGGTGCGGATCCACGCCAGGGCCGCGGCGCGGCTGCTGAACAGGCGGGCGTCGAGGCAGCCGGCGCCGTCATCGGGCTTGACGACCCAGGCGCCTTCCCCGTCGGGCAGGGCCGCGTGGGGCCGGTAGGTGGGCACCACCGGCACGCCACTGTCGGCCAGCGCCCGCGCCACCTTGAACTTGCTGGCCGCGACCCGCACCGCACCCGGGGCGCTGCCCAGCAGGATGCGCTTGCCGCGCAAGACGTTGCGCGACAGGTTTTCCAGCAAGCCATCGGACTCCGGCGCCAGCGGCCACACGGCGTCGGCCGCCTGCAGGCAGGCCGCGAAGCGCTCGCCGAACGTCCGGCCTGCCAGCCTGGCATCCCGTCCGGGCCCGGCCAGCGTCGCCATCGTGCACACTTCAACGTCGGGCAAGGCGCCGAGATCGGCCAGCAAGGCTTCCAGCAGCAGCGCGCCTTGTTGCGTAAACGCGTGCGGCAGGTCGCGTGCTGTCGGTCCACCCTCCATCACATAATCGAACGCAAACACTTTCAGGCGCGCCATCGTGTGCTCCGGCTGATTGATATCCCGGCATCGTCGGCCTGCCGCTCAACCCCGCGGCTCGGTAACCTTGACCAGGGTGAGCGTTTCGTCGATGACAGGTAATACCGTGCCTGGCGCCGCCGCGCCGGGCTGGTTCGCGGACTGCTTCGCCGCTGGCGCGACAGTCGCGGCCACCGCCTTGCCGGGCGAGGCCATGCCGGGCGCCGCTGCCCTGGCTTCCCCGCCCTTCCCGCCGGCAGCGGCCGTGCGCGCCACCACGGCGCCGGGCGGCGGACTGTTCCCTGCCGGGTTCGCCAGCGTGGTGCTGACCCGGTACACGCCGCCGGGCACCTGTTCGCTGAGCACGAAGGTATAGGTCTTGCGCACATAGTTCTCGAAGCGCGCATGCAGCGGGTCATCCAGGTAGGGCTGGATGCGCACCGTTTTTGCCTCGACCGTCTTGCCCCCATACGTGATGCGTTGCGGCGTCACCTGCGCGCCGTTCGCCAGCGCCATCCGGATGCGCTTGCGGAAGTAGCCGGCCGAGCCGCCGGTCAGGCGTTTCATTTCGGCGATGTCGTGCTCGAGAAAACCAAGCAGCACCGGATTGCCGTGCGCGTCGTCCACCTTCGGCAAATCGTGTTTGCGCTCGCCGGTCAGGAAATGCAACACGGCGTTGACTTGCCCCTTGCTGCGAGATACGTCGAGCTGGACGGTGTCGGTGAAGACAGGTTCCACGTTGCTCTGCTTGCGGAATTCATAGACCAGGGTGGACGGCGCCTTCATCCGTGCAAGGTGGTCGGTCTCGAACAGCAGGACTTCGGCCGGCGAGATGGGCTGCGCGCCGGCCGACCCGAGCGCAAACAGGCCGAGCAGCGCCACGCCAAGGCGAGAGCCAAGGCGCATGCACATGGCGCGCCCCTGCCCCGCCACCGGTGGCGCCGCGCGCCCTGCCGGAACGCGGCTCATGGCTTCCTCGCCGGCCTCGGCGCCAGCGCCACCGCGGGCGGCTGCGCCAGCAGCGGCACGCCATATTGCGTCAGGATGTCGCGGATTTTCGCTTCGTTGGCCACGATCAGACCGTCGATACGCTGCCGGAAATCCTTGTCGGCATGGCGCACCGCCATCGCGATCTCGAAATCGAATTTCATGCCCGGCCGCGAGGTCAATGGAACGGCGACCATCGGTACCGCGCGCGCATTCTTGGCGAAATAGCCGGCGATCGGGCCCCAGGCAAAGGCCACGTCGATCTTGCCGCTGGCAAGGTCTTTCTCGATGATTTCGCCCGGATACTGCTCGGCGTCGCCGGTCTGGCTCTGGTACCACTCGACCTGTTCCATCAGGTCGTTCTGCAGCAACCAGTCGGTAACGGGCGAGCCGGCAAAGGCGCCAAAGCGCAGTTTCTTGCGTTGTGCGGGGTCGAGCGCCAGCAGGTCGTCCAGGCTGCGCACCCGGTCCAGCCCTTTGCCCTTGACATAGGCCATGGCATAGGTAGAGCGGTAATATGGCCGCGTGGTCGCCGCCAGGTCAAACCCCTTGGCCACGCCGATGACCAGGTCGCACTTGAAGCGGTCCGAGTTTTCTTCCTTGGCACGCAGGGTATTGCGGATGAAACCGATGCGCTGCGGGAACCAGGTGTATTCCAGTTTCCAGCCCAACTCCTGCGCCAACAGCGCCGCAATCTTGTTCTCGAAGCCGGCCTGAGCCCGGTTCGACAAGGGCATGTTGTTCGGGTCCTCGCAGACCCGCAGCACCTTGTCCTGTCCCGGTGCCGGGGCATCCTGGGCGCTTGCAGGGTTGCCCAGGCTGGCCAGCGCGCAGGCGCCGCCTGCCAGCAGTGTCCGCCACGGCAGTTGCCCCGGCAACTGCCGGGGCGAACGCTCCCCTTTACGCCACTTCTTCATTTGCCGATCTCCTGGAGACGGCCCGGCTGGATGGCGCCATCCGAGCGCCCCTTCAGGTAGGCGTACAGGCTGTCGATGTTTTCGCTGACCATCTTGCTGGTATCGAAGTTCGGCATGCCCTTTTCGATCCGTCCTTTCAGCACCGCAGACTTGAATTCGTCCTTGCTGAGGACTTTCAGGCTGTCCACCAGCGAGGGGCCGACCATGCCTTCCTGGGCCGCGCCGTGGCAGCGCTCGCAGGCCATGGCACGCCAGGTGCGCCAGCCGCTGAGCGTCTGCGCATCCACCTTGTTGCCTTCCACTACCTTGTAGGGCGCCGTATCCGCAGCCACGGCGGGTGCCGACAGCAGGCCTGGCAATGCGGCCAGGGCCCAGCAGGCGGCCACGGCCGCTGCGTTTTTCGTGAGTCTGTTCATATTCAATCCTGGGAAACGGTACGGTTGCCGATGCTGCGACCGGCAACCGTTTTTCAACACGATTACACGCCTGATTCGACGGCTGACTTACCGGGCGTTCTTGGTGCTGGCGGAGCCGCTGGCCCGCGTCAGGCGATCCGGCAGTGCAAACACCGTCAGCACGCCACCGAGCTCGGTGTACTTGGCCAGGTCCCTGTAGCCGCCCACCGCGCCCAGGCCTTCGGTGCCCTTGGTCAGGCCGGCCGCCAGGCCGATGCCGGCCCAGCCGCCGATCCCGGACAGCACGCCGATGTATTGCTTGCCCTTGTATTCCCAGGTGTGGACGTTGCCGATGATGCCGGACGGGGTCTTGAACTTCCACAGCTCCTTGCCGTTGAGGTCCACGGCCTTGATGTGGCCTTCCAGCGTGCCGTAGAACACGACGTCGCCGGCGGTGGACAGGGCGCCGCTCCAGACCGAGAATTTCTCCGGCTTGGACCAGACGATCTTGCCGGTGCCGGCATCCCAGGCAATGAAGTTACCCAGGCCACCGTGGCTGCCCGGCGCCGCATACATCGACACCGTGGCGCCGACATACGGCTGGCCGGCCGTGTACTCGACCTGGTACGGCTCATAATCCATGCAGACGTGGTTCGTCGGCACATAGAAGAGGCCGGTCTTGCGGCTGAAGGTGGCCGGCTGCTGGTCCTTGGTACCGAGCGCAGACGGGCAAATGCCCTTGGTATTCACGTCGGGACCGTTCTGCGTGGTGCTATATTGCGCCACGACCTGTGGGCGGCCGCTCTTCATGTCGATATGGGTTGCCCAGTTGACCTTCGGATCGTATTTTTCGGCGATGAGCAGTTCGCCGCTGACGCGGTCGAGGGTATAGGCGAAGCCGTTGCGGTCGAAGTGCACCAGTGCCTTGCGCGGCTGGCCCTTGACCTTGATGTCGGCCAGGATCATTTCGTTGACGCCGTCATAGTCCCACTCGTCGTGCGGTGTCATCTGGTAGACCCATTTCGCCATGCCGGTGTCGAGGTCGCGCGCGAAGATGGTCATCGACCACTTGTTGTCGCCCGGACGCTGGCGCGGGTTCCAGGTGCTCGGGTTGCCGGTGCCGTAATACACCAGGTTGGTTGCCGGATCGTAGCTGTACCAGCCCCAGGTGGTGCCCCCGCCCAGCTTCCATTGGTCGCCCTTCCAGCTCTTGAGCGAGGAGTCAGGCCCGATCGGCGCCATCTTGCCGTCGGTCCAGGTCATGGTCTTGTTCGGATCGACCAGCAGCTCGTTGTCCGGGCCGGTGCTCCAGGCTTTCCACAGGATCTTGCCGGTGTTCAAGTCGTGCGCCGTGACGCGTCCGCGCACACCGAATTCGCCGCCGCTGATGCCGGTGATGAGCTTGTCCTTGAAGATGTGCGGCGTGTTGGTGGTGGTCTCGCCGATCTTCGGATCGCCGAC
>JBBWZO010000276.1:0-17751 GCA_039649125.1 Massilia sp. | reverse complement strand
TCTCGAAGATCTGCTGCTCGGCGTGCGACAGGTCCATCTCGATATAGCCCTTGGCCGGCGCGCCGCCCGAACGCTTCTGCTTGACCGGCTTCTGGTACTGGCGCAGCTGCACCTTCTGCTCGCCCTTCAGCACCGGGCGCGCGGCCTCGGTCAGCTTGAGCGAGCTGAAAGCGTCGTGGTCGACCGTGACCAGGCCCAGCGCGATCACCTGGCGCACGATGGCGCGCCATTCCTGCTCGCCGCGGTCGGCGCCGACGCCGTAGACGGTCAGCTTGTCGTGGTGCCACTGGCTGATGCGCTCGGTCTGCACGCCGCGCAGCACGTCGATCACGTGGCCGGCGGCGAAGCGCTGGTCGACCCGGTAGATGGCCGACAGCAGCTTCTGCACCGGCACCGTGGCATCGAAACTCACCGGCGGGATCAGGCAGGTATCGCAATTGCCGCAGGGGCCGGAGCGCTCGCCGAAATAGTCGAGCAGGCGCATGCGCCGGCAACTGAGGGTCTCGCACAGCCCCAACATGGCGTCGAGCTTCACCGACAGCACGCGTTTAAAGGTTTCGTCGGCCTCGGATTCGTCGATCATGCGGCGCTGCAGCACCACGTCCTGCAGACCGTAGGCCATCCAGGCCGAGGCCGGCAGGCCGTCGCGGCCGGCGCGGCCCGTCTCCTGGTAATAGCCCTCGATGCTCTTCGGCAGGTCGAGGTGGCAGACGAAACGCACGTCCGGCTTGTCGATGCCCATGCCGAAAGCGATGGTCGCCACCATCACGATGTTTTCTTCGCGCAGGAAGCGGGCCTGGTTGTCGGCGCGCTTTGTGTGTTCCATGCCGGCGTGGTAGGCCAGGGCGCGAATGCCGTGCTCGTTCAGGAAGTCGGCCGTTTCCTCGACCTTCTTGCGCGACAGGCAATACACGATGCCGGAGTCGCCCGGGTGCTCGGTGGTGATGAAATCGAGCAGCTGCTTGCGCCCGGTCGTCTTCTCGACGATCTGGTAACGGATGTTCGGGCGGTCGAACGAGGAGACGAATTGCCGCGCTTCGTCGAGCTGCAGGCGGTGCGCGATTTCGGCGCGGGTCTGCTGGTCGGCTGTCGCCGTGAGGGCGATGCGCGGCACGTCCGGGAAGCGCTCGTGCAGGATCGACAGGCGGATGTATTCCGGCCGGAAATCGTGGCCCCATTGCGAGACGCAGTGGGCCTCGTCGATGGCGAACAGCGAGATGCGCGAATCCTGGAACAGGTCGAGGCAGCGCTGCGTCATCAGGCGTTCCGGCGCCACGTAGACGAGGTCGATTTCTCCGGTGCGCACCAGGCGCTCGATGCGCAGGGTTTCCTCGAAGGTCTGGGTCGAATTCAAAAAGGCGGCGCGCACGCCGACTTCTTCCAGCGCGTCGACCTGGTCCTGCATCAGCGCGATCAGCGGGGAGATGACGACGCCGACGCCGTCGCGCAGCAGCGCGGGAATCTGGTAGCACAGCGACTTGCCGCCGCCGGTCGGCATCAGGACCAGGGCGTCGCCGCCGCCGGCCACGTGATGGACGATGTCGGCCTGCTGCCCGCGGAAGGCAGGGTAGCCGAACACGGTCTGCAGCAGGTGCAGCGCGCGCGCTGTTATGTCGTGACCAAGGGTCTCGGTGTTCATTGCAATGCTTTCGGCTTAATCCGCCCAGTTCACCAGGCCGTAGTGCGCGGTGACGAGTACGAGTACACCGAACACGATACGGTACCAGGCGAAGATCGTGAAGTCGTGCGAGCTGATGTAGCGCAGCAGCCAGCGCACGCACAGGAAGGCCGAGACGAAGGCGGCCAGGCCGCCGAGGCCGAACATCGGCAGGTCGGCCGTGCTCAGCAGTTCGCGCTGCTTGAGCACCGAATAGGCGGTCGCGCCCAGCAGGGTCGGGATCGCCAGGAAAAACGAGAATTCGGTGGCCGCCTTGCGCGACAGGCCGAACAGCATGCCGCCGATGATGGTCGCGCCCGAGCGGCTGGTGCCCGGGATCAGCGCGAAGGCCTGCGCGCAGCCGACCTTCAGCGCGTCGACGAGCGTCATGTCGTCCACGGTCTCGATGCGGGCGGCGGCCGGCATGGTCTTGTGGCGGCGCTCGACCCACAGGATCACCAGCGCGCCGACGATGAAGGCCAGGGCCACCGGCACCGGCTTGAACAGTTCGGCGGTGATCGCCTTGCTGAACAGCAGGCCGAGCACGGCGGCCGGCAGGAAGGCGACCACGACGTTGAGGGCGAACTTCTGCTGCTTGCGGTCGGAAAACACGCCGCTCAGCAGGCGCGCGATGCGCCCGCGGTATTCCCAGATCACGGCCAGCATGGCGCCGGCCTGGATCGCGATCTCGAACACCTTGACTTTTTCACCCGTGAAATCGAGCAGGCTGCCCGCCAGGATCAGGTGGCCGGTGGAGGAAATCGGCAGGAACTCCGTGAAGCCCTCGACCAGGCCCATGATGATCGCCTTGACGGCCAGAAGAATATCCATGAATGCTTGTTGGTTGAATGCTCGGTGCGTGCTGCGGTGCGGAAGGATGGCGCGGGGTCGAAGCTTACCATGAGAGAAGCCTCAGCCGTTGAGTCGCTGCTGCCGCGCCGCCCACTGTTGTAGGGGCACGATTGGCGATCTGCCAAGCCGGCCGTGCCGTATCGTGCGGGATGGCGCACGCTGGTGCACGATAGCGCGGCCGCTTGCGCCATGCCGCTTTCGGCGTGCTAGACTAAATGTCATGAGTAACGCTGCCATACGTTGATGAGTATTCTTGCGATTTTGGTCTTGCTGGCGCTTGCATGGTCGGTCCTGTCGTTCGGCCAGATCCCGAATCCCTTGCGTAACCGGCCCCCGCAGGACCGTCTCTGGCGCCGTGCCTTCCCCCGAGCCTCGCGGCGCCAGATCCGCGCATTCCTCACCGTGTTTGCCGAGGCCTTCGCCCTGCGCGACACCGAAAAGCTGAAATTCCGCCCCGACGACGAGTTGCTCGGCATCTGCAAGACGCGCCATCCGCCGACATCGATGGCCGACGCCGCCGAACTGCGCAAGCTCGCCGCCGGACTGCGCGCCCGCTACGGCGTCGCCCTCGAGGAAATCTGGGACGAACACATCACCCTGGGCGCCTTGTTCGACCACGTCCAGCGGCGCAAGGCGGGCAGCGCGCGATAAGCCGGGCAGCGGCGTCCACCCGCCCAGGGTATTGACACCCAGGCGCTTGCAATCATGACAGCAATGCTCATCTGTGGGGCATGCTGAAACGCAAACTCAACTGGCGGCGCCCCTGTTCTACCTGCTGCTGCCGGTCTTTTTCGTCATGGTGTTCCTCGGCTTTCCGCTGCCGGTGACGCCGCCGCCGGCAACGAAGCCGGCGCAGGAAATCTCGGCCACGGTGAAAAAGAAAAAGCGCGTACGCCTGCGTACGGGGGGAACCGAGCCGAGCGAGCCGGGAGGGGATGCCGGGAAGGAGGGCTGATTAGCCCGGCGCCGTCGCCCGTTCCAGTTCGTCGAGCCAGCGGATCGCCTGTTCGCGGTTGTCCCCGCACATTTCCCTCGACGGCTGCAAGCCGCCGCAGAAGGCCGGGCGCTCCGGCTTGCCGAACACGCGGCAGCGGTTGTCCTCGTCCAGCTGCACGCAGCGCACGCCCGCCGGTTTGCCGTTCGGCATGCCGGGAAGCGGGCTGGTGATCGAGGGGGCGGTGCAGCAGGCACCACAATGGTCGCGGCAGTTCATCAGTGTTCGTGGCGCCGTGCGCCAGGGTTCCAGCAGGGGACCGCGCAGTATAGCCTTCCCGGCGGCGCCGGCCAATCACCATCCGGAAGGCGGGCGCTGTCCTGTTGTCCTTACTGCTATTGTTGATGCATACCCACGACAACAGGAACGAAGCGATCATGGCCTCCCTGAAACCGCTAGAGCAGCAAGTCATTGTCCTCACTGGCGCCTCCAGCGGCATCGGGCTTGCCACCGCACAGGACGCGGCGCGCCGCGGCGCCAGGCTGGTGCTGGTGTCGCGCAGCGGCGATGTGCTGGAAGCCGTCGTGCGCAGCCTGGCTGCCAGCGGCGCCGAAGCCATCCACGTGGTGGCCGACGTGTCCCGGCGCGTGCAGGTCGAGGAGGTCGCGCGCCAGGCCGTGGCCCGGTTCGGCCGCGTTGACACCTGGGTCAATTGCGCGGGCTGCACCATCTACGGCCGCCTGGACGAGGTGACGGAAGAGGACAGCCGGCGCCTGTTCGACATCAATTTCTGGGGCATGGTCAACGGCTCCCTGGCGGCGCTGCCGCACCTGCGCATGACCGGCGGTGCGCTCATCAATGTCGGCAGCGAGGCCTCGGAACTGGCGATTCCCCTGCAGGGGATGTATTCGGCCAGCAAGCATGCAGTGAAAGGATTCACGGATGCGCTGCGCATCGAGATCGAGCACGTCGACGGGGCACCGGTGTCGATCACCCTGATCGAGCCGACCGCGGTCGATACGCCGCTGCCCCAGCACGCGCGCAACTACCTGCCGCACGAACCGAAACTGCCGTCGCCGCAGATCGACCCGCACCAGGTGGCGGACGCGATCCTGGCCGCGGCCACCACGCCGGCGCGCAATGTCAAGGTGGGCGCCATGGCCACACTGGATGTCACCATGGAAAAGCTGGTGCCCGGGCTGGTGGACGTGATGTCCGTGTTCCAGGTGCCGCGCCAGCAGACCGACCAGCGGCCGATCGATCCCGCGGGCTCGCTCTACAAGCCGCGTTCGGAGGGGCGCATCTATGGCTGCGGCAACGGCAAGGGGCGCTGAGCGGTCAATCAAGCCCTTTGGCTGAGCTCGATAGTGCGGCTGAGCACCGGATCCGAAACGCGTGGAGTCCTGACTCCACGCGTTCAACTCGATAACAGTCCGCCCTACGGTCATGACGACTATGCATAGCGCTTGACTACCCCCGAGTCCGGGTCTATATTCGATGACTTAATAATAAGTTGCCGGACAGAAGCATGGAATGCTCACTTGACACCAAGCCGCGCTGGGAGCGCCGCAAGGATGCTCGTCCGCAAGAACTGCTGGCGGCGGCCATCGACCTGTTCGTGGAGCGGGGTTTCGCCTCGACCCGGCTGGAGGACGTCGCGCGCCGCGCCGGCGTCTCGAAAGGCACGCTCTATCTCTATTTCGACAACAAGGAAGAGCTGTTCAAGGCCGTGGTGCGCACCAGTATCGTGCCCGTCATCGGCGATGCCGAGTCGTCGGTGGCCGAATTCGACGGCCACAGTGCCGAGCTGCTGCGCAGTGTGATCATGGGCTGGTGGGACCGCATCGGCGCCCATAAAGTCTCCGGCATCATCAAGCTCGTCACGGCCGAGGCCGGCAATTTTCCCGAGCTGGCCAAGTTCTACCAGGACGAGGTCATCAATCGCGGTACGCGCATGATTTCCAGCATGCTCGAGCGCGGCGTCAAGCGCGGCGAGTTCCGTGCCATCGATGTCGCCCAGGTAACCCAGGTCCTGATTGCCCCGATGCTGATGCTCGTTACCTGGAAGCATTCGGTCGGCCCCTGCGAGCGCGGCGCCCTCGCGCCGCAGGCCTTCCTGGAAGCCTTCCTCGACATGGCGCTGCACGGCCTGCTGCCGGCGGCCGGCGCCGCCACGCCATGCACCCCTGCCTAGGCCGCTTCCCGCAGGCATTTCAGGCGCTCAGCCCTCTTAAACTGCAGACTGTCGCAATTTCACGCGATCCGGATGCCATCCCGATAAGATATGCGTGCTGAGGCAGTTCAACGATAAAATATCAGATTATTTCCTTTCCACCGAGTATTAAGATGAATATCGAACAAGCCCGCTTTAACATGATCGAGCAGCAGATCCGTCCGTGGAACGTGCTGGACCAGGAAGTCCTCGACTTGCTGCACGTGGTCAAGCGCGAAGCGTTCGTGCCGGCGGCCTACCAGAACCTGGCCTTCGCCGACGTCGAGATTCCGCTGCCGGGCGGCGAAGCGATGATGAATCCGAAGATCGAGGCGCGCATCCTGCAGGAACTGAACCTCAAAAAACACGAGAACGTGCTCGAAGTCGGCGCCGGTTCCGCCTACATGGCGGCCCTGATGGCGCACCGCGCCCGTCACGTGACCACCGTCGAGATCTCGCCGGAAATCAAGGCGCTGGCCGAACAGAACATCGCCAAGGCCGGCATCAGCAATGTGACCGTGGTCGAAGGCAATGCCGCAGCCGGCTGGGAGCAGGGCGGACCGTACGACGTGATCGTCATCTCGGGCGGCGTCGAAAGCATTCCGGACGCTTTCCTGCAACAGGTGAAAGTGGGCGGGCGCATTGCCGCGATCGTCGGCCGTTCGCCGGCCATGACTGCCGTGATCGTGCACCGTGTCTCGGAAACGGGCTACGACACCGTCAAGCTGTTCGAAACCAACGTCAAGCCGCTGTCGGGTGCCCCGGCGGTGTCGCACTTCACTTTCTGAAGGAGACATGATGCAGCACATGACCGCGCCCGAGCTGGCCGAACGCCTGGCCGACCCAGGCAAGCCGCGCCCGCTGCTGCTGGACGTGCGCGAGAACTGGGAGTTCGAGACCTGCCATATCGCCGGCTCGACCCAGATCCCGATGCACCTGATCCCGATCCGTGCCGGCGAGATCGATGACGGGCAAGAGATTGTCTGCATCTGCCACCACGGCGCGCGCAGCATGCAGGTGGCTGCCTTCCTCGAACGCAACGGGTTCGAGAACGTAACGAATTTGACGGGCGGAATACACGCCTGGGCCCTGCAGGTCGATCCGGCGATGCCGAAGTATTGACCTGCGTTTTTTAACGTTCAACTTTTGATGACTCCGACGGAGACCGCAATGCAGAAACCCCTCATCGCCGTGCTGCTGGCCAGCGCCTTCGTGTCGCTCAATGCGCACGCGATCGACCTGATCCAGGTATACCAGCAGGCCCTGGCCAACGACGCCACCTTCGCCAGCGCGCGCGCTTCGCTCGCGGCCGGGCGGGAGCGCGTCACCCAGGGGCGCGCGGGGTTGCTGCCCACGGTCGGCCTGTCGGGCTCGGTCGTCAAGAACAACAGCGATTTTTCGCCGTTTAACGAAGGCGAGACCATCAACGTGGGTGGCGTGCCGACCGTGGTCGGCGCCAGCGGCACGAACCTGCGCACCAACGAGTACACGCTGGCGCTGAGCCAGCCGCTGTTCCGCTGGGACCGCTGGCAGACCTATGAGCAGAGCAAGCTGGCGCAGGCGATTGCCGAAGCCCAGTTTGCCCAGGCCCAGCAGGACCTGATCACGCGCGTGGCGCAAGCCTATTTCGACGTGCTGTCGGCCCAGGACACGCTGGAATCGACGCGCGCCCAGAAGAACGCCGTGACCGAGCAGCTGGCCTCGGCCAAGCGCAACTTCGAGGTCGGCACCCAGACCATCACCGACACCCACGAGGCGCAGGCCGCGTACGATCTGGTGGTGGCGCAGGAGTTTGCCGCGGTGAACGATCTGGACAACAAGCGCAGCGCGCTGCAAGCCATCATCGGCACCGAACCGGGCACGCTGGCGCCGCTGCAGTCGGGCGTCACGTTGGCGCCGCCGCAGCCGGCCACGGTCGATGCCTGGGTGTCGTCGGCGGAAAACCAGAACTACGGCGTGACGGTGTCGCAACTGACCCTCGAATCGGCCCGCCGCGACATCTCCAAAAACCGCGCCGGCCACCTGCCGACGCTCGACCTGGTGGCGGCCTCGACGCGCAGCGATACCAACGGCCGGCTCGCCAGCCGCTCGGGCGACAGCCGCAACAATTCGATCGGCGTGCAGTGGACGGTGCCGATTTTTAATGGCTTTGCCGTGACCAGCCGCGTGCGCGAATCGATCGCCCTCGAGGACCGTGCCCGCAACGACCTGGAAACGACGCGCCGCAATGCCGCGCTGCAGGCGCGCCAGGCCTTCCTCGGCGTGAACAGCGGCCTGGCCCAGGTCAAGGCGCTGCAGGCGGCGGAAGTGTCGAGCCAGTCGGCGCTCGAATCGAACAAGCTCGGTTACCAGGTCGGCGTGCGCATCAACATCGACGTCCTGAACGCCCAGCGCCAGCTGTACTCGACCCGCACCGATCTCGCGCGCGCCCGCTACAACACCATCCTGAACGGCCTGCGCCTGAAGGCCGCTTCCGGCTCGCTGCGCGAAGCCGACCTGCTGCCGGTGAACAATCTGCTGCAAAAATAAGCGTGCAAATATCCTTTGCATCCCGGGCACGGGGTGCAAATAAAAGACGGCGCCCAGTCACACTGCGGCGCCGTCTTGCTTTACGGCCTGCGGCAGCCTTAGCGGCGCGGCCGCAGCAGGCCGAGTCCCTGGTTGGTGCGCACGGCAATCGCGCCGTCGTCGGCCACCGCCAGCGCCCGCAGCAGCACTAGCCCTGCCGGCAAGTCCTTCACCCGCGCATTCAGGTCGACCATGCCGTAGGCAGCGCTCCAGGCGATCGCATGCTCGCTGTTCGTCGCCGGGTCGAACGATGCTCCCACCACCAGGCCCGCGCCGTTGATGGCGAACGCATCCGAGAAGCGGCTGCCGCCCAGCGTGCCCAGTTCGCGCATCGTGGTGCCGTCGTGCAGGAAGGCGATTTGCCGGCGGTCAGGGTAAAACACATACCCGACGATGTGGCCGGCGGCGTTCATTGCGCGCGCCCACGAGTCCGGGCCGCCCGGCGGCAGGCCGAGGTCGTGCGAAGCGCCGGCCTCGTAGCGGAAGGCGCGCAACCGGCCCTCGGCATCGCGCGTGTTGACCGCCACTTGCCCGGCGTCGTTGATGTCGATCGCATCCGAATTGAGGACAGGCACGCCCAGGTCCTGGATCGGCGCGCCGGTGCGGGCGTCGTACAGGAAGGCGTGATACCAGGCGTTGCCCGGACCGAAGGCATAGCCGGCCACTTGCCCGACCGAATTGACGCCGGTCGCCTCCGAGCGCGTACCGCCGAAGGTGCCGAGGTCGCGCATCGTCTTGCCGTCGTGATAGAAAGCGTGTTGCTCGTTGGTGCCCGTCAACGACCAGCCGGCGACTTTGCCGCAGGTGCTGATGGCGCTCGCCCAGGACTCGCGGCCGCCCAGCGTGCCGAGGTCGTGCAGGGTGCCGTTGTAGAAGAAGGCATGCGCGGCGCCGGACCCGGTCTGGCCCCAGCCGGCCACCTGGCCACAGCGGTTGACCGCGAATGCGCGCGAGCCGTTGCCGCCGAAGTCGCCGAGATCAATGTTGGTCTTGCCATTGTAGAAAAAGGCGCGCGCGCTGCCGGGCGCGAACGAGGTGCCGGCGACCAGGCCGCCATTCGCGATGCCCTTGGGGCCGACCTCGCCAAAGGTGCTGCCGGGCAGGCCGATCGGCGTGAAATCGTAGAGCGGCCCCAGTTCGACAGGCGGCGGAGGAGACGGGAGCGGGGCTGGATGCCCGCCTCCGCCACCGCCACCGCCGCAGCCTGCAAGCAATGCCACCAGCGCAAAGGCCGCGGCCGATGCCGCACGACGCGGCGTGATCAAGGAAGGGGTAGAACGGGATGGGAACATGGCGCGCCTCCGTTGAAGTTGACGGTTCAGTCTAGAACCGGGGCGCGAAATCGTTCAATTAATGATGAGTTAGCGTGGGGTCGGTCAAACGCATGGTTGACCCTTGGCAAGAACAAGATTTTTCTTAGAGGAAAAACGGCGCCGCTGGCGCCGTTTACTCCGCTCAGGCGCGCTTCTGGCGCCAGGCGATCAGTTCGGCAATCGTCAGGATCGGGAAGCCGCGTTCCTCTGCAAAACGTTCGATCGCTGCGCCGCGCATCATCGTGCCGTCGGGGTTCATCAGTTCGCACAGGACGGCGGCCGGCTGCAGGCCCGCCAGCGTTGCCAGGTCGACCGAGCCTTCGGTGTGGCCAGCCGTCCAGGCTGCCGGAGGTGCTTAATTGCTCAAGCCGCCGCCGCCTTCGTTGTCCTTGCGCTGGATGAATTCGATCTTGTAGCCGTCCGGATCGGTGACGAAGGCGATCACGGTGCTGCCGCCCTTGACCGGGCCCGGCTCGCGCGTGATGTTGCCGCCGGCCGCGCGCACCGCGTCGCAGGTGGCGTAGATGTCTTCGGCGGAGATCGCGATGTGGCCGTAGGCCGTGCCCATGTCGTAGCTCTCGGTGCCGTAGTTGTAGGTCAGCTCGAGCTCGGCGTGATCCGGGTTGCTGCCGTAGCCGAGGAAGGCCAGCTTGTACTTGTACTCGGGATTGTCGCTGGTGCGCAGCAGTTTCATGCCGAGCACCTTGGTGTAGAAGTCGATCGAGCGCTCGAGGTTGCCGACGCGGAGCATGGTGTGCAGGATGCGCATGGTGTGGTCTTTCTGGATAAATCGGAAAGGTGAAATTTTATGCGGTCGCGGTGATTCTTGCTGGCGGGCGGCAGTGTCACCTGGGTTTGCCAGCGACGTCGTCGTGTGCAGGCGTGCGTTGGACGCGTGAACGCGTGGACGGGAGGACCCGTCCACCCTACGTTCTTTGCGAGCGCAATTGGGAGCGGAAGTACCGCCGGCTTGTACCCGGGAGCTTAGTTCTCCAGCCGCGAGCTCAGGGTGATCTCGGCATTGAGCAGCTTCGACACCGGGCAGTTTTCCTTGGCCGTATTCGCTGCCTTGTCGAAGGCTTCCTGGCTGGCGCCGGGAATTTTTGCGACCAGGTCGAGGTGCACGGCGGTGATCGAAAAGCCGCCCTCGACCTTTTCCATCGACACGGTCGCCGTGGTGCGCAGTTCCTGCGCCGTCAACCCGGCCTGGCCGAGCTGGCCCGACAGCGCCATCGTGAAGCAGCCGGCGTGCGCCGCGCCAATGAGTTCTTCCGGGTTGGTGCCGGGGCCGTCCTCGAAGCGGGTATTGAAACCGTACTGTGTATCCTTCAGCACGCCGCTGCCGGTCGAGACCGCGCCCTTGCCGTCCTTCAGGCCGCCGCTCCAGACGGCGCTGCCGTTACGCTTGATCGTCATGTCGGTTCTCCTTAGCGGTTCTTGCCCGGCAGGGGCTCGACCGAGTCGTGGTCGCGCATCGAGCGATGGCGGTCCGGTTGCGGGTTGGCCTGGCCGGTGGCGCCCGGCTCGGCATCGACGGCTTCGCTGATGCCTGGACTGACGCGCGCGTCGGTGTCGACGAGACCCTGCGCCAGGTCCTCGGCGGCCTGCTTCATGATGCCGCGCGGCTCGGTATCCTGGCCGTCGGGCGACTCGTCGCGCTCGTGCGGCTGGCGCTTCATGCCGTCGTTTTCGATCTTCGCATCGGTGTTGACGAAGCGGTCTTTAGTTTCGGTAACCATAGCCTTCTCCTTGACTGACTCTTGCCTGAATCCTAACCGCTCGAATCGTGCGCAGTCGCGCAATTGGATGACGCCTGGCGGTGCTCGCCTGATCTTGCTCTTCCGGCCCCGACGCATCTATACTGTGATTTTATACAGTATTCGATGCGCGGCCGGTAGCAGGCACCAGGATTATCGGTTAATCTCAGCGTGTCCTTCCTATCATCGCCGAGAGATTTATGCCCGCTACGCCTGAACCGCCTTCCATCATTGCGCTCGTCGTGAGGCAGAACACGGCCGGCATCGAAACGTCGGTGGCCAGCGTCGTCGGCTTCCTGCAGGGGGCGGGGCACCGCGTGGTGTTCGAGTCCGACACCGCCGCCCACCTCGGCATGCCCGGCATCGAGGCGATGACCGCCGGCGAAATCGGCGAGCAGGCCGCGCTGGCCATCGTGATGGGCGGCGACGGCACCATGCTCGGCATGGCGCGCCAGCTGGCCAAGTACGACATCCCGCTGATCGGCATTAACCTCGGCCGGCTCGGCTTCATCACCGACATTCCGGTCGATCGCATGCTGCCGGCGCTCGGCGAAATTTTGCAGGGCAAGGCCACCTCGGAAAAGCGTACGCTGCTCGAAGGGCGCGTGATGCGCGGCGGCGAGATGATTTTCTGCGGCGTGGCCGTGAACGATGTCGTCGTTGCACGCGGCAGCGGCGCCGGCATGGCCGAGCTGCGCGTCACGGTGGACGGCCACTTCATGTACAACCAGCGTTCGGACGGCCTGATCGTCTCCACGCCCACCGGCTCCACCGCGTATGCGCTGTCGGCCGGCGGGCCGCTGCTGCACCCGAGCCTGCAGGGCATCGTGCTGGTGCCGATCGCGCCGCACGCGCTGTCGAACCGGCCGATCGCCGTGCCCGACAGCAGCGAGATCGTGGTCGAGATCGTCAGCGGGCGCGACATCTCGGTGAACTTCGACATGCAGACCTTCGCCTGCCTGCAGCATGGCGACGAAATCGTCATCTCGCGTTCGCCGAACACCATCACCTTCCTGCACCCGGAAGGCTGGAGCTACTACCACACGCTGCGCGAAAAGCTGCACTGGCACGAATATCCGTCCTACGACGGCAAGCTGAAATAAGAACGCCCACCATACAACGATACAAAGACCAATCCCGGGAGACCTGTTTTTTCATGCTGCGCACACTGACCATCCGCGACTTCGTCATCGTCGACGCCATCGAACTCGAATTCGCCCGTGGCTTCTCGGTTTTCACCGGCGAAACCGGTGCCGGCAAATCGATCCTGATCGATGCCCTGCAGCTGGCCCTGGGGGGGCGCGGCGAGGCCAGCATGGTGCGCGAGGGCGCGGCCAAGGCCGACATCACGGCCGACTTCGCAGTAACGGACGCGGCCAGCAACTGGCTGGAGCAGAACGAGTTCGCCGTCGACGAGGGCGGGGCGTTGCTGCGCCGCGTGATCGACAACGCCGGCCGCTCGAAGGCCTATATCAACGGCATCGCCGCCACTGCCGGCCAGTTGCGCGAGCTGGGAGAAATGCTGGTCGACATCCACGGCCAGCACGCGCACCAGTCCCTGTTGAAATCCGACGCCCAGCGCGCGCTGCTCGACAATCAAATCGCCGTACGCGACCCGGAAGCCGCCGCCGAGGCGCAAGAGGTGGCGGTCGCCTGGCGCGCCTGGCGTGCCTTGTCGCGCCAGCGCGAGGAATACGAAACGAATGCGAAGAACGTGCTGATCGAGCGCGAGCGCCTCGAATGGCAGGTGAGCGAGCTCGATAAACTGGCGCCGAAACCGGGCGAGTGGACCGAGATCTCCAACGAACACAGCCGCCTGTCGCACGCCGCCAGCCTGATCGAGGGCGCGCAGAAAGCCCTGGCCGCGATTTCCGAATCCGACCACCCGATCCTGTCACAGCTGAGCTCGCTGAACACCAAGCTCGGCAAACTGGTCGACGTCGATGCCGAACTGCAGGCCGTGCTCGACTGCATGGAGCCGGCGCGCATCCAGCTGCAGGAAGCGGTGTATGCATTGAACCAGTACATCGACAAGGTCGAGCTCGACCCGGACCGCCTGCGCGAAGTCGACGCCCGCATGGACGCGCTGCACAGCGCTTCCCGCAAGTACCGCGTCACGCCGGAAGAACTGCCCGAAGAGCACGCGACGCTGGCGGCGAAACTGCGCCAGCTGGCCGACGCCAGCGACATCGAAGGTTTGAAACGCCAGGAAGAAAAAGCGGAAAGCGCCTACCGCAAGGTGGCGAATCGTCTCTCGGCAAGGCGCGTGGTCGCCGCGAAAGCCCTGAGCGAGCAGGTCACGCTGGCGATGCAGGAATTGAGCATGAGCGGCGGGCGCTTCGAGGTGTCCCTGAACCAGGGCGAACCGGGGGCGCATGGCCTCGAGCAGGTCGAATTTTTAGTCGCCGGCCACGCCGGCGTCGCGCCGCGGCCATTGGCGAAAGTCGCCTCGGGCGGCGAACTGGCGCGTATCTCGCTGGCGATTTCCGTGATCACCTCGCACGCCACCACGACGCCCACCCTGATTTTTGATGAGGTCGACAGCGGCATCGGCGGCGGCGTCGCCGAAGTCGTCGGCCGCCTGCTGAAGCGCCTCGGCCAGCAGCGGCAGGTGCTGTGCGTGACCCACCTGCCGCAGGTGGCGAGCCAGGCGAACCAGCACTTCCAGGTGGCGAAGGGCACGACCGGGGAAGGCCGCACTGTTTCTCGCATCGAGGTGCTGAACAACCGGGCGCGCGTGGAAGAGGTGGCGCGCATGCTGGGCGGGATCGAGATTACGGAGACGACGCGCAAGCATGCAAGGGAGTTGCTGGCGTCGTGAGGATCTGGAATTGCCGCCTTCCGGTGCGCTGTCCTGGGCGCCGGACGGTCGCACCTACCAGAACCAGATCCCGGCCAAACCGAGTCAGCTAAGTAAAGCCGTGCACTCTTCCTGCAATCCTCTGCCATCGCGATGGAAGCGGTATGAGGAGGGTGCTGCAAGGGCAGGACTATTTTGCCCCGCGTGTCTGTTTTCGCCGTACAAATAGCTGGGCCGTGCCTGTGACCTCGTTGAGGGTAACTGCTTTGGTTTCCAGGTATGGTTGAGCGCGTATGAGTTCACCGAGCTTTTCGAATCCGTAATTGCGTGCATCAAATTCCGGATTCGTCTTTGAAATCAATGCGCCTACGGTCGACAGGAGTGCCCATCCGTCGTCACGCATTGCAGCAGCGACAGCACCGACCAGGATGCCTTCAACCGGCTTGGTCACCACGGTTTCGCTTTCTTTCGACTGCACGCACGCCGGCTCGCTGAGGCGCAGAATCTCCGTATAAACGAACTTGTCACAGGCCGCAACGAAAGGTTGCGGCGTTTTCTTTTCTCCGAAACCGTAAACAACGAGACCGGATTCCCGAATGCGGGTAGCCAGGCGAGTGAAATCGCTATCGGAGGACACCAGGCAGAAACCGTCGACGCGACCCGAATGGAGCAGGTCCATGGCGTCGATAATCAGACAGGAATCGGTCGCGTTTTTACCTGTGGTGTAGCTGAACTGCTGGATAGGTTGCAGTGCATTCGCGTTCAGTGATTCCTTCCAGCCTTTCAGATTTGGCGTGGTCCAGTCCCCGTAGATGCGCTTGACGGTCGCAATACCGTACCTCGAAATTTCGACCAGCAGCTGCTGCACGATCGAAGACTGCGCATTGTCGGCGTCGATCAAAACTGCCAGCCTCGCATTTGCCATATCCGCCTCCTTTGTTCTGATCGGCAAATGCCGACGCAATGGACTGGCTCAGTGTAGCTCTATGCTTGCCGAAAAGCACACTTGTGCATGGTTGCGCTCAAGTGGCGCGCGAATTTGTCTTCTTTCTACAGGGCGCTATTCTGCTCACCCATCTGCGACAATTCTTCTCCAACCAAAACAAAGGAGGTTCGCATGAGCATCGAAAAAGTCCTGTACCGCGCCACGGCCACGTCGCAGGGCGGCCGTGAAGGCAGCTCGCGCAGCGACAACGGCGTGCTGGACGTGAAGCTGACGACGCCGAAGGAGCTGGGCGGCAATGGCGCCACCGGCACCAATCCGGAACAGCTGTTCGCGGCCGGTTACTCTGCCTGCTTCCTGGGCGCGCTGAAATTCGTCGCCGGCCAGCAAAAGCTCAGCTTGCCGCAAGACCTGACCGTGACCGGCGAAGTCGGCATCGGCCAGATCCCGACCGGCTTCGGCATCGAAGTCGACCTGACCATCCACGGCCCCGGCATGGACCAGCAGCAGCTGCAGGAACTGGTCGACAAGGCCCACATCGTCTGCCCGTATTCGAATGCGACGCGCAACAACATCGATGTGCGCCTGCGCGTGACGACCTGATTGCATGATGTGATCGCATGAGCCGGCGGCGGGCGATGCCTGCCCGCCGCTGTCGGTGCCAGGTTCATGACGTGACCGTGGCGCCCGCGATACACTTGGGAAGCGGCAACATTGCCGAACGGCTGGGCTATCGCGCCGATCAGAAATATCTAAGCAGAGGCATCACCTGGCCCACATATAATGGAGGCTCCCGCCGCCTCCTGTTTGCCCATGCCTTTCAGAAAAGAACCAGCCCGGACCCACGGTAACATTGCTCAGAGCGCCATCGTCCTCGTCAACCTTGGCACGCCGGACGCGCCGACCCGCGCCGCCGTCAAGCGCTACCTGCGACAGTTCCTGTCGGACCCGCGCGTGGTCGAGATTCCGCCGCTGGTGTGGAAGTTCATCCTGAAATTTTTTATCCTGCCGTTCCGCTCGGGCGCGTCCGCAAAAAAATACCAGACGATCTGGACCCGCGACGGTTCGCCGCTGAAGGTGCACACCCAGAACCAGGCGAAACTGCTCGCCGAGGCCTTGGAAGAGCGTGGCCACGAAGGCGTGCAGGTGCGCATGGCGATGCGCTATGGCTCGCCTTCTCTGCCGGAAGTGCTGGATCAACTGAAACAGGAAAATTGCGACCGCATCGCGATCCTGCCCGCTTACCCGCAGTATTCCGGCACCACGACGGCCTCGATCTGGGACGCCGTCTTCGCCCACTATAAAAACGTGCGCAACGTGCCGGAACTGCGCCTGGTCAAGCATTACCACGACCACGAGGGTTATATCGACGCCCTGCACGACATCGTGCAGGCGCACTGGGACGCCCACGGCCGCGGCCAGAAGCTGGTGATGAGTTTCCATGGCGTGCCGAAGCGCACGCTGCTGCTGGGCGACCCGTATTACTGCGAATGCCAGAAGACGGCGCGCCTGCTGGCAAGCCGCCTGCGCCTGTCTCCGGACGAATACGTCGTCACCTTCCAGTCGCGTTTCGGCAAGGCCGAGTGGCTGCAGCCGTACACGGCGCCGACCGTGCAGGCCCTGGCGCGCGAAGGCCTCAGCCGCGTGGATGTGATCTGCCCGGGGTTCACCAGCGATTGCCTGGAGACGCTGGAGGAAATCTCGATGGAAGTGAAGCACGACTTCGAGGCAGCCGGCGGCAAGGAATTTCACTATATCCCCTGCCTGAACGAATCGCCGACCTGGATCGTGGGCATGGCCGAGATCGCCGAACAGCATTTGATCGGCTGGCCGACCATGATGAGCCCGTCGCAGCGCGAGGCCGAGCGGCGCGATGCGGAGATCGGGCGCGAGCATGCGTTGCGCCTGGGAGCATAGGTCGCCAGCCATTACCGGCACCGTCGCGTCATATCAGCGGATACTATCGACGCGTGGGCGGGGGACCCGCCCACCCTACATGTATGAGCGGACCCGTAGCGTGGCCGTGCATACCACACCATCTCCACACCCGCTGGCCCCATCCGGGCCACACCCAGCCTCATCCACCCGACCTGCTAAAATGGCACGTTTTGGCAATCCGCTTCACACCCCCGCATAGCAAATGCACACAGTTGCAAGCGCGGTGTAGGCCACGACGGCACTGCTGATCAATCGCAATTTCATGATGTTTCCCTAGCTGGTTATTGTTCTTGTGACGAGCTGGCCCGTCCGGAAAGCATGGTAGGACTTCCTGATCTGGAAAGAATCAGCTCAGCGGTAAGAGTTGTAACAAATGTTGTCAAACTTTCCGCTGACAAGGCTGCAATACCCCTTGAAATTGTAGGAGATCGCCCCATATGCGGCGCTGTACGACAAGTAGTACCCGTCCAATCCTTCAGCCAAGTACTTGATTTCAGGAGTTTTTTCGATGCAAGACCAAGAAAATCCAGAGGTGATTCCCCAGCCGGAAGGCGACGCCGCCCAGGCTGCATCGGCCGCTTCGGCATCCACCGAACCGAGCCTCGAAGAACAGCTGAGCGCCACTGAGGCCAAGCTGGCTGAAATGCACGACGCGTTCATGCGTGCCAAGGCCGACGCCGAGAACATCCGCCGTCGCGCCCAGGAAGACGTCAGCAAGGCCCACAAGTTCGCCATCGAAAGCTTCGCCGAGGCCATGGTGCCGGTGCGCGACAGCCT
>JBBWZO010000219.1:0-3751 GCA_039649125.1 Massilia sp. | reverse complement strand
GCATCCAGACCTCGCGCGCCAAGCTCGACAACCCGAACAAGCCGATCGGCGTGTTCATGCTGTGCGGCCCGTCCGGCGTCGGCAAGACCGAGACCGCGCTCGCGCTCGCCGACACGCTCTACGGCGGCGAGCACAACGTCATCACGATCAACATGAGCGAGTACCAGGAGGCGCACACCGTCTCCTCGCTCAAGGGCGCGCCCCCCGGCTACGTCGGCTACGGCGAAGGCGGCGTGCTGACCGAAGCGGTGCGCCGCAATCCCTACAGCGTGGTGCTGCTCGATGAAGTCGAAAAGGCCCACAGCGACGTGCTCGAGCTGTTCTTCCAGGTGTTCGACAAGGGCGTGCTGGACGACGCCGAAGGGCGCAAGATCGATTTCCGCAACACGATCATCATCCTCACCTCGAACACCGCGTCTTCCACGATGATGGCCGCCTGCCTGAACAAGACGGCGAGCGAACTGCCGAAACCCGACGCGCTGCTCGACATGATCCGTCCGCAGCTGATGAAGCAGTTCAAGCCGGCCTTGCTCGGCCGCCTCACCGCCGTGCCCTTCTACCCGATCAGCGACGAGGTGCTCTCCAATATCATCCGCCTGAAACTGAACCGCATCGGCCAGCGCGTGCGCGACAACCATGGCGCCACCTTCGAATACGACGACGCGCTGGTAAACGCCGTGCTGGCGCGCTGCACCGAAGTCGATTCGGGCGCGCGCAATGTCGACAACATCCTGAACGGCACGCTGCTGCCGGAGGTGGCCGACAGCGTGCTGGCGCGGATGGCCGAAGGCGGCGCGATCGCGCGCATCAAGGTCGGTGCGGCCAGGGCCGGGAAGTTCAAGTACACGATCGAGGCCGCCTGAGGGAACCATCATGTACACCGTCGAACAATTACTGAAACCGGTCGCGCCCGATGCGCCCTGCGGCGAAGACCTCGCGTTCTCGGCCGAGCTGGACGCCATCGCCCAGGCGCGCAAGGCGGACGATCCGTCGATCGAGCAGGGTGCCTGGGTCACCACGCTGAAGGAAGCGGACTGGAAATTCGTCACCAAACGCTGTGCCCTGCTGCTGGAAACCCGCAGCAAGGACTTGCAGCTCGCGGTGTGGCTGGCCGAAGCCAGCGCCAGGACGGCCGGCCTGCGCGGCCTGGGCGACACGCTCTGCGTGATCGCGGCGCTGTGCGAACGCTATTGGGACGGGCTGTATCCGCTCCCGGACGAAGGCGGCTTCGAACAGCGCATCGGGAACCTGGGCTGGATCGCGGCGCGCGCGCCGCAGCTGGTCATGGAATGCCCGGTGACCGAAGGCGCCGGCCTGACGATGCGCGACATCGAAGCGGCCCGGGCCCATGGCGCCAGTGCGATCGCCGAGGTCGAGGCGGCGCGCGGACGCACCGCGAAAGCCTTCCAGCAAGCCCTGCTCGACGACTGCACGCATTGCCTGGCTGCGCTGGAGGAACTCGAAAAGGCGGTCGATGCCCGGCTGGGCGTGGACGGCCCGAGCTTCAGCGCGGCGCGCACGGCGCTGCAGAACCTGGCGCATTTCCTGACCCCGGCCGTATCGGCTGCCGGGCCGGCTGCGATATCGGCCGCAAACCCGGTCGCCGTGATGGCGGCGCCGGGCCAGCCCCAGCCGGCGCTGCCCGTGGCTGTCGGCGGGCAAGCGGTGTTCGCCGGTCCGATCCAGACGCGCGCCCAGGCGCTGGCCCAGCTGCGTGCCGTGGCCGATTTCTTCCGCCGGAGCGAGCCGCACAGCCCGGTTGCCTACCTCGCCGACAAGGCGGCGGCCTGGGGCGAGCAGCCGCTGCACCTGTGGCTCAGGACGGTCGTGAAGGATGCGGGCGCCCTGGCCCATGTCGAGGAAATGCTGGGGGTGGAGAAGGAGGAATGAGGGAAGAAGAGGGAGGAATGAGGGAAGACTACGGTGTGACATATTCTTTCACCAGAAGGTGCTTTGTGAAAGAATATTTCAGGGCGGCACAATGCCGCCCTGTGTACGTCCAGCCTGCGCTTACTCGGCCGGCTTGTCGCTGGCGGCAGGCGTGTCGCCCGCCGCTTTGTTCATGCCCGGAGTGACGAGCGAGGACGCCTTGGCAATCTGCTCCTCGACGTTCTGGACCGCCTGGCGGGTGGCCTGCGTGACCTGCTCATAGCCCTTGAAGGCATTGTCGATGGCGGCCTTGATGATCTCGACCGCATTCTCCGAACCCGGCTTGACGTTCTGCGTCACGTCGTAGATCAGCGCCGACAGCGTGCTCTTTGCCTCGGCCACATGCACGTCGGCCGCACGGCGAAACTCGCTTTGCATCTCGTCGATGATGGTCTTCAGTTGCTCGCGGTACTCGGCGGTGCCGGCCATGTCCGGGCTCATGCGTGCCGACAGGGCGTCGAAGGCGGCGCGCGCGTCCTGGGCCTGGGTCATGTCGCGGCTGGCCGCGAGCGTCTTGTCCATCGTGTTGCGGGCGGTGGCCATGTTAAGCGCCATCACCTGTTCCAGGCCCTTGACCGTCTTGTTGGCGAGCATGTCGAAGGTCTGCATTTGCAGGTCGAACAGGGTTTTGGTGGCGTTTGCGAATTGTTCCGGACTCGTGAACATCAATGTCTCCTCGGTGTTCCGGGCAGTGTCCTGCCCGGTGTTCTCAATAAGTACGATGGACGACTTGCGGGCTAACCAGCCTATTATTTAGCAACGATGAGCTTTTGGCAACGGCTGTTCCGATAGGATGCTTGACCTTGCCGTGATGGGAAGGTATATCCTGCCTGTACAAGGAGAGCAAGAGCATGTCGAACACGGAAAAGATGAACATCGGCCAGGCCGCACAGGCTTCGCAGGTATCGGCCAAGATGATCCGGCATTACGAGGCTATCGGCCTGATCGCGTCGGCGCGGCGCACCGGGGCGGGCTACCGCGTGTATTCGCACCAGGACGTGCAGGTGCTGCAGTTCATCCACCGCGCGCGGGCGCTGGGATTCTCGCTCGAACAGGTCCGCAATCTGCTGGCCCTGTGGCAGGACCGCAGCCGCGCCAGCGCCGACGTGCGCGCCCTGGCGCAGTCCCATATCGAGGAACTCAACCGCAAGATCGCGGAAATGGAGGCGATGCGGCGCACGCTGGAACGGCTGGCCGCTTCCTGCCACGGCGACGCGCGCTCGGACTGCCCGATCCTGGACGACCTGGCGGCGCAGTGAAAGGGGGAGGCTGCAAGGCAAAACGCCGCAATCCTTTTTAAAAATTGCGGCGTAGGATAGAGTCAGAAACGCAAAACGCCGCAATCCTTTTTCAAAGATTGCGGCGTTTTGCGCCGGCTTTCGCCAGAAAGCTTTTGGTGCCCACGGAGGGACTCGAACCCCCACACCTCGCGGCACATGGACCTGAACCATGCGCGTCTACCAATTCCGCCACGTGGGCACTGCAAACTGCTAACACTTCGATTACTGCGCTACCTTCCGCGTGGACCCGGGAGTCCACCCTACGCTACTGCAAACTGCGGAGTACATCCGGTAGATGGTGCCCACGGAGGGACTCGAACCCCCACACCTCGCGGCACATGGACCTGAACCATGCGCGTCTACCAATTCCGCCACGTGGGCACTGAAACTGCTAACAACGATACAACCGGTGCAACGAACTGCTGCGGATCTACTTCCGGTAGAGTGGTGCCCACGGAGGGACTCGAACCCCCACACCTCGCGGCACATGGACCTGAACCATGCGCGTCTACCAATTCCGCCACGTGGGCACTGTTACTGCT
>JBBWZO010000134.1:0-3715 GCA_039649125.1 Massilia sp. | reverse complement strand
CGAAGTCGTGCGGCGTCCCGGCAACGGCACGACGGGAACCTTGCACAACGCCGCGCAAGGGGCCGTCCCGGCTGCAGAAATCGACAAGGGCTTCGTGGCCCTGCCGAAGCGCTGGGTTGTCGAACGGACCCACGCGTGGATCGAGCGCTGGCGACGCACCATCATGCATCACGACCGCAAACTGGATATCTCCGCCGCTTGGGTCTGGCTGGCAGAGGCACGAATGCTACTCAACAGACTGACTTTTAAGGGTTGATTTCGTCGACACCCTGATAGAGCGCCTGACAAAACCTTCAGAGCAAGGGATGCGGCCACCCGACGCAGCGACGAAGACAGTACGCCTGTACGGCGAGGAGCTGCAACGCGGCTATGGAGGTTTTTTTAGGCGCTCTTAGTGTACGACAAAGCAACCGAAACTGAGCCGCCAGGAATGAGAAGAGCTCGTCGGAAAAGTGGCAGCGGCGCACGCCTTGCAAATATGATTTGCATCCTGGACTCCCGATGAAAATTTTGTTTGCATTGCAATGTTCGTGTGTTTTGGACGGCAGCTCCGTGGGAGATTGCGGCCCGATGCGTGCGTTCGCTTGGCGCGCGCCTTCTCAGCAGCGCTCGCGGCTTGTACCATAGCGTTATCCAGCTCGACTACGAAAGCGTTTCATGAAATTCACCACCCTCTCCCGCGCCGCTTGCCTGGCCCTGTTCGCCGCCGCCTGCACCCTGCCTGTCCAGGCCGCCAGCACCGCAGCCTCCTCCGCGTCCAGCGCGGGGTCGGCCTCGTCGGGCAGCGTGTCCGATTCGATCGGCGCCTCCAGCAACAGCTCGGGCGGCGACGAGCGCGTGGCCGCCGGCCAGTACCGCGTGATCGACGTCGCCGCCGCGCCGGCCAAGGCGGACACCACGCGCATGACCCTGCGTGCGGTCGCCGCCGGCGCCGTCAAGGAATTCACCCTCGACGTGCCGAACCGCGCCCTCGCCCAGCGTCAGGTGACGAAGGGCGAACTGGTCCAGGTCAACGAACGCGAATACGGCTACGAATTCGCGCACGCGGACACCAACCAGTCCTTCTTCCTGGCCCTGCAGGACAACTGGTACCGCGAACTGGGCTCGCAAAAAGTCGCGATCTGATGCGTGATTCCAATGCGTAAGCTCGCACGGCTGCGGCAGCCGCTGCGGCTGGGTGTTGCGGCGCTGGCGTTCTGCGCGGGCGGCAGCGCCTGGGCCGGGATCCCGACCTTCTGCGCGCGCACCACGGAGATCAGCGCGGCCGACCAGGACCGCGTGCTGCGCTTTGCCGGCGTGGTGAAGCGCGAACTCGAGCGTTCCGGCGGCAAGGTCGCCCTCGTCTCGCGCGCGGGCCTGGACCTGAGCCGCTTTGGCCTGCTGTATTCGCATGCCGGCATCGCCCTGAAGGACAATCCCGGCAGCCCCTGGGCCGTGCGCCAGCTCTACTATGCCTGCGACGAGTCGCGCCCGCGCCTGTTCGACCAGGGCATCGCCGGCTTTGCGCTCGGCGCCGAGGCGCCGACACGAGGCCACATGTCGCTGGTGTTCCTGCCCGAGGCAGACGGTGCGCTGCTGGAACGGGCGGCGCTCGACAAGCCGCTCGCCCTTTCCCTGCTGGCCGGCCGCTACAGCGCGAATGCCTATGCGTTCGGCACGCGCTACCAGAACTGCAACCAGTGGGTGGCGGAACTGCTTGCGGGCGCCTGGGGCCGCCTCGACGGTACGGTCGACACCCGCACGCAGGCGCAGCATTGGCTGCACACCCAGGGTTACAGGCCCGGCCCGGTGCACATCCCCTCGCACGCGATGATGTTCGCCGGCCAGTTCGTGCCGCTGGTGCACGTGAACGACCACCCGGTCGAGGACATCCACGCGCTGGCGTTGAAGGTGAGCACACCGGCGGCCATCGAGGCCTTCGTGCGCCGGCAGGCGCCCGGTGCGCAGCGGGTGCAGCTGTGCCACGATAGGGAGCGCATCGTCGTGCGCCGGGGCTGGGAACCGCTGGGGGCCGAGTGCCGGCCGGGGCCGGGAGACGAAGTGATTGCGCTCGGGTCGTAATCTGTTTGTCGCCGGCCCCACGGCCGCTGCAATAGCCGGCGTCAGGCAGCCTCTTCCAGAAGCTGCCGCCGCACCGACTCCTTACTTCAGCACCTTCGCCACATCCACGATATCCACGCCCTGCAGCTGCCCGAGCCAGCTATCGAACCAGGGCTTGTGCGAGGCGCCGACGATGGTCAGCACGCGGGCGCCCGGCCGTTCGCGGAAGGTCTCGCGGATGTTGGCGACCATGCGCAGGTTGCGGATTTCCCATCCGGCCACCCAGATCTGCGGGTAGCCTTCCGGCGATTTGGCGCGCATGGTCGGGAGGACGTTGCCCTCGGCATAGGCCTGCATGCTCTCGGGCGTATTCAGGGTGCGGTACAGCGGCAGCAGGTCGGGCGCACGCTTCAGCGGTTCCTGCCGTTTGATCTGCTCCTTCAGCACGGTGTCGGCCGCCCAGGCCGCTTCGACCGAGCGCACGAAAGCCTTGGTATCGGGCACGTCGATGTAGTCGCCCGTATGGTTGTCCACGGCGTGGACGCGCTGCAGGCCAAGCCGCGCGGCAAGCGGGGCCGCCATCTGGTAGGTCTCGTCGTTGCGCTTGCCGAACTTGCCGAACTGCTCGACCAGCGCCGGGCTCAGGCTGTCGCCGGCACGGCGCTCGGCTGCCGGCAAGTGCAGCCATTGCACATAGGCCGAGACGCGGTCGTTCGCCGCCAGCATGGCCGCAGCCAGGCGCCGCCGCTGGGCCGGGGTCGGATGCGCCGGCCAGGTTTTCAATGTCTTGCCTACCTCGACGATCGCTGCGGGCATGTCCAGCCCGGTCGCGGCCCTGGCCGCCTCCGTCGACGGGCAATAGTCGGTACCGTAGCGTGCGGGATAGCGCGCGGCCATGTCGCATTCTTCGCCGGGCTCGTTCTCGATGGTGATGATCTCGGGCTTGAACGCCGCCAGCCGGTCGAGCACGCCGTTCAGCGCGGCCGGATCGAAGCTGGCCGGCATCTCGCGCAGGTGCATGGTGCCCAGAACCAGCACCTGTGCACGGGGCCCGGCCATGTCGCGGTCGAGCACCGTCAGGTCGACTTGCGCCTGCGCTGCGAACGGGCAAATCGCCAGCCATCCCAGGGTCCACTTCATCCTTGTGCGCATTCCCTCTTCTCCTTTTGTTGTTGAGCATTAACATTCGAGCAACCGAACTCCGGCAACTGAGCAAGATAGGGAAAACATGAAGCCGGGGAAAAAAGAATGCGGCTGAAATGCGCGTTTTGCGGAACAGAATGCGGAACAGAATGCCTGAGGGCGGAGCCGGAGCGAGAAGGATAGGCTGGCGCTCCAGGACTGCGGACCGGCGCCAGTATCACGCGGCGAACTGAAGACGCGCCTTCATCGTCTTTCGTTCTTATTTCTTCTTTCCAGCTCGCCTCGCAGTTCAAGATACAGCTTACCCTGCTCTGTCAATCCGATATAGTCGGACAGGTTCGTACCTTCCCGTATCCTTCGAAAATCATCGAATCCCTGCAGAGGCTCCTTGTACCTGATATACCCCGGTAATCCCCCCATTTTTAGAGCGGGCTAAAAGTAGAGGTTAAGCGGCAAGGGCAAGTTTCTGTTTTGGTGTAATGCCGCCGAGTGCCATGTTGGGCCGGTCGTGATTGTAGGTCCACAACCAGTT
>JBBWZO010000143.1:0-11943 GCA_039649125.1 Massilia sp. | reverse complement strand
GCACCGTCACCGACGCCGTCAACGAAGGCGTGCGCCGTGCGTACAACTTCGCCGACAACAAGCTGCGCGCCTCGATCGTGGCCGACCCGCACTTCGAGCGCAAGAACACCAAGGACAACACCCCGGCCGTGGTCCACATGGAACTGGTCGAGGGCGACACCGTCGACGTCAAGGTCGCGGCCAAGGGCGGCGGCTCGGAAAACAAGACCAAGTTCGTGATGCTGAATCCGTCCGACTCGCTGGTCGACTGGGTACTCAAGACCGTGCCGCTGATGGGCGCCGGCTGGTGCCCGCCGGGCATGCTCGGCATCGGCATCGGCGGCAGCGCCGAAAAGGCGATGCTGATGGCAAAAGAGTCGCTGATGGAAGACATCGACATGTACGAGCTCAAGCAGCGCGGCCCGCAGAACAAGCTGGAAGAGCTGCGTATCGAACTGTGCGACAAGATCAATGCGCTGGGCATCGGCGCCCAGGGCCTGGGCGGCCTGACGACCGTGCTGGACGTGAAGATCAGCATGTACCCGACCCACGCCGCATCGAAGCCGGTGGCGATGATCCCGAACTGCGCCGCCACCCGCCACGCGCACTTCGTGCTCGACGGCTCGGGCCCGGCCTACATCGAACCGCCTTCGCTGTCGACCTGGCCTGACGTGCAGTGGACCCCGGACACCGAGAAGTCGAAGCGCGTCGACCTCAACACCCTCACCAGGGAAGAAGTCGCATCCTGGAAGCCGGGCCAAACCCTGCTGCTGAACGGCAAGATGCTGACCGGCCGCGACGCCGCGCACAAGCGCATCCAGGACATGCTGGCCAAGGGCGAGCCGCTGCCGGTGGACTTCACCAATCGCGTGATCTATTACGTCGGCCCGGTCGACCCGGTGCGCGACGAAGTCGTGGGCCCGGCCGGCCCGACGACCGCGACCCGCATGGACAAGTTCACCGACATGATGCTGGAGAAGACCGGCCTGATTTCGATGATCGGCAAGGCCGAACGCGGCCCGATGGCGATCGAATCGATCCAGAAGCACAAGTCGGCCTACCTGATGGCGGTCGGCGGCTCGGCCTACCTCGTGTCGAAGGCGATCAAGTCGGCCAAGGTGGTCGGCTTCGAAGACCTGGGCATGGAAGCGATCTACGAATTCGACGTGACCGACATGCCGGTGACGGTGGCGGTCGACTCCAGCGGTACCTCGGTGCACACCACCGGTCCGAAGGAATGGTCGGCGAAGATCGAATCGCTGAAAGGCATTCCGGTCGCAGTCGTCTAAAGCATCCGCTAACGGTTGCCGGAGGGACGTAGGGTGGGCGGGGGATTTAGTCCGGGGACTAAATCCGCCCACGTTCAACTACAGTTCGCATGGCGCACAAGCACTCCATGACCCTACTTCCCTCCTCCCCCGACGCCCCGATCGGCATCTTCGATTCCGGCGTCGGCGGCCTCTCGGTCCTGCGCCACATCCGCGCGCAACTGCCACACGAACACCTCCTGTACTTCGCCGATTCCGGCTTCGCCCCCTACGGCGACAAGCCCGAACACGTCGTCATCGAACGCGTGCTCGCCATCGGCGCCTTTTTGCATGCGCAAGGCGCGAAAGCCATCGTCGTCGCCTGCAACACAGCCACCGTGGCGGCAATCGCCGTGCTGCGCGAACGCTATCCCGGCATGCCGATCGTCGGCGTCGAACCGGGCCTGAAACCGGCCGCCGCCGCAACCAGGAGCGGCATCGTCGGCGTACTGGCCACCGAGCGCACCCTGTCAGGCAATAAATTCCTGCTGCTGCGCGACCAGATCAGCGCCGCGACCGGCGCCCGCTTCCTGCTGCAGCCCTGCATCGGCCTGGCCGACCAGATCGAGTTCGGCGAGCTGGACTCAAGCGCCACCGACGCCCTGCTGCGCCGCTTCATCGCGCCGTTGCTCGACGCCGGCGCCGACACCCTGGTGCTGGGCTGTACCCACTACCCGCTGGTACAAGCCTCGATCGAACGCGTGATCGCAGCGCAAACGGGGCGGGAGGTGGTGCTGGTCGACACTGGCGACGCCGTCGCCCGCCAGCTGGCGCGGCTGCTTGCCGCCGCTGCGCTGGCACGTCAGGCGCAGGCGCAGGAGCCGGTCCCTGCCCGCCTGGACGGCTACACGAGCGCCAGCGCCACCGCCCTGTCCGCCGCGTTCACCGGCCTGCTCGGGCTCGATCCACCGGTACACGAGGTGGAAACCGAGGGTGCCAAAAAAATGTTGATCCGACAGAACAATTAGATTTGCCAGTTTGCTCCGGAGTTTGTATAATCTTGTTCTGTCTTCGCAGCACTGAAGACAAACAGCAAGACAGTGGTGGCTGTAGCTCAGTTGGTAGAGTCCAGGATTGTGATTCCTGTTGTCGTGGGTTCGAGTCCCATCAGCCACCCCAAGAATTCGCAGTAAAAGAAAAAGGGTTACACGCTTCGGCATGTAACCCTTTTTTGTTTTCCGTGAGCCTGCTTCGGCCCACGCATGAAACCAGGTCAGAACGCGTGGCGGATGCCCGCGCTGGCCGCCCTGTTCCCCGTTCCCGATTCGATGGCGCTGCCCACCGTGTACGAAGCGCCGTTGCGGTTGTCGATGCGCGCATACGAGGCATACAACTCCGTGCGCTTCGGCAGGCCATAGCGGTAGCCGACCGCCATCTGGCGCGCATCCTGGTTGCGGAAGGTGCGGTCGTCCTTGCGGATATACGAGGCGAGCAAGGCATGGGGGCCGAACGGTACCGTGATCCCGGCGAGGAAGTCCTTGCTGTCGGTCGACGGCACCGGCGTGCTCGCGTAGCCGAAGGGGTTGGCGTTATTGCGCAGCACGGAACTGTTCACGCCGCGGTTGGTGCCGTAGGCAAGGTGCGCCTTGACGACCTTGAAATCGTAGACAGCCGCCAGCACCAGGTTCCTGCCGTTGCGCGTTCCTTTCAAGGTGGCGGTATCGTTGTTGCGGTCGTGGTAGCCGAAGCGCAGGCGCAGCGGCCCGGCCGTGTAGTCGATGGCGGCGCCGAGCTGGCGGCCGGCGGCGCTGTCCCCGCCGACCTCGCCGGGCGCGGCCACCAGTTCGAGCACCACACCTTTGAGGCTCGGAGAGACGTACTTGACCGTGTTGTCCATCCGGCTGAACGAGTTGCCGGTGGTGGCCATGATGTTCTTGGTGTCGCCGCTGTAGCCCGAGCCGAAGGGGTCGCCCATGACGACGGTCATGTACTGCGGGGTGTACTGGCGTCCGACCGTGACGGCGCCGAAGCGGCCCTGCAGGCCGACGTAGACCTGGCGCCCGAACAGCAGGCCGCCCTGCCCCATCTCGCCGGTGTCGCCCTGGAAGCCGGATTCGAGCAGGAACACGGCCGACAGGCCGCCGCCCAGATCCTCGCTGCCCTTGAAGCCCAGGCGCGAGCCGGCGCCCACGCCGCTGCTGATCCTGGTCACCGAGCCGTTCCTGCCGCCCCCTTCGTGGACGACTGCCGTGTCGAGCAGGCCGTAGACGGTGACCGCACTCTGGGCCGATGCCGCTCCCGCGGCCATGCCGAGCAGGGCCAATGCAAATGTCGTTTTTTTCATCCGATGGAACTCCTGGAAGTGTTGCACATACCGCTCCCGGCAAGCGCGAGTTGAATCGCGCGGCCGGGACGGTGGCCATCTTGCTGGCCTTCCTTATTGGCCCTCTTACTTGCGCTTATTTGCGCTTATTTACGGTTCACCAGTTTGGCCGGAACGGTAAACACCAGCAGGCTGCCCACGACCAGGCATACGGCCAGCACGAGTACGCCGCTGTCGGTGCTGTTGGTCGTGGTCTTGACGACACCCAGCAGGTAAGGCGCGACCAGGCCGGACACGCTGCCCACCGAGTTGGCGATCGCAATGCCGGCCGCCGCCGCCGCGCCGCTGAGGATGGCGGGAGGCAAGGTCCAGAATTGCGAGATCGTCGTCATGATGCCCATCGTCGCCAGGGTCAGCGCGAGCATCGCCACCGGCGTGTTGTCGGCATAGGCCACGCTCCAGGCCAGGCCCACCGCCCCGGCGATCCCGGCCAGTGCCAGGTGCCAGCGGCGTTCGCCGCGTGCATCCGAACTGCGGCCGGTGAGGATCATCGCGAGGGTGGCGAAGGCGTAGGGAATCGTCGTCAGCAGGCCGATATCGAGCGCATTCTCGACGCCGCTGGCCTTGACGATCGACGGCAGCCAGAAGCTGACGCCGTACAGGCCCATCGTGAAGAACAGGTAGATGACGCTCAGCAGCCAGACGCGCGGCGTGGTGAAGCCGTCGCGCATCGCATGGTGCTTGCCGTGCTGGTCCTTGCTCAGCTCGTGCTCGAGGATGCTTTTCTGGCGCTCGGTCAGCCACTTGGCGTCCGAAATCTTATCGTTGAGGAAGAAACAGGCGATAAAGCCCAGCACGACGGTCGGGATCGCTTCGAGCACGAACAGCCACTGCCAGGAAGCCAGGCCCTGCACGTCGTCCATGGTGGCCATGATGAAGCCGGACAGCGGCCCGCCGATCACGCCCGACATCGGAATGCCGGTCAGGAACAGCGCCGTCACCTTGCCGCACCTGGAGGCCGGGAACCAGTAGGTCAGATACAGCAGGATCGCCGGGATGAAGCCGGCTTCGGCGACGCCGAGCAGGAAGCGCAGGATGTAGAAGCTGGTCGGGGTGGTGACGAACATCATCGAGCCCGAGATGATGCCCCAGGTGATCATGATGCGGGCGATCCAGACCCGCGCGCCGACTTTCAGCATGATCAGGTTGCTCGGCACCTCGAACAGCAGGTAGCCGACGAAAAAGACGCCCGCCCCCAGCCCGTAGACCGCCTCGCTGAAACCGAGGTCGCTCATCATCTTGAGCTTGGCGAAGCCCACGTTCACCCGGTCGAGGTAAGCGAAGACGTAGCAGATGAACAGGAAGGGAAGAAGGCGCCAGGTGACCTTGGCGTAGGCCGCCGCGGCCTCGTCGCGGGTGGCGGCGCCACCGACCAGCGTGGTTGTGCTTAACATTGTTTGTCTCCAGATGGTTGTGGGACGTGCCCGGTCAGTCGCCATGCGGATGCCGCTTCCGTGGTCTATCGTCCTGTGGTGGCCGCCGCGGGCGGCGGCCGGGAACAATGCGGTAAAGCTACGATGCAGTAGAGCTGTGTGGTCTCCCTTCGCTCAGTCGAACCTCAGTCGAACATGTCGGGCTGCGTCTTCGCCAGCTGGTCATAGATCGGCTGGAAGTGCAGCCAGCCGATGTATTCGCTGCCGACATGCTCGCGGCTGTAGCGCGAGCGCTCCGGCGGCACCATCAGCGGCTTGATGCCGGTCGCCTCCACCAGCAGCTGCTGCTGGCAGCAGCGCTCGAGCGCGATGAACCAGAACGCGGCCGACTCGATGCTGTGGCGGCTGGCGGTGAGCAGCCCGTGGTTCTGGTGGATTGCCGCCTTGACGTCCTTGAACCAGTCGCACACCGACAGGCCGGCCTTTTCCTCCACCGCGACCTGCCCCGCTTCGTCCTTGATGACGATGTGGTCTTCGAAGAACGCGGCCGCGTCCTGGCTGATCGGGTCGAGCGGGCGCCCCAGCGCCGCGAACGCGGTGCCGTAGACGGTATGGGCGTGGCACATCGCCATGATGTCGGGATGGGCTTCGTGCACGGCCGCGTGCAGCACGAAGCCGGCGCGGTTGATCGCGTAATCGCCCTCCACCACGCGTCCCTTGTGGTCGGCCAGGATCAGGTTCGACACCTTCACCTGCGAGAAATGCACGCACATCGGATTGGTCCAGTAGAGCTCCGGACGCTCCGGATCGCGCACCGTCAGGTGGCCGGCGAAGCCGTAGTCATAGCCCTGCTGGGCAAAGGCGCGGCAGGCGGCGACCAGGCGCTCCTTGCGGTGCCGGCGCTCCTCCTCGACGTTGTCGAAGGACGGGATCTGGGGATAGATGACCCCTTCCTGCTTCGGGTAATAGATCGAGCGTTTCGCATCGCGTTGCAGGGCGGTCGGCTCGGCGTCCGGCACGTGTTTTACTTTGTCCAGCATGGTTGTCTCCTCGGATGGTCTGATAAAGGAACGGACCGGCATCGCGGTCCGCTGCTGTTTGCTACAGGTCGAGCACCAGTACGCCGCTGGTGGCCCGCGAGACGCAGGCGGTGAGCCACTGGCCCTGCTCGTCGGCGCCCAGGATGTAGTCCCGATGGTCGACTTCGCCCTCGAGATAGCGGATCTTGCAAGTGGCGCACAGCCCGGCCTGGCATGAGGTCTCGATGCGCACGCCCGCCGCCTCGAGCACGTCGGCGATGCTGCGCTCGGCCGGCACCTCGAGCATGGCGCCGGTGCTGGCGATCTTCACCATGAAGCTGCCCGGTGCGCCGGTCGTGCCGGCTTCGTTCGGCGCCGGCTCCGGCGCCTTGAAGTGCTCGAAGTGCACCGTGCCCGCCGGCCAGTGGCTGGCCGCCTCGGCGCACGCCTTCATGAAGCCGGCCGGTCCGCAATAGAACAGGTGGGTGCCGTCGCCCGGCGCGCCGAGCAGCCCGGCGATGTCCAGGCCCCTGGCAGGGTCGCCATGGTCGAAATGGAAGTGCAGCTGTCCGTGCTCCCATGGCGTGTCGAGCTGTTCTCTGAACGCCACGCACCCGGCGTTGCGCGCGCAGTAATGCAGTTCGAACGGGACGCCTGCCGCTTCCAGCGCATGGGCCATCGACTTCAGCGGCGTCATGCCGATGCCGCCGGCCAGCAGGATGACCTTCTTCGCCTCCGGCACCAGCCTGAAATTGTTGCGCGGCTGGCTGACGGTGACAATGTCCTGCACCCGCAGGGAGTCGTGCAGGGCTTTCGAGCCGCCCCGGCCCTTCTCGTCACGCAGCACCGCGATCACGTACCGGTGCCGCTCCGCCGGCGCATTGCAGAGCGAATACTGGCGGACGGCGCCGTTGGGCAGGTGGATGTCGATGTGGGCGCCGGCCGTGAACGGCGGCAGCACCTCGCCGGCCGGATCCACCAGTTCATAGGAATTGATGCCGTTCGCCTCGAAACGGATCTGGCGCACGAGCAGCGACAGCCCCGTCTGTGGACGGCTGAGGCCGATGAAATTCTGAGTCATTTCCATGTCTGTCTCCTTGATGGCCGGGGTCTGCGCCCCGGCCTGGCGCTGCGCGCCGGGTGGCTGAAGCGGGCTTCAGCTCCTGGTCGACTGTTCGAGCTCGTCGAAGCGGCGGCGGACGAAATCGGCGCGCTCGCCGCCCTTCATCGTCTCGCTCTCGGTGAGGATGGCGACGATCTGGCGCGTCACATGGCGGCGGCGGGCCACCTCTTCCTCGACCGTGGCGCCTTCCGGCACTTCCAGCACGTTACCCGAGCAATAGCTGTTCGGGGCGGCGGCGTTCTCGCGCAGCCAGGCGGCGAACTGCTGCGGGCCGGCGGCCGGGTTGGTGCCGCGCACCGCGTCGCGCAGCATCTTGCGGAACTGGAAGACGCCGGCGTCGAACTTGGTCGGGTTCTCCAGCGCGTGGACCGCGATCGGGCGCTGGCTGATGATGGCTTCGTAGTCGCCCGGCGCGTACTGGCACTCCTTGTAGTTCTCGCGCGCACGGTGGTCCGAAGGAATCGGCGGCAGGTCTTCGAGCTTGTACTTGCCGAAGCGCTCGGGCCGGCGCATCGCGACCTGGCCTTCGAGGAAGTCGATGGTTTCATAGCCGACCATCTCCTTGTTACCGACGCCGCGCGTGTCGATGCCGGGACCCATCACGCGCCAGCCGATCATCTTGCTGTTGACGTCGTCGACCGGCACGGTCCAGCGCACGATGTGGAAGCGGCTGAACAGCTTTTTCTTCGAGCCGTCCTCCGAGGTATAGGCGTGCAGGCTCAGGTTCGGCAGCACCTGGTGCTGGACGCGCACGAACAGCCTGTCCTTGTTCACGCGGCGCGCGCCGGCACAGGCCAGGCCCCGGCCCTGGTGAATCGGGATGAACTGCATGTCCGGCGCCACTTCCATCGAGGCCGCCCCGACCTCGTCGAAGGTGGTGCCCTGGTACTGGCCGTTGACGACGTTCTTGGCCGCGTGCAGCGCGGTCGGGTGGAAGTTGTCGGCGGCGTTGTCCTGCACCTGCAGCCAGTTACAGTGCTGGAAGTTGCTGTACGGGACCAGCTCGTCGCCTTCGGCGACAGTGAAATTGCCTTCCCACTCGGGGAACGGCGGCTCTTCCTCCGGCGGGCCCATGTAGGCAAACACCAGGCCGTTGCGCTCGAATGCCTTATAGGCGCCCTGCTTGATCGAGCAGGCGTAGCGCTCGGCTTCCTTCTCCTCGCCCTTCGGGAAGGGCACGTGCAGGCAGGTACCGTCGATGTCGAACACCATGCCGTGGTAGCAGCACATGATGCCCTTCTCCTGAATCGCGCCGTACTCGAGCGAGGCGCCGCGGTGCACGCAGTGCGCATGCAGCAGGCCGACGCGGCCGGACTTGTCGCGGAAGGCGACCAGTTCTTCGCCGAGGATCTTCAGGAAGTGCGGGGTGTCGGTCAGTTCCAGCGACATGCAGACCGGATGCCAGAAGCGGCGCATGTATTCGCCCATCGGCGTACCCGGCCCCACTTCGGTCAGCTCGGGATCATGGCCCGGTACTTTATTGGTGTGGTAGCCGCCGAAGGGGATCAGTTTCTTGACGACGGGCTGGCTGGCGGTCTCTGCGGTCTTGTCACGGGTATTCATGGTGTCTCCTCGGAATAAGGCTCGGCGGCCGTCTTGCGTTCAGTATTCTGTATACAAAGATTGGGAACAAAATTTTTTGAGTTACTGCCTGCTGTGTACTGCGGCGAGTCTGCACTGCCTCGCCCTCCTCCGGCTTTCAGCTACTGACTCGCGACTTCACTGCAAGCCTCTGCTGCCTTCAGTATTCTGTATACAGAGTACATTGTTGGTGCCGTCCACCTCAAAGTCAAGCACTTTCAAAAAAAATTCATCAACACGCAACGCGCACGTACACACCAAAATTGACTTCGCGCCCTGTTTCCGTATACTGAATACAAAGGTGCCACTATGCTCACTAAACTTTCAAAAATTCAGGTACGCCCTGACCTCGTCGATGAGGTCTACAAGTCATTGCTCGACGCGATCAGCGATGGCTCGCTCCCGCCTGGAACCCGCATCACCCAGGAAGACATCGCGGAGCAGATGAACGTATCGCGCTCGCCCGTCCTGCAGGCGCTCCGGCTGCTGAAGAAGGATGGCCTGGTCCAGGACGCGCCGGGACGCGGCATTCTCGTCGCCGAACTGGACCCGCAATGGATCGGCAACCTGTACCAGGTGCGCGGCGCGCTCGATACGCTGGCGGCCAGGCTGGCCGCGGAACGCAAGGCCGATATCGGTACGGAAGTCATCGAGGCCGGCAGGCGCGCCGCGCGCGGCACGGACGTGAAGGCAATGGTCGAGGCCGACCTCGCCTTCCACATGGCGATCTACCGGGCCTCGGGCAATCCGCTCATCATCGAGACCACCCAGATGCACTGGGTACACCTGCGGCGCGTGATGGGCGCGGTATTGCAGTCGGCCGGGCAACGCGAAGCGATCTGGGACGAACACGAGACGATTGCGAACGCCATCAAGTCAGGCGATGTCAACCGGGCGGTAGCACTATCCGACGAGCACGCCATCGAGGCGCGCCAGAACCTCGTCTCGCGCCTGAACGAGGTCTTGAGCGTCGACACGTCCGCCGACCGGCGGCGCACGACGACACGTGCCTGAAAAGCAAAGGCCACCTGCGGGTGGCCTTTGCTTTTCAGGTTCATTCCAAGTTCTTCCAGGTCCATCTCTCGCGGCCCCCCCGCTTACCTCACCCCGGTCCCGATCGTCGAGTTCGGCGTATCGTTTTCCGTCACGGCCAGCGGCGGCATGCTGCAAAACGACCGGGTCGCGCCGTAGATGCGGTTCATCACCATGTCGATGCCGTTGTTCGGCAACGGATAGGGCAATCCGGGGACGACCTGCTTGAAATTGTTCAGCGGAAAGCAGTTCTCGATGAACTTCCTGCCACCGGCCGGGCTGATCGAATAGGCCGGCGTGCCGAAACAATGGCTCAGCGGCAGCAGTTGCGGTGCGATCGTCAACTCCTGGAAGGCGGGGATCGATTCGCGCAACTGGTTCTGATTGAAGGTCATCACGACGGGAGAGATACCCGGCATGACGTTCAGGTTCACCACCGAGTCGAAATTCCACCCCCAGACGACCATGTCCCAGTCGGCCGGCAGCTTCTTGAGGGCGTGCGCGTATTGTTCGTGAAAGTCGAAACGCAGGATCGCATCGTCTTCGAGCACGGTGACGACCTTGTTGGTGTCGGCCGCCTCTTTCCATAGGGTCAGGTGCGACAGGGCGCAGCCGACCGCGCCGGGCAGGTAGGCGACGTCCCGATCGAACAGCTCGGGGAGCGCGTGGAGATGCCCCATCACGCTCGCACCCTCGACGGCATCGAAGAATGCGAAGTCGATATGCGCGTTGCTTGCCGCGAAAGTGGCCCGGCGCTCCAGACTGCGGGCGAGACTGATGACTTTGACGGTAGGTGGCATGGCGGTTCTTCGACAGTGAGATCCGGCGCAGCGGCCGGACGATGGGAACAGCGGACCGGCGGTCCGGCGCTCAAGAGATCGATTATGAGGATGCGTTTCGGCACTGTCAATTGGTCAATCCGGGCGACAGTCAAACCGGTGAAGTGAAACCGGAAGGCCCCTCAACTCCGCCGACGATCAGGCTCTGATGCTCAGTAGAATTAGCATTTTCAATAACCAGCGAGACCGACGTGACCCATAGCGCACCCCAGGGAAATGAAGTCGCACACTACGGTGATGCGTTTTACCAGTCCCAGATGGACGGTTCTTACCGCAGCGCCCGCCGATTTATCGAGTTCCTGACCTCGTTCTACGCGCCGCGCACCGTGGTCGACCTCGGCTGCGGCCGCGGCACTTGGCTGAAGGCGTTCCGGGAACAGGGTGCGGAGCTGACGGTCGGCCTGGACGGTGACTGGAACAACCAGGCCAACATGGTCGACCCGGCGATCCTGTTCGAGGCGGTCGACCTGAACCAGCGCATCGTCCTGCCGGGCGACGTCCGCTTCGACCTGGCCGTCTCGCTGGAAGTGGCGGAACACCTGGAAGCGTCGTCGGCGGCGACCTTCGTCCAATCGCTCACCGACCTGTCGGATGTGATCATGTTCGGCGCCGCCTATACGCAACAGGGCGGCACCAACCACGTCAACGAGCAGCCGCACACCTATTGGGCGCAGCAGTTCCGGAACCAGGGCTACGTGGTGTTCGACCTGTTCCGTCCCTTGTTCTGGGGCGCCGCCGACGTCGAATACTGGTACCAGCAGAACACCTTCCTGTATGTGAAGGAAGGCCACCCGCTGGTCGAGCACCTGCGCAGGAAAGGCATGCCACCGCTGGACAACATCGCCTTCATGGATTGCGTCCACCCCATTCTCTACCGTACCAAGCTGGCGCACGCGAACATCACCGCCGACCATATCCTCACCTACACCAAAATGCTGGTCGAACAGCACCCGCGCTTTGCTCCCCAGGTGCTGCAGATCGTGGCGAACTCCCTGAACCGGTAACGGGCCAATAACAAACCATGGTAAAGGGCAATAAGAAATAAGAAATAAGAAAAATAAGAAACCAGTAAACAAGGAACGGCCGCTGTTGCGGCCGTTCCTTGTTCATCTTACTTATCATCAGGCCGGCCGACGCCGGCCTTGCCCCATCAATACCGGTAGGCGTTGTTCGGACGGGCATCGGCACGGTTCGGGACGCCATCGTTATCGCGGTCGCGGTCGTAGCGGTTCGGGACGCGGTCGCGGTCGCGGTCGCGGCCTGCCAGCACGCGGTCGGCACGATCGCCGCTGCGCCAGCCGCCGCGCTCGAGGACCCATCCGTTACGGTCGCGGCGCCATTCGGGACGGGCATACACGTAGCCGGGA
>JBBWZO010000140.1:0-13643 GCA_039649125.1 Massilia sp. | reverse complement strand
ACGCCTCGCGCGATGCACGCGAGGCCGACACGATGCGCGCAGCGCGCGATTCGGCCTATCGTTTCATGCATGAGCTGATGGGCGATGCGGCGGGCTTCGAGGAGGCGACGCGCGCCCTGTTTGCGGGAGATGGCGAGCGGTTCGCTGCCCTGGTTGCGGATTGGCCCGGCGACGTACGCACACACTTGCAGGCCCTGGCGGAGCCGGCCTTCGGCAGCGGGCCGGCACCGTCGGAAGCCTGACACCGCTCGCTCCTCTTTCAGGCAGATCGGTGCCTGCCCACCCTGGCGCCATAAAAATACGCCCGGATGACCGGGCGTTATCCTGAGCAGGACGGGGCGCCCCTTTATTTGATGCCGCTGCTTTCCTTTGCCGCCTTCGCAAAATCGCCCGCCGCGACAAACGAGATGGCGGCCGGCTTGATGAACTCGCGCATCGCCTCGTTCACCTGGGCCAGCGTCAGCTTGCGCACCTGGTCTTCGACCGCGCCGTCGAAGGCCATCGTCCGGTCCAGCGACAGGTAGTCGGACAAGGCCTCGGCCAGCGCCTCGTCGGACGTGCGCGAGACTTCCTCGCCCTGCAGCCAGCCCTTTTTCGCCTCGAGCAGTTCCGCTTCGGTAAAGCCCTCTTTCACCGCCCGCTCGAGCTCCTCGCGCAGCACCGCCTCCACCTTCGACGCGTTCTGCGGAGCGCTCATCGCATACGCGATCCACATGCCGGCAGCGTCACGCTCCGGGATGTTCAACTGCGAGCCGACGCCGTAGGACAGGCCCTCCTTCTGGCGGATGCGGTCGGCCAGGCGCGAACGCAGCGCGCCGCCGCCCAGCATGTAGTTCGCCATCACCAGCGCCGGATAGGCTTTCGCGTCATCTTTTAACGGCACCGGATACACCGCCAGCAACAGGCTGCTGGCCTTGTCCGGGGTCTTGAGCGCCAGTTTCTGGCCGGCGACCGGCTTGACGGCGGACGGCACGCGCACATATTTCTGCTGCGCGTTCCAGTTGCCGTACAGGCGCTCGACCTGCGCTTTCAGCGCGACCGGATCGAAGTCGCCAACCGCGGCGAAGGTGGCGTTATTCGCACCGTAGAAGGCGGCATGGAAGGCTTTCACGTCTTCCACCTTGGCCGCCTTCTGCGCAGCCAGCTGTTCCTGCAGCGTCAGCACGTGCTTGACGTGGCCCTCGGGGGTCGTGTCGAGCAGGCGGCCGAGCGCAACGCTGGCCTGCGGATTCGGTTCCGGAATCGCCTGCTCGGTCGCGTTGATGCTCGCGCGCTGGAACTCGCCGAATTCGGTGGCGGCGAACGCCGGCTTCTTGAGCACCTCGGCAACCAGGTCCATCACGGCCGGCAGGTTCTCGCGCGTGGTCGTCACCGACGCGTTGAGGAATTCGGCGCCGCCGGAAATGCGGTGCTGGGCCTTGAGCTTGTCGAAGGTGTCCTTCAGCTGCTGGCGCGTTTTCTCCTGGGTGCCGTAGGTCAGCAGGCCGGCCGCGAAGCTGCCGGTGGTCGCCTTGTTGCGCAGCGCTTCTTCGGTACCGAAGCGCAGGCGGATCGTCGCGGTGACCAGGTTGCCCTTGGTCTTCTTCGGCAGCAGTGCGCCTTTCAGGCCGTTAGCCAGCTGGAAGCGCTGGGTGCGCGCTTCGATGTTGGCCGGGCTCGGGTCGAACACTTCGCCCTGCGCCACCACCGCCCGGCCCTTGTAGTCGTTGACCACCGCCGCGATGTCGGTCTTGCCCGGCACATCGGTGCGGTCCGGGGCGTCGGTCGGCACGAACACGGCCAGCGTGCGGTTCGACGCCTTCAGGTATTTTTCGGCGGCCGCCTGCACCGCCTTGGCGTCGGTCTTTTCGACCTGGTCGCGGTTCACGAAGAACAGGCGCCAGTCGCCCGCCGCCATGGCTTCGGTCAGGCCGATCGTCAGGCTGGCGCTGTCGTTCATGGCCAGCTCGATGTTCTTCGAAATCACCTGCCGTGCGCGCGCCACTTCTTCTTCGGTGACCGGGTTCGATTTCAGGTCTTCCAGCACCTTGAGCAGCGTTTCCTGGGCCGGGGCCAGCGGCTGGCCCTTCGGTACCACGGCGCCGAAGATGCGGTAGCCAGGCTCGAGGTTGCTGACCGCCATGACGTTCACGCCGGTCGCCAGCTTGGCTTCCACCAGTGCCTTGTGCAGGCGGCCCGATGGCGCGTCGGTCAGCACGCGCGCCAGTACCTGCAGCGCGGCGGCGTCCGGATGCCCGCTCGGCGCGACGTGGTAGCCGGCGCCGACGAACTGCGTGCCGCCGGCGCGGCGTACGACCACGGAACGCTCGCCGTCCTGGGTCGGCTCGGCCGTATAGGTCGGCTGGATCACGCGCGATGGTTTCGGGATCCTGCCGAACAGGGTATTCACTTGCGCCAGCACCTTGGCTTCGTCGAAGCGGCCGGCGACGATCAGCACGGCGTTATCCGGCTGGTAGTACTGCTTGTAGAATGCGCGCAGGCGCGGGATGTTCACTTGCTCGATGTCGGAACGCGCACCGATGGTCGACTTGCCGTAGTTGTGCCAGTCGTAGGCAACGGCCTGCAGGCGCTGCAGCGTGACACGGATCGGGTTGCTCTCGCCGATCTCGAATTCGTTGCGCACGACCGTCATCTCGCCCTTGTTTTCCTTGGTATTCCACAGGTCGTCCTGGGAAATCGGGGCGTTGATCATGCGGTCCGCTTCCAGCGCCAGCATGGTATTCAGGTTGGCGTCGTTCGCGGGGAAGGTCGCATAATAATTGGTACGGTCATACCAGGTGGTGCCGTTGAAGTCGGCGCCGAGTCCATTGAGCACCTCAACCGGGCTCTTGGTGCCTTTCTTGACGCCGAAATTGGCGGTCGGCTTGAACAGCAGGTGCTCGAGCAGGTGCGCCATGCCGGTTTCGCCGTAGTTCTCATGGCGCGAACCGACCATGTAGACCATATTCGTCGTCAGCGTCGGCTTGGAGGCGTCCGGAAACAGCAGCACGCGCAGGCCGTTTGCCAGGCGATATTCGGTAATGCCTTCTACCGAGGTGACCTTGACCGGCGTTTTTTGCATGGCGGCTTTGGCTTGGGCAGGCGCAGCCGCGATGGTGGAACCTGCAGCGAAAACCGGCGAAATGATGCCGGCACTTACCATCAGCGCAACGAGAGCTTTCACGTTTTTATATCCCGATATATTTATGTGAACGAAGAAAATGGTTATCGACCATTTATTCCGCATGGAGCAAGGGCTGCGTCGATTGACGCATCGGACATTTGACGCCTGCCATTGCAATCCCTATTTGGAACTCAAACAATGCAGTCTCGCTTGCTGGAAGTCAATATCAAATAAAATTTTCGGGATGCTAAACAAAAAAATACATTCCGATATGCGACAGCGACGGCGGTATCGTGAAATGGCGGAAAATGCGTGTGTATTTGCGGCGAGCGATATCTCACGAAAAACCACGCAAAATCATGATGGGTGCGTAGGTCCGCTTTTACGAAAATGAAGCATCCTCGGGCAGGCCGGTTGATGCGTGTTGTGCTTGTCGTTCCGATCAGGCGCGCGTCAGGTCGGGATCGGTACGGCGCTCCGCTTCGGCCGGGGGTCCCGGCGGCCAAGCGCAAGATGCGCAGACCGGCGATAATGGCGTACTCACCCATTCGCTTCACCTCACGAGCATCTATCCCATATGAATGATTTCAACAGCGTTCCGCTGGAATTTTTCCAGGATTACCCGGAACCGGGCGTCAGTTTCATCGACGTCGGCTGCATTTTCGACAATCCCGACCATTGGCGCCTCGCCATCGATACCCTGCACGCGCAGACCGATGCATTGCACTTCGACTTCATCCTTGCCATGGACGCGCGCGGCTTCATGATCGCCGGCGCCCTTGCCCTCGAGCACAAGGTCGGCTTCGCCATGGCGCGCAAGGCAGGCAAATTGCCAGGCAAGGCGATCAGCATCGATTACAAGCGCGAATACGGCAGCGCGACCATCGAGATCCAACCGGAGCGCATCAAGGGCCAGCGCGTGCTGATCGTCGATGACGTGCTGGCTACCGGCGGCACCATCGAAGCGGCAGCGTCCCTGCTGCGCCAGCTTGGAAAAGAGGTCGCCGGTGCGGCGGCCCTGTTCGATATCGCTTTCTTCAAGGACAAGCGCGCGCTGACGATGCCGGTCGTGACCTTGCGCGACGTCTGAAACCTCCTCCAGGCGTCAAGAGCGCCTGGCAAACCTTCAGGCCAAGGCCCTGAGGCGAGGCGCAGCGCGAAGACAGTATGTCTGTACGGCGAGACGCTGTAACGCAGGCATGGAGGTTTTGTCAGGCGCTCTGAACCTGGACACGATGCAGGATCGGGTGTGCTCAACAAGCGCTCTCCAAAGCGGTGCCACCATCCTGCGCATCCTCACTCGCCAGGAACCCCATGAGTCTCGCCGTGATACGCAGCCGCGCACTCGCCGGCGTGGAAGCCCTTGCCCCCAACCGCCGACAGCACCAGCTTGTCGGCTGAAGGACCGCTGGCCGACGCCGGCAACGTGAGCCGGGTGGAACGGCGCTGCCCGCACGCGATCGCCGGCGCGGACGGTAAGCGCAAGGGTGGGCAGCCCGTACGCCGATCGAATGCCGTGCCAACTGGAAGCCGGTCGATCGCCTGCCGCAGTGCTCGCGGCATTTCCGGAATTTTCTACATGCCCCAACGGGACGATATTTTCCCCGCCTTTCGCCGCTGCGCGTACCCAGGCTGGCGTGTCAAAGCCCCGCCCATTCCCCGGCACGCGTGGCGGGGGCGACGGCCGGCGCATTTCCCGTGTTGGTGCGGGCAGGAGGCAACACGGCAGCGTGCCTGGAACTGGCGAGAGAATGCATGGAACCGGGAGGCGGGGCCATGCTCGCGCCAGGCGCGAGCTGGAACACGCTGACCACCTGCGCCAGATGTGCGGCCTGCTGCTGCATGGCGCCGGATGCCGCGGCGGCCTGTTCCACCAGCGAGGAATTTTGCTGGGTGCCCTCGTCCATCTGCCGGATGGCATGGTTGATCTGTTCGATCCCCGCCGTCTGTTCGCTGCTCGCGGCGCTGATCTCGCCGATGATATCGGCCACTTGTTTTACGCTCTGCACGATCTGGCCCATGGTATTGCCCGCCTGGTCGACCAGGGCGGCACCGGAATCGATTTTTCCTACCGAGTCGTTGATCAGCATCTTGATTTCCTTGGCCGCTGCTGCAGAACGCTGTGCAAGATTGCGCACCTCGGTGGCCACCACTGCAAAGCCGCGCCCCTGTTCTCCCGCACGTGCCGCTTCGACCGCCGCATTGAGCGCCAGGATATTCGTCTGAAACGCGATGCCATCGATCACGCTGATGATCTCGACAATTTTTTTCGAGGAATCCTTGATTCCTTCCATCGTGTTGATCACGTCGGCGACCACCTCGCCGCCTTGGAGCGCGACCCCGGAAGCGCTGTTGGCCAAGGCATTCGCCTGGGCGGCGTTGTCGGAATTGAGCTTTACGGTGCCGGTGAGTTCTTCCATTGCCGATGCCGTCTCTTCGAGCGAACTGGCTTGCGCCTCGGTGCGCGACGACAGATCCATGTTGCCTGCCGCAATCTCGTCAGAAGCCCTGGCGATGGCATCCGTTCCAACCCGGATCTCCCCGACCATCCTGATCAGGTTCTGGTTCATGTTCTTCAGCGCGTGCAACAGGCGCCCGGTTTCATCGGTCGAAACCGCATCGATCTGCACCGTGAGGTCGCCGGCTGCGACGGTCTCGGCGATTTTGACCGCATTATTGATGGGGCCTGTAATCGAGCGGGTGATCAACCAAGCGACGACCGCCACCAGTACGAGGGCCACGGTGCCGATGATCAAGGTCAGGTTGCGTGTGCGGACATATTCCGCCAGTGCATCCTGGCCAGCCTTGACCGACATCTCCTGCTCATGGGCGATGATGTTGTCGAGGGCAGTGAGGGTCGCCTTGCTATTGTCCATAAACTTGGTCATCAGGTAATCCATCGCTTCGGCCGACTTGTGCTGCTCGCGCAGCCCGATCAGATGAACCGACCCGGGGATGGCGACCGCTAGCGAGTCATTGAGCTTGGCCATCAATGCCTTTTCCTGCTCGCTGCTGAGGAATTTGGTCAGTGTTTCCTGGACCTTGGCGTATTTGACGACGTCGTCTTCGAATTTTTTCTTCTCCGCCTGGCTCTTTGCATCGTCCGGCAGCAGGACGACGTTGCTGATCGTCGCGATAATGTCCCGGTTCATAGCCGACAATTGATTTGCGGTCGCCACCTTGACGTTGTTTTTATCAATGATTTCGCTCATGCGTGATTCGATCCGCGCCATGGAGTTGAGCCCCATGGCCAGGATCGCCGCCACCAGTACGAAGACCGCGCCGAAGGCGAGCCCCATACGGGCGCCTATTTTCAAGTTTGCAAATGACATTCTTTTTCTCGATTAACGATATGCCGGATTCTCCAGCGGTATTTTGTTTCTGGCGGGTCGGGGGACTTTTGCAGCGTCTCTGACCGCTCCTGGGAGCGGCGGATTGCGGGGAAGCCCCTTTGCGTTGGATAAACGGAGGCCGGGAGGCAGAGTGGGTCACGGAGATAATCGGCGCGCCCGACTGGACCAAGCGCCTGCTCCAAAACTTGCTGGCTTCTCCCGTCGTGACGGGCACGCCGAAGTCTGTCCACACACATTGTTTCTGCATGCACACAAATATTGCCGCTCAGGATTTTATACTGGGTTGTAGAATTGGGCAGACTTTAAGTTGCACGTAGGCATTCCACTTCGTTAACTGTAGTGGATTCGCTACACCAGCGGCTGAAGACTTTTAAAATCTTGGCATGTGCCGACCCGCGGCCGCCCGAGCACTCGGTGAACCAGGCTCCCGGCGTAGCAATGCCAGGCGATTCCGCTGACATAGCGCGCCGCCTGCGGATCGGCCAGCACCATGGCCAGCGGATCCGCTCGCCCCAGTTGTCGCCCCAGTGGAACAGCGCAGTGGCCGCCAATGATAAAGGTCAAACTCTCTCAGCCTTTGGCATTCGAACAGGGCTCATCAAGGGAGGAGTCAATGGAACCTCGGGATTCATCCACGCCGCTAGCGGGACCGAGCGCTGGCATCCTGCACTTCTTCTGAGTCCAGCGCGCGAGCGAATTGCACGAGGCGGCCAGACCGATGAAGCGCCATGCCTGGCGCTCATGCGCGGTGGTAGCGCTGAACGCGGCATCGGGGGCGAAAAGACATTCGCGCGAAAGCGCCAAGGCATGCGCAGGACCACCACCATCCACGCGCCTGGGCGGAAAGGCGAAGCCGTAGTCGCCTGGCAGCCCGGCACACGGTTAACAGCGCTCAATAAGCCGTGCGCGGGCGGGTGCACCATCTGGCGAGTCCATCACTCCTCAGGAAGCACATGAGTCTTGCCGTTTTACGCAGCCGCGCACTCGCCGGCGTGGAAGCGCTGCCCGTCAGTGTTGAAGTGCACCTGGCCAACGGGCTCCCGAGTTTCACGATCGTCGGACTCCCCGACGCCGAGGTGCGCGAGGCGAAGGACCGGGTGCGTGCGGCGCTGCAAAACGTCGGCTTCGACATCCCGCCGCGGCGCATCACGATCAACCTGGCCCCGGCCGACCTGCCGAAGGAATCGGGCAGGTTCGACCTGCCGATCGCCATGGGCATCCTGGCTGCCTCCGGCCAGATCCCGTCGAAGGAGCTGGACCGTTATGAATTTGCCGGCGAGCTGTCGCTGTCCGGCCAGTTGCGCCCGGTACGCGGTGCGCTGGCGATGACTTTCGCCATAGGCAGGAGCGGCGGCACCGGCACGGCCCGCCGTGCCTTCATCCTGCCGAAAGCCAATGCCGATGAAGCGGCGCTGGTGGCCGACGCCAGCATTTATCCGGCCGAGACCTTGCTGGAGGTGTGCGCCCACTTTGCCGCGCCGAACGACGAGACGCGGCTGCCGCGCTACCGCACCGAGCGGCCGGTGCAACCGCCGCGCTATCCCGACTTTTCCGACGTAAAGGGCCAGCGGCACACCAAGCGTGCGCTCGAGATCGCGGCGGCAGGCAACCACTCGCTCCTGCTGGTCGGTCCGCCCGGGGCCGGCAAAAGCATGCTGGCCTCGCGCTTCCCGGGTTTGCTGCCGCCGATGACAGACGAGGAAGCGCTGGAAGCGGCTGCCGTGCAATCGCTTACCGGCAGTTTCTCGGCCGAGCGCTGGCGTTCCCGGCCGTTTCGCAGTCCGCACCACACCAGTTCCGGTGTGGCCCTGGTGGGCGGGGGTAATGTGCCGCGTCCCGGCGAGGTCTCGCTGGCGCACTGCGGTGTGCTCTTCCTGGACGAGCTACCCGAGTTCGACCGCAAGGTACTGGAGGTGCTGCGCCAGCCGCTCGAATCGGGGGTGATCACGATTTCGCGCGCCGCCCACCAGGCCGACTTTCCGGCGCGCTTCCAGCTGATCGCGGCGATGAATCCCTGCCCCTGCGGCTGGCAGGGCCACCCTTCCGGCAAATGTCATTGCACCAACGAGAGCGCGCAGCGCTACCGCGACCGCATCTCCGGCCCCCTGCTCGACCGTATCGACATGCAGATCGAGGTCAGCGCGATGTCGCCCGAGGCCATGAGCAGCCAGGCCGACGGCGAAAGCAGCGCCGCCATCGCGCAACGGGTGGCTGCCGCGCATGCCATCCAGCACGAGCGCCAGGGGAAACCGAACCAGCGTTTGACGACGCACGAGATCGATCGCCTGTGCGTCCTCGACGCCGCCGGCGACAAGACCCTGCGCTCGGCCATGTCGATGATGAACTGGTCGGCACGGGCGTATCACCGGGTGCTGAAGGTGGCGCGCACCATCGCCGACCTGGCCGGTGCGGACACGATCAACGCCGCGCACGTTTCCGAGGCGGTGGCCTACCGGCGCGGCCTGCAGGGGCGTTGATGGCGCCGTCTGCAGGCGCGCGGACGGCGCCGCGCAGGCGGTAGCGTTGGCGCAGCCGCCCTGCTACCATCGGCGCATGCGCACACCACTCCTTCCTGCTCTCGCTCCCACTCTCGCCATGGCAGGCGCCGCCTTGCTGGCCGCCTGCAACCCCACTTATAACTGGCGCGACTACAGCAGTCCCGACGCGCCCTATCGGGTGATGTTCCCAGCCAAGCCGGTTACCCACACCCGGCCGGTCGACCTGAACGGCATGCAAGTGGACATGACGATGACGGCGGCCGAGGTCGAGGGCGTGACCTTCGCCGTCGGCACCGGCCTGGCGCCCGACCCGGCGCGCGCCCAGGCAGCCCTCGGCGAGATGAGGAGCGCCCTGGTGCGCAACCTGGGGGCCACCGTGCAGTCGGAAGCCGCAGCTGCGCCGAACGGCGACCAGGCGGCGGGCGGGAGTATCGATGTCGACGTCCTCGGCAGCGCCAATGGCCAGCCAATGAAACTGCGGGGACATTTCGCAGCGAAAGGCAACCGTTTCTACCAGGTGATCGTCGTGGGCAAGGAAAAAGCGGTCGCCCCCGAGCAGGCCGACCAGTTCATCTCGTCGTTCAAGCTGCTGTGATGACGCGTTCTCCTGCCCTGGCGCTGAGCGGCCTGCGCAAGAGTTTCGGCCGCCCGGCGGTGGACGGGCTGGACCTGACCGTGCGGCGGGGCGAGCTGTACGCGCTGCTGGGCCCGAACGGTGCCGGCAAGACGACGACCTTGCGCATGGTCGCCGGTCTGCTGGCCCCGGACGCGGGCCGCATCGAGGTACTCGGCGTCGACCTGGCGCAGGACGCGGCGCAGGCCAAGCGCCGGATGGCCTACCTGCCCGATGATCCGATGCTCTATGGGAAGCTGAAGCCGAGCGAATACCTCGAGTTCGTGGCCGGCCTGTGGGGCGTGGACGCAGCCACGGCCGAGCCACGCGCGCGCCAGCTGCTGGCATGGCTGGACCTGGAAAAACATGCGCACGAGCTGACCGAGGGGTTTTCGCGCGGCATGAAGCAAAAGCTGGCACTGGCGGGCGCCCTGATCCATGCGCCGGAGCTGCTCATCCTCGACGAGCCGTTGACGGGCCTCGATGCCGGCGCCGCGCGCCAGGTGAAGGATTTGCTGCTGTCCCATGTCGCCGATGGCGGCACCGTCATCCTCACGACCCATATCCTGGAAGTCGCCGAGCGGCTCGCACAGCGCATCGGCATCATCCAGCACGGCCGCCTGGTCGCCCAGGGTACCCTCGACGAGCTGCGCGAGCAGGCGCCGGGGGCGACGCTCGAGGACATGTTCCTGCAACTGACGGGACGGACGTGAGCGCACGGCCGGGCACCGCTTTCTGGTTGCTGCGCCACGAGCTGCGGCTCTCCTGGCGCTCGGCGCTCGCTTCCGGAGCAAACAGAGGGTTCGGGCGCAGCAGGTGGCGCGTCATCGCTGGTGGCCTGCTGGTCTGGCTGCTGATGCACGTTGGCGTGTTCCTCGTCCTGCGCGCGTCCGGTGCGGCCATGGCCGCACCGCCCCGTCAGATGGTGCTGGCCGCCGGTGCGATCCTGCTGGCGACCTTCCTGTTCATGTTGTCGAGCGCCCTGAAGTCGAGCGTGGAGGTGCTGTTCGATCGCGGCGACATGGATTTGTTGCTGTCCTCTCCATTACCATCGCGCAGCATTTTCAGCGTCAAGCTGGCAGGCATCGTATTCTGGGTGACGATGCTGTACCTGTTCTTCCTGGCGCCGTTTGCCCATGCGGGGCTGGTGCTGGGTCAGTTCCGCTGGCTGGCGGTGTATCCGGTCTTGCTGGGCCTGGGGGCGATCGCCGTCTCCCTGGCGATGCTGCTCACGCTGGCCCTGGTACGCCTGCTCGGCGCGCGCCGCACCCGGGTGGTCGCGCAGGTCATAGGCGCAGTGGCCGGTGCGCTGCTGTTCCTGCTGTCGCAGGCCGGTAACTTCATGTCGTACGGCGATGGCACGGCGGCGCCGTCTGCCGTCGCGAGGATGATGAACGCAAGCGGCGCGATCGACCTGCACAGTCCCTTATGGCTGCCCGCACGGGCGGCGCTCGGCGAGCCCCTGGCGGTCGCGCTGCTGGGGATGGCCGGACTGTTGGCGGCCTGTTTGACCGTCGGGTTCACCCACCGTTTCTTCGTGCATGGTCTGCAGCAGGCGGCCGATACCGGACGGGTGTCGACGCGGCCAGGCACGATCCGGTACCGGTTCGACCGCAGCCTGTTCGAAACCATTGTCGCCAAGGAATGGCGGCTGATCAGGCGCGATCCGCATCTGATCTCGCAGGTGTTGTTACAGTTGCTGTACCTGCTGCCGCTGTGCTTTCTCGTCTTCACCAAAAACGCCACGCAGTTCGCCGCTACCGGCGCGGGCCTGGCGATGCTGTGCGGCTCGCTGAGTGCGGCCCTGGCCTGGATCATCCTGCTGGCCGAAGACGCCCCGGATCTGCTGCAGACCTCGCCGGCGAACGCCGCGACGCTTCGCTTCGCGAAGCTCGCCGCCGCGGTGGCGCCGGTGCTGGCGCTGGCGACCGCGCCTGTCGTGTGGCTGGCGCTGCAGATCCCTGTGGCGGGCGCTCTCGCAAGCTTGACCGTCCTGGGTGCCACGATGAGTGCCGCGCTCATCACGCTCTGGACCGGCCGGCCGACGACGAGAAGCGGGTTCCAGGCGCGCGGCAAGCGCAATATCGCGACCAGCCTGCTCGAAGTGTGCAGCCTGCTGGCGTGGGCGGGATTGTCCTGGCTGCTCTTGCGCGCGCCGCAGGGTGGTTTCACCGGGGGGGCGACAGCGGCCGGCGCGGGCGCGGCTGTCGGTGTCGCATTCGGCACCCTGCTGATTGCCTGGCTGGTACGCCATCGTTCGCGCTAAAAGCGTGCGCGGGATGACCGCGAAGTGCGGGCGTGTTATCGTTTAGTTACGACGAACACGACGAGAATGCATTATGTTAATCACTTTCAAAAGCAAGGCTTATCCTGACGTGATGATGTATCAGGAGCACGCCAAACGAATTCTCGACCTGCTCAACAAAGAGCCGGAGATCGGTGTCATCACCGCCGCAGAAGCAACCCGCGCCGTCCAGTTGCTGGAGCACGAGATCGAGGAAAGCCGCCTGCACCCTTCCACCGACGAGGTGGAACAGGACATCAAGGCACACCGTGCCGATGACGACGATCCGGAACACGAACAGGTCGAGGTGGTAAGCTTTTCGACACGCGCCTACCCGATGCTGGAGATGCTGCGGGCGGCGCGCGACAACAAGTGCGATATCCTCTGGGGTGTCTGAACGGGACCGATTCGCTATCGAAAGTCCCTATCCCAGCAGGTTGCGAGTGCCTGCTCAGGGAGCGTAATAAACAAAAAGCCCGCCGGCGCAAGCTGACGGGCTTTTGTTTGTCCAGATGGCGCATCCCGAAAGATCGCGTGCACACAGTAATTCGGGATAAATGAGGCTGGAGTCGCGCCGGAACGGCGTCTTCCAGGGCACAGGCGCTCGGTAGCGGGCTTTCCAACATTTATTTCCCTCGCGTATCGCGCCGCCCCTACTCGCGGAACATAGTTATAGTATCGGGCCTGAGTTCAAGGAGAGAGCATGTCGAAGTTCGATCTACACAAGCGCCGGTTCTTCCAGCACGCCGGCGTCATGAGCGCGGCGCTGGCGTCGGGCACATGGGTTCCAACCAGCTACGCCGCTGCGCCCAAAGCGGCCGCGAGTCTCACTGCGGAGCAGGCCTTGGCACTCCTCAAGGAAGGCAATGCACGCTTCATGGCCGACAAACCCGAACCGCCCGTCCAGAGCAAGGAGCGGCGCCTGGCTCTCGCGCGCAGCCAGACACCGATCGCGGTCCTGGTCAGTTGCTCCGACTCGCGGGTGCCGCCGGAGCTGCTGTTCGGCCGGGGCCTGGGGGAGCTCTTCATCGTGCGCAATGCGGGCAACACCGTGGACACGGTAGCGCTGGGAAGCATCGAATACGCCGTCGCCAAGCTCGGCGTCCCTCTCGTCGTGGTCATGGGACATGAACGCTGCGGCGCGGTGGAAGCCGCAGTCAGCATCGTCGAGAAGAACGCGCACTTCCCCGGCAGCATTGGACCGATGGTGGAGCCCATCGTTCCCGCCGTGCTGCGCGCCAAGGCCAATTTGGCGGACAAAAAGTACACAGCAGACACGCTAGTTGACGCGTCGGTACGCGAAAACGTACTGCGGGTGGTCACACGGCTTCGTGAATCCGAGCCGATCCTGCTCGAGCCCCTCCGCACGAAGAAGCTGATGATCGTCGGCGCCCGGTACGATCTGGATGATGGAAGGGTGGAGTTTTTGGGAACCTAGTGTTTGCGGAACCTGAGAAACGGTTTGATAACTCTAGGGCAACACGCTTTAGCGCAATCACGTGCCGCCATTACGAGTAATGCGGGAGAAGATTGCGCGTTTGGCTAAAAGAGCGCAACGTCATATCGGCCGTATCGAGTTTTCAAACAGTCTCTGAGGACGGACAGAAAAAGACCAGAGCGTAAAAGCAAAAAACCCCGCCGGAATCACCCGGCGGGGTTGTGCTTGCTGCATTAATTAGCCTGACGATAACCTACTTTCACACTGGTTGCAGCACTATCATCGGCGCAAAGTCGTTTCACGGTCCTGTTCGGGATGGGAAGGGGTGGGACCGACTTGCTATGGTCATCAGGC
>JBBWZO010000139.1:0-13134 GCA_039649125.1 Massilia sp. | reverse complement strand
GCCTGATGACCATAGCAAGTCGGTCCCACCCCTTCCCATCCCGAACAGGACCGTGAAACGACTTTGCGCCGATGATAGTGCTGCAACCAGTGTGAAAGTAGGTTATCGTCAGGCTAATTAATGCAGCTGATGTAGTAAACAAAAAACCCCGCCGAGTCGATACTCGGCGGGGTTTTTTGTTTTTCACTCCCTTATTTCTTCGATTGCATCCCGAGTGCCTTCAGCCGCTCGAACAGGGGACGCGCGGCATCGGCGATCCGGTCGATGCTGGCTTCACGCAAGGCCGCCGTATCCACGCGCTGCGCGCTGCGCAGTCCCGCCCAGCGCAGCAGGGCCGCTGCCGCGTCGGGGTGGTCGAACAGGCCGTGCAGATACGTCCCCAGGATGTGGCCGTCGGGTGAGCAGGCGCCGTCCACCACGCCGTCCAGGTCGAAGGCCGGCCGGCTGAGCGCGGGACCGTGCGAGGTACCCATGTGGATTTCGTAGCCGCTGACGGGCGCACTTTCGGCACCCTCGAACACGCACCGTCCATGCACCAGGCGCAGCTGCTTTTCGCCGCGCATCGTGGTTGTCATGTCCAGCAGGCCCAGGCCCTTCGAGCCGCCCGCGCTGCCTTCCACGCCCTCCGGGTCGCGGACGACCCGGCCCAGCATCTGGAAGCCGCCGCAAATCCCGATCAGCTTTCCCCCATAGCGCAGGTGGCGTGCGATCGCATCAGGCCAGCCTTGTGTACGCAACCATGCAAGATCCTCGCGCGTGTTCTTGCTCCCCGGCAGGATGAGCAGGTCGGCACCGGGAATTGCTTCGCCTGCGCGCACGAAGCGCAGGTCGACGGCAGGATGCGCGCGCAAGGCGTCGAAGTCCGTATGGTTGCTCATGCGCGGCAGGCTCGGCACGACGACGCGGAAGCTCCCGCGGCTCGCCTGCGCCGGCTGCACGGCGTCTTCCGCGTCGAGATACAGCCCGTGCAGGTAGGGCAGCACGGCGAGCACGGGCTTGCCGGTCTGCGCCTCGAGCCAGTCCAGCCCCGGTTCCAGCAGCTTGATGTCGCCCCGGAAGCGGTTGATCACGAAGCCCACGATGCGCGCGCGCTCGCTGTAGGACAGGCAGGCCAGCGTGCCGACGATATGCGCGAAGACGCCGCCGCGGTCGATGTCGGCCACCAGGATCACCGGGCAGTCGACGGCTTCGGCAAAACCCATGTTGGCGATGTCGCGCTCGCGCAGGTTGATCTCGGCCGGACTGCCCGCGCCTTCGACGACAATCGCTTCGTACTGCGCACCCAGGCGCCGGTGCGATTCCAGCACGGCCTCCATCGCGACCGTCTTGTAGCGGTGGTAGTCGCGCGCGCTCATATCGGCACGCACGCGGCCGTGGATGATGACCTGGGCGCCGGTGTCGCTCGAGGGTTTCAGCAGGACCGGGTTCATGTCCGTGTGCGGTGCGAGGCCGGCCGCGAACGCCTGCAGCGCCTGGGCGCGGCCGATCTCGCCGCCGTCGCAGGTCACCGCGCTGTTGAGCGCCATGTTCTGCGGCTTGAACGGGACGACGCGTATCCCTTCGCGCTTGAGCAGGCGGCACAGCGCGGCGACGACCGTGCTCTTGCCCGCATCCGATGTCGTTCCCTGTACCATCAGGGTGGACCAGGGAAAGCGCTGTATTTGCGCGGTCATTTGCGGTGCTGCCGAGCGAGGTCGAGCTTTTCGCACATTACGGCGGCGCCGGCGATCATGCGCGGGCCGGCGCGGTTGAGCAGGTTGCCGTCCACCGTAAACAGGTTGGCGTTGCGTACCGCGGTCATCGTCGGGTACTGGCGCCACAGGTTGACGCCCCCGTAGTTCTTCTCCGCGGTACCGAAGATCGCTTCCGGATCGGCCTGCAGCACGCTTTCGATCGTGACCACCGGCGCCGTGACGGGCAAGCCGTCGAAGATGTTGGCTCCGCCGCACAGGCGCAAGGCGTCGGTCACGATGTGCCGCCCGTTGAGCGTGTACAGCGGCTTGTCCCAGACCTGGTAGAAAGCCCGTACGGTAGGGCGGCCGGCATAGCGGCTGCGCAGCGCCGCCAGTTGCTGCCGCAACTGCGCCGCCACCGGCCGCGCCGCCGCTTCTGTGCCCATCAGTTGCGCCAGCCGGAGCAGGCTCTCGGGTATGCCTTCCAGGGTCTGCGGGTCGCTGTGGTACACCGGCACGCCGAGCTTGCGCACCATGTCGATCTGGCGTTCCGAGGTCCCGTGCATCCATGCCACGATCAGGTCGGGTCGAAGGGCCATCACGCGTTCGATGTCGATGTCGCGGTTCGAACCGATGCGCGGAATCAGCTTTGCCGCTTCCGGGTAGTCGCTGTAATTCACGGCGCCCACCACGCGCTCGCCGCCGCCGGCTGCGAACAGGAGTTCGGTGACGTGCGGCGCCATCGAGATGATGCGCATGGCCGGTTTGGCCAGCGTGACAGGTTTGCCGGCGTCGTCGTGCACGGTGACGGCGTGGGCCGGCCCGCAACATGCGAGGGCGGCAAACAACAGGGTGGTTTTCATCGTGTGCTCCATTCTTGAAGTGCGCGCTCGAGGCGCTGCCAGGATGCCTCGTCCGCGGGCAAGCCGAGTCGCACGCCGCGCGCCGCGTGCGTAAACAGCCGGCACCAGATTCCCCGGGCCGCGAGATGGCCATGGAAGGATTCGGGCTGCGGCTCGGGCCACCAGTGGAACAGTGCCGTGCCGTTCGCCTCGATGCCGTGCGACGCCAGCAACTGGTGCATGCGCCGGCCGGCTGCCAGCAGCCGCTCCCGGCTAGCCTGTTGCCAGACCTCGTCGCGCAGGGCCGCGAGGGCGATCGCCTGCGCCGGACCGCTGACCGCCCAGGGGCCCAGCAGGTCGGCCAGGTCGCGCAGCAGCGCCGGGTGCGCGGCGACGAAGCCGAGCCGCAGCCCTGCCAGGCCGAAGAACTTGCCGACCGAGCGCAGGACGATCAGGCCCGGCTGCGCGGCGTGGGCGGCAACGCTCAGGGCAGGCACCGTATCGCCGAAGGCTTCGTCGACTACCAGCCAGCCGCCCTTGCGGTGCATCTGCGCGGCCCAGTCCAGCAGCTGCGGCGCCGGGATAGCCTCGCCCGTCGGATTGTTGGGGTTGCAGATGACGACGACGTCGCTCGACTCGACCGCCCGGTGCAGCTGCGGATACGGCACCTGGCGCAGCGTGTGCCCGTGCTTGCCCCAGTGATGCGCATGCTCGGCATAGGAGGGGGCGGATACCGCAACCCGTGCTGGAGGCAGCAGGCGCGGCAGTGCCTGGATGGCTGCCTGGGTGCCGGCCACGGCCAGCATCGCCGGTGCCCCGTAATAGGCACAAGCGGCGGCTTCGAGCATCGGGTCGTGTTCCGGCAGCCGGTGCCACGCATCGGCGGGCAACGCCGGCACCGGATAGCCATGCGGATTAATGCCGGTGGAGAGGTCGATCCAGTCGTCGCGAGCGTAATGGCGCGCCGCTTCGCGCAGGTTGCCACCGTGTTCAAGCATAAGGGTCTCCAAGCAGCACGGCTGAAGCGCAGGCCAGCACGAGCCACAGCAGGGTCGAGGACAGGACCAGGCGCCACGCGCGCACGATGTCCACCGGGGCGGGCGGGCGCCCGGCTCCGAGGGGCGGCCGCTGTTCGACCTGGCCGGCATAAACCGCCGCGCCGCCAAGCTCAATGCCGAGCGCACCGGCGCCGCTGGCCATCACCGGACCCGCGTTTGGGCTGCTCCATCCGCCTGCCTGCTCGCGCCAGCAGCGCCAGGCCAGCCGGTGGCCGCCGTCGGGCGCGAGCAGCACGTAGCTCAGCGCGGTCAGGCGGGCAGGGAGGTAGTTCAACACGTCGTCGATGCGCGCCGCCACCCGCCCGAACAGGTCGAAGCGTCCGTTGCGGTAGCCCCACATGGCGTCGAGCGTATTCGCCAGCCTGAACAGGATCGCGCCGGGACCGCCAGCGAGCAGGAACCAGAACAGCGTGCCGAACACGGCGTCGTTGCCGTTTTCCAGCAGCGACTCGGCGCCGGCCTTGGCCAGGTCGGGCGCCGCCGCCTGCTGCGTGTCGCGGCTGACGATGCGCGCGGTCAGCCGGCGTGCCTGCGGCAGGTCGCCGTCACGCAAGGCGGCGAAGATCGGCAACGTGTGCTCGCGCAGGCTGCGCAGGCCCAGGCTCAAATACAGCATGAGCACGTGCGCTATGAGGCCGAATCGAGGAGCTGATTGCGCCGCCAGCCACCACGCAAACCCGACCGGCGGCAGGACGACAAGCGACCAGGCCAGCGTGCCGCGCATGATGCGCCAGCGGCCGAGATTGAGGCGGCGCTCCACGGCCCCGGCCAGGTTTCCGAAGCCGACCAGCGGGTGGAAGCGCCGTGCTTCGCCCAGCAGCAGGTCGAGCAGGACGCCGGCGGCCAGCAGCCACGCCAGCTCGAGGGCGGACAGGCCGCTCAACATGGTTCGCCCTTCAGCGCCAGCGGCAGGCCGGCCGCCACCAGCACCACGCGTTCGGCCCGCGCCGCCACCGCCTGGTTGAGCCAGCCCGCTTCGTCGGCGAAGCGGCGCGCCAGCGCTCCCATCGGCACGATGCCCATGCCGACCTCGTTGGAGACGAGCAGCAGCTCGCCGGGCAGGCCGCACGCCAGCAGGTCGAGCAAGGCGGCGCGTTCGGCGTCGAAGCGCGGCGGCGGGGCGAAACGGCCGGTGTCGATCGGGGGAGCCGGGCCGTCCAGCAGCAGGTTGCTCAGCCAGAGCGTGAGGCAATCGACCAGCAGCACCCGGCCGGGCGTGCATTCCCGTTCCAGCACGGCCGCCAGCGCGAGTCCTTCCTCCACCGTGCGCCAGTGCGCCGGCCGGCGCGTGCGGTGGTGGGCGATGCGCGCGCCCATCTCCTCGTCGCCGGCCTGCGCCGTGGCGATGTAGACCACTTCCTTGCCGGATGCATGGGCAAGCCGCTCGGCGTAGGCGCTCTTGCCCGAGCGGGCGCCGCCGAAGATCAAGGTGCAGGTCATGGTGTCGCTCCCGTGAACAGTGCGGCGACCGCGTGTGGATTGGATGGGAAGTAGGCGTGGAAATACGAGGCGGTTAGCGAACCGGCCCGGTACACGGCCTCGCCCTGTGCGCCCGACGGATGGCGCAGCGCGTGCTGCGCCGGCGCCAGCGGTGTCTCGAAGCGCGAGTAGTGGAAGGTATGGCCGCGCAGAGTGCCGGCCGGCGTGTCGATGGCCTGCGGGCCGAGTGCCGCGAGGCGCGTCCCCATCCGTACCGTACCGGGCAGCAGGCCGGCCATCGGCCAGCGCCTGCCTTCGGGGTCGGTCAGCGCGTCGGCAAGGACCATCATGCCGCCGCATTCGGCCAGGATCGGCAGCTCGCCTGCGAACGCAGCGGCGATCGAGGCCCGCCAGCGTGCCGCGCTCGACAGCGCCTGCGCGTGCAGCTCCGGATAGCCGCCCGGCAGCCAGACGCCGTCGGCTCCGGCCGGTACCGCTTCGTCTGCCAGGGGCGAGAAGAAGACCAGTTGCGCACCGAGGCCGCGCAGCAGGTCCAGGTTGGCGGGGTAGAGGAAAGCGAAGGCGGCGTCGCGCGCCACGGCGACGGTGCGGCCCGCCAGCAGCGGGGGAGGCGGGGCGGCGGGTCCGGCATCGGCTGGCGCGTCAGGCATGGCCGCCGGCACGGCCTGCCAGGCCGCCTCGTCCAATTGCAGGCTGTCGGCCAGGTCGTCGAGCAGGGCGTCCAGGTCCGGCAACTCGTGCGGCAGCACCAGGCCGAGATGCCGCGCGGGCAGCGCCGCCTGCTGGCGCGGCAGCGTGCCGACCAGGGGAATGTCGCGCAGCGCCGCCGCCACCATCTGCGCGTGGTTAGCGCTGGCGATGCGGTTTGCCACCACGCCGGCGAGCTGCACCGGGCCATAGTCGCGCAGGCCGCGTGCGACCGCGCCGGCGGTTTGCGCCATCGCCGACGCATCGATGACGGCGAGGACGGGAAGGCCGAATGCGCGCGCCAGATCGGCCGCCGAGGGCGTGCCGTCGTACAGGCCCATCACGCCTTCGATCAGTACCGCGTCCGCTGCGCGCGCGGCTTCGGCCAGGCGGCGGCGGCATTCGTCCGGACCTACCATCCACAGGTCGAGCGAGTGCACCGGGGCGCCGCAGGCGCGCTCGAGCAGCATCGGGTCGATGAAGTCCGGCCCGCACTTGAACACGCGCACGCGCTGGCCGGTCCGCACCAGGCGGCGCGCCAGTGCCGCGGTCACGGTGGTCTTGCCCTGGTTCGACGCCATTGCCGCGACCAGGACGATGCGGGCACCGGCTGTGGCAGGGGCGGCGCTCACCACTCGGTCCCGGCCTGCGCGGCGATGCCGGCAGCGAATGCGTGCTTGACGACGTTCATCTCGGTGACGGTGTCGGCGACCGCCACCAGTTCCGGCGGCGCCGCGCGCCCGGTGACCACCACGTGCTGCATGGCCGGGCGCTCGAGCAGGTCGCCGATCACCGTGTGCACGTCGAGGTAGCGGTACTTCAGCGCGATGTTGAGTTCGTCGAGCACGACCAGGCCGATCGCCGGATCGGACAGAAAACGTTGCGCCTGCTCCCAGGCTTCGGCGGCCCTGCGCCTGTCGCGTTCGCGGTCCTGGGTTTCCCAGGTATAGCCTTCGCCCATCGCGTGGAAGCTGACCTCGTCCGGGAAGCGCCGCAGGAACCGCTCTTCGCCGGTCGCCATCGCCCCCTTGATGAACTGGACGACGCCGACCCGCATGCCATGGCCGAGCGCGCGCGCGACCATGCCGAACGCACTCGAGCTCTTGCCCTTGCCGTTGCCGGTGTTGACGATGATGATGCCGATCTGCTTGTCGGCTGCGGCGATGCGGGCGTCGATGATGGCTTTTTTGCGCTCCATGCGGGCGCGGTGGCGTTCGTTCAGTTCGACGCGCTGGTCGGAAGTGGTGTCGTTCATGGGTTGACCTCGAGAGGAAGAAAGATGCCGTAGCCGCCGTATTCGATCACATCGATCTGGTGGCCGGTCATGATGCGCGCAACCGGTGGAGCTGGTACAGGAACACCGGTGCGCCGATGATGGCGGTGATCGCGCCGACCGGCAGCTGCTGCGGCGCGACCACGGTGCGCGCCAGCGTATCGCACAGCACAAGGAAACTGCCGCCGGCCAGCACCGCCGCCGGGATCAGGATGCGGTGGTCCGGGCCGAAGGCGAAGCGGCAGGCATGGGGCACGATCAGGCCGACGAAGCCGACCGAACCGGCGCTGGTGACCGCGCTCGCCGTCAGCAGGCCGGACACGAAGAACAGGCCCTTGCGCAGCGCGCCCACACGCACGCCCAGCGTCACCGCCGCTTCGGCGTGCAGGGCAAGTACGTTCATCGCGCGCGCGCTGTGCAGCGCGAACGCCAGCGCGCCGCCCAGGACCAGCCAGGGCAGCAGGCGCACGGGGGCGCCGGCCAGGTCGCCGATCATCCAGAACACCATGCTGCGCAGGCGTCCCTCGGGCGCGATCGAGAGCATCAGCGTCACCATCGCCATGCACAGCGAAGAGAGGATGACGCCGGTCAGCAGCAGCATCGAGGTGCCGCCCTCGGCCATGGCGCCGCCGCGCAGGTCGCGCCGCGCCAGCAGGTAGAGCAGCATCGAGACTGAAACCGCACCCGCCAGCGCCGCCGCGTCGACGACCGCGGCAGCGGCCATCAGCAGCAGCGCCGCCAGCGCGCCGACCGACGCGCCGGCCGAGATGCCGAGGATGTAGGGGTCGGCCAGCGGGTTGCGCAGCAGGGCCTGCATCAGCACCCCCGCCAGCGCGAGGGCGCCGCCGGTCACGAAGGCGACCAGCGCGCGGCCGGCGCGCAGTTCGATCAGCGAGGCCGCCAGCGACTGCGGCCGGCCGTCGGCGAGCTGGCGCAGGGCCGCCGGCAGCTCGGCGGCGGCGACGGCGATCGAACCCGTCATGCCCGCGTACAGCATGCAGGCGGCGGCGAACGCCAGCAGCGCGCCGGTGATCAGCATGGCCCGCCGCGGCAGCGGCGACAGCGCCAGGGTACTCATCGTGCGCGCCCGCTCACCGCAGCTCGTAGCGCAGGCCGGCGAACCAGCTGCGTCCACCGGTGCCGTAGAAGCGCGCCAGTTCGTAGCGCTTGTCGGCGGCGTTGTTCACCCGCGCCAGCAGCGAGAAGCCGCTGCCCAGCCGCCAGCTGGCGTGCAGGTTCAGCAGGCCATAGCCGCCGAGGCGGCGCAGGTTGGCGGCGTCGTCGTAGCGTTCGCCCGAGAGCAGCCATTCGGCGCCGGTCTCCAGGCGGCCAGCCGCGTAGTCGGCGCCGAAGCTGGCATGCCTGGCGGCGCGCCGCGCCAGGCGCTTCCCGGTACCGTCGTCGTGCGGGTCCTGCCAGTCGATGCTGCCGCGCAGGCGCAGCTTGCCCAGCCGGGCGGCGCCGGCGAGCGTCACGCCTTCGAGCGTGGCCGAGGCGACGTTGTAGGCGCAGCTGCCGCTGCGGCCGTCGCGCCTGTCCGGGCACGGGTTGGCCGAGACGATCATATCGGTCAGGCGGTTGCGGAACCAGGTCGCATCCAACTGTACGCGGGCGCTGTCGTAGCGCAGGCCCAGCTCGGCGTTGCGTCCCTGTTCCGGCTTGTTGGTCGGTACGCCGTAGCCGGGGTAGTACAGCTCGTTGAAAGTCGGGGCGCGGAAGCTGGTGCCGACGCTGGCCGTGGCGCGCAGGCCGTTGCCGAAGTTGTAGCCGTAGCCGGCGGCGCCGGTCGTCTTTGCGCCATAGCTGGCGCGGTCCCGGCGCGCGCTGATGTCGAGCAGGTGGCCGGCGCGGCGCAGCGCGTAGGCGGCGGCCCAGGAATGGGTGGTGCGGGTGCGGCCAAGGGCGGCGCTCGAACTGGAAACGACTTCCTCCTCGCGCTGGCCGTACAGCAGCTGCAGGGTGTCGGTGCCGAGGGAAATCGTGTTCTGCCAGGTCAGCTCGTCCTGGCGGGTGTCGATCTGGCTGGCGCCGCTCGCTGCCGCGCTCGTGAAGCTGCCCAGCTTGTCGTCCGCGCGTGCCAGCTGCAGGGTGCTGCGCCAGTTCTGCAGGAGCTGGCTGTTCAGGAAGACCGAGGCGGTATCGAGGTCTTGGCGGTTGTAGGTGTCGAAGCTGCGGGCGCCGCTGTCGTACTGCGCGCGCAGGCGGCTGTGCAGGAACTGGGCGCCGGCTTCATGGCCGGGCGCGAGCGCCACGGCGATGCGGCCGTTGACGCTGGTGCGGCGGTAGCCGTCGTCGTCCGGGTTGTGGCCGAATGCGCCCGGCTTGGTGGCGGAGAAACCGTCGGACTCCTCGTGGCCCGCGCCGAGCGCGTAGCTGACGGCGTGCCTGCCGGCTCCGGCAATGTGGGCGCCGGCCTGGCGCGTGCCGTCGCTGCCCGCGCCGGCCGAGGCGGCAGCGGCGAATCCCTGTTCGCCCTTGCGGGTGAAGATCTGGACCACGCCGCCGATGGCGTCGGCGCCATACAGCGTGCTGAGTGGGCCGTAGACGACTTCGATGCGCTCGATCGCGTCGAGCGGAATGGCATTCCAGCTGGCCGCGCCCGTGGTGGAAGAGCCGATGCGCACGCCGTCGAGCAGCACGACGACCTGGTTGCTGTTCGATCCGCGCAGGTAGACGCTGGTGCTGGCGCCGGCACTGCCGTTGCGGGCGATCTCGATGCCGGGCTGGCGCTGCAGGATGTCGGCGACCGAGCCGGCGCCCGAGCGGGCGATCTGCTCGGCGTCGATGACGGTGGTCTGGGCGATGACGTCGGTGGCGCGCTGCGGCATGCGGGCCGCGGTGACGACGACGGTATCGATGGCGGAATCGATGGCTGGAGCGGCGGCGAGCGCGCAGGGCGCGGCCATGGCGAGGGCGAGCGACGAGGCGGCCGCTTGCCGTGAAACGTGAAGGTTCATGATGATCAATGGTCGGACAACCAGCCCACGTCCCCGTAGGCCGGATTGAACAGAGACGGCCTTCGCAGGCGCGCCTCCACCTTTTGGCCGGTATCCGGGCTGGCAAGTGGGGCCGTCCGACCTTCCCATGCAGGCGCACAGTGGTCTGGGGGGACGGTTTGCCGCGCGGACGCGGCACTTGCTTACCGTTGCGGGGGCAGCACACGTTGGCCCTGAAGGAGGGCCTCGTGTTTCCCGTTTAACTGCGCCTGTGAACACAGGCGCGAGCACCAAAACGCGGCCATTATACGGCCTTGTCAATCAACCACAAGTATTTCTCCGTAAGCGATGCGATGCGGCGTGCTCGCCGCGTGCAGGGCGGCGTCGCGGAGTCCCAGTCCACGGTGCAGCGCTTGCAGCAGGCGGATCGTGCCCGCATGGCAGACGACCAGCGCCTGCGCGTGGCCGGCCTGGCGCAACTCGCCGAGGAAGCCGGCGACCCGCGTTGCGACATCGAGCACGCATTCGCCGCCGCCGGGACGGTGGTGCAGCAGGTCAGCCGTCCAGGCATCGACGGCGGAGCGACCGATCTCGTCCCAGCTGCGCATCTCCCAAATGCCGAAGTCCATCTCGGTCAGGCGCGCGTCGAAGGCCAGCGTGGCGGCGCCGAGGCGGCGTGCCAGTTCGGCGCAGCGCAGCGCGGGGCTGGCGTAGACCGGCATGGCGCCGGGCAGACCGGCGGCCGTGAGCGCCGCGCGCACGCGGTCCGTGTCCTGGCTGCAGGCGGGAATGTCGGTGCGGCCGTAGCAGAGGCCCGCGCCGACCTGCGGTTGGGGATGGCGCACGAGCAGCAGGCGCATGGCTTACCCGAGCGCGCCCTGGCCGAGGCCGGCGAGGATGACGAGGTAGATCGCCACCTCCGCCAGTTGCTGCACCGCGCCCAGGCAGTCGCCGGTATAGCCACCGATACGGGCGTGAAATGTGCGGGACAGCCAGACGGCGGCCAGTGCCGCTGCGCCCACACAGGCAAGGGCGGTGGCAGGCGTCAGCAGGCCGGCCGCAGCCAGCGCCGCTGCCGGCAGCAGGGCGGTGATTGCGGCGATGCCGAATTCGCCGCCTCGCATCTGCTGGGCCATCGGCTTCGATTTGCCCTCCGCGCGGGCATAGTCCATGCGCCAGATCAGCGAAACAGCGGCCAGGCGCGACAGCGGATGGGCCACGAACAGTGCGCCGATCGCGCTGGCCGGCGGCAGCATCGCCAGCGCCGTGCACTTCGCCCCCAGCATGCACACGATGCCGATCGCTCCGTAGGCCCCGACGCGCGAGTCCTTCATGATCTCGAGGACGCGCTCGCGGGTCAGGCCGCCGCCGAAGCCGTCGCAGGTGTCGGCGAAGCCGTCCTCGTGGAAGGCGCCGGTGACGTAGATCGATGCGGCGGTCGACAGCACGACCGCTATCGGGGCCGGCAGGACCAGCGCGGCCAACGCGTAGACGGCGGCCGCAACGGCGGCCACCACGCTGCCGACCAGCGGGAAGTAGCGCGACGCGTGGTGCAGCCACTCCGGATGGAAGCCGACCCAGCGCGGGATCGGCAGCCGGGTAAAGAACTGCAGGGCGATGAAGAAGAGGCGCAGCTGTTGCATGGATTATGCCGGCTGCGTGCTGACCTGGGCCGACGAGAAGGTTGCCATCTGGTCGAGGAAGTTGACGGCGGCGTGGAGCAGCGGCAGGGCCAGGGCGCAGCCCGTTCCTTCGCCGAGGCGCAGGCCGAGGCTGAGGAGGGGGCGGGCACCCAGGTGCTCGAGCATCAGGCGATGTCCGTGTTCGTCCGAGCAGTGGGCAAAGACGCAGTAATCGAGGATCGCCGGCTGGAGGCGTGCGGCGACCAGCAGTGCGCTGGTGACGATGAAGCCGTCGATCAGCAGCACTTTGCGCAGCTGCGCCGCCTGCAGCATGGCACCAATCATCATCGCGATTTCGAAGCCGCCGAAGGTGGTCAGCACGTCGAGCGTATCCGTCACGGGCGCATGCCTTGCCATGGCGGCCCCGAGCACAGCCTGCTTGTGCCGGATGCCCTCGGGCGTCAGGCCGGTGCCGGCGCCGACGCACTGCGCGAGGGGAATCCCGGTCAACTTGTGCATCAGGGCCGCCGCCGCGGTGGTGTTACCGATCCCCATTTCGCCGAAGCCGACCACGTTGCCCGGCAGGTTTCTGACGAGGGCCATTCCGTGTTCCAGGGCTGCCTCGCATTCGCCGTGGGTCATGGCCGGCTCGACCTTGAAATTGCGGGTGCCGAACGCGACCTTGCGATCCACCAGTCCCGCACGTTCGCCGAAGACGTGATTGACGCCGGCATCGATCACTTGCAGCGCGCAAGCGTTTTGTTTTGCGAAGACGTTGATCGCCGCGCCGCCGCCGAGGAAATTCTCGACCATCTGCCAGGTCACTTCCTGTGGATAAGGCGAGACGCCCTCGGTCACAATGCCATGGTCGCCCGCAAATACCAGAATGGAGGGGCGGTCGATGACCGGACGGACACTGCCCTGGATCAGGCCGAGCTGGCGGGCCAGCCGCTCCAGTTGTCCCAGGCTGCCGATCGGCTTGGTTTTGTTATCGATTGCACTGTCGAGTAATGCAAGGAGATCGGCGTTTAAAGCGGGTTCTGCATTAAACAGCGGAAGAACGGAAGGGATCGGCATCATTGTTGTTCATGAAATAGTGGCGGCGGCAACGATAGCACAAGCGCGGGCCTTGCAAGCCGATCCGGAGTTTGCTATAGTTTTGCTCCCGCTGAAAACGACAACGCGAAACAGGCGTGACGGACACAGTAGGAAACGTCGCAAAAACGACGCGCTTGCAAAATGAGGGGTTGACGTAAAACGCGAAACACTGCATAATCTCATCTCTCTGCTGCTGACGAACAAAACGATTCGCAAGCGCAGCAAGGCAGTACCGAACAAGCTCTTTAACAATTAACAGTCGATAAGTGTGGGCGTTTGATGAGGGTGCCAGCTGACTAGTTCAGCTGATTACTTAAATTATCAAATGTTCACGCAAAAGAAATACGTTATCTCAGCAATGAGATGACGGTCAGTATTTTGAGTGAGCGAACCCCGACCAATGGGAGGGGTTCGGCGGCGGAAACGTCGTCGACAAACAGAGATTGAACTGAAGAGTTTGATCCTGGCTCAGATTGAACGCTGGCGGCATGCTTTACACATGCAA
>JBBWZO010000126.1:0-8702 GCA_039649125.1 Massilia sp. | reverse complement strand
CGTCAGGCCGACCTCCAAGCCGCTTTCAACAAGTAAGCCGGATTCCGGGCACGGGCAGGAGGGCGAAGGAATAATGGCTTCCTTTCTTGCTCGTGCTTCGAATTCTTGGGATGACACTGACCGCTTTGAAGGCTAAAGCTGCCAGCGGGCATCGCTTCCTGGCAGGCAGCTCCTGGCCCGATAGCAGACGGCCGCAAAGGCTCCGTGTACGGGCTTTGCCGTGTTCATGGCAGGCTGAAGGTTTTCTCAGGCGTACTCAATCCCAGCCGCCGTCCGCTTCCTTGTCGTAGCGCTTCAGGTCGCGCGCGAACATCTCGTTGAGCTCGTCGCGGGCGCGCTTGGCCATCGACACGTACTGCTCGCGGTCCTTGTAGAACGGGTAGACGGCGTCGACGCTGGCCTTGTTGTGCTCGCGGAACTTGAGCGTGGCCTCGCGCGCGCGGTAGGCGCCGTAGCCGAGCTGGCCCAGTACGCGCCGGCCCAGCTGCAACGCCGATTCGAAGGTCTCGCGCTCGATCACGGTCACGCCGCGGTCCATCAGCTGGTAGTAATGGGTAACGTTGCGCGCCCGCGCCATGATGGGCAGGTCCGGGAAATGCTCGCGCACGGCGTCGGCCAGGGCCAGGCTGTCCTCGATATCGTCGATTGCCAGCACGAGCGCGCGCGCCCTGGCAGCGCCGGCGGCGTGCAGCAGGTCGACGCGGGTGGCGTCGCCGTAGAACACCTTGAAGCCGAAACGGCGCAGCAGCTCGATCTGGTCCGGGTCGTGGTCGAGCACGGTCAGCTTGAAACGGTTGGCGTGCAGCAGGCGCCCGACGATCTGGCCGAAGCGGCCGAAGCCGGCGATGATCACATGGTCCTCGTTGCCGTCGATGGGGTCGGGCTCCGGCCGGTTCTGGCCGCGGTAGCGCGGCTCCAGCACCTTGTCGTGCAGGAGCAGCAGCAGGGGCGTGGACACCATCGACAGCGCCACCACCGCCACCAGCATCGAGCCGACCTCCGGGGTGAAGACGCGGGCCGCGGCTGCCGCGCCGAACACGACGAAGGCGAACTCCCCGCCCTGCGAGAGCAGGAAGGCGAACAGCCAGCGCTGGCCGCGCGCGATGCCGAAGCGCCAGGACAGCAGGAACAGCACGCCCAGCTTGATCGCCAGGAAGCCCAGCACCAGCCCGAGGATCAGCAGCGGGCGCGACAGGAACACGCCGAAATCGACCGACATGCCGACCGCGATGAAGAACAGGCCGAGCAGCAGGCCCTTGAACGGTTCCAGGTCGGTTTCCATCGCGTGGCGGTATTCGGAATCGGCCAGCAGCACGCCGGCCATGAAGGCGCCCAGCGCCATCGACATGCCGACCCACTGCATCAGCAGCGAGATTGCGATCACCAGCAGCAGGGCGAAGGCGGTGAAGATCTCGCGCATGCCGGACTTGGCGATGATGCGCAGCGCCGGACGTACCAGGTAGCGGCTGCCGACGACCAGGCCGGCGACCACGGCGGCCAGGCGTGCCGCGCTGGTCCAGTCCATGCCGGAGCTTCCGGTACTACCGGCAGCACCGGCTGCGTCCATTCCCAGCACCGGCACCAGGGCGATCATCGGGATCGCCGCGATGTCCTGGAACAGCAGCAGGGCGAAGCCGGCCTGGCCGGCCGGGGTGCGCATCAGGTTGCGTTCGCCGAGGGTCGCCAGTGCGATCGCGGTGGACGACAGCGACAGCCCGAGGGCGGCGACCAGCGCGACTTTCCAAGCTATGCCTACCAGCAGCGCCGCGCCGAACAGGGCGGCGGCGACCAGGCCCACCTGGGCCGCGCCCCAGCCGAAGATGGGCCGGCGCATCGACCACAGGCGGTCCGGTTCGAGTTCCAGGCCGATCAGGAACAGCAGCAGCACCACGCCGAACTCGGAGAAGTGCAGGATGGTCTCTACTTCGCGGATCAGGCCGAGACCCCAGGGACCGATCGCCATCCCGGCCAGCAGGTAGCCGAGCACGGCGCCCAGGCCCAGGCGCTTGGCGACCGGCACGGCGACCACGGCGGCGGCCAGGTAGACGACGGCATTGGCCAGCAGGCTATGCTCCATGCGTGTGCTCCTCCGGGCGGGTCAGCAGGAATCGTTCGAGCCGCGCGCGGAAGGCGGCCACGTGGGCATCGATCGCCTCGTGCGGGGCGCCGTGCGCGCCGTGCAGGATGTGCGGCGGCCACCATTGCATGCCGCACAGGGCGGCGGTCTGTTCGAAGGGCGGCAGGTAGTCCTCGAACGGGCGGCCGTGGCGTTCGCCCGGCCGGTAGGCCTCCTCCGCGCTGCCGGTGGTCGCCGCCAGCAGGTAGCCCTTGCCGCGCAGCGCGGTGGCGCCGGGGCCGTAGGCCCAGCCGGCCTGGAGCACGCTGTCGACCCATTCCTTCATCAGCGAAGGCATGCTGTACCAGCGGATCGGGTGCAGGAAGACCACCAGCTCTGCCTGTGCGAGGAGCGCCTGCTCGCGCGCCACGTCGATGAAGAAGTCGGGATAGGTTTCGTACAGGTCGTGCACCAGCACGCCCTCGAGCGAACGCGCGGCCTCGGCGAGCAGGCGGTTGACGCGCGAGCGGTGCGGTTCGGGATGGGCGTACAGGACGAGGACGCGGGGTGGGGTGGCCATACGATCCGGGACAATTGTGTTGTGCAATTGTACAGGGCTGCGTGGCGACCACCGCGAACGGCTCGCACCGGGAGCTACAAAAAAAGAAAAACCCGGGACACCTGCGTGTCCCGGGTTTTCGTCATGCGCTACCGGCCGGGCCGGATGTTACGGCGATCAGAAACCGAACGACACGCCGGCGGCGATCTTGGTGATGTCGCTGTGCGGCTTCTGCACTTCCACGCGGCCCGAGACGGTCGGCGAGAATGCGTAAGCGACGCCAACGCCGTACACGACCTTGTTTTCCGATTCCGACTCCGATTCGGTGACGCTGGTGCCGTAGCCGGTGGCGGTCGCCTTGGTCTTCAGCTGCAGGCGGTTGTAGCCGAAACGGCCGAACAGGCTGAAGCCCTTGTTCAGCGGCAGGGTGCCGACCAGCGACACGGCGGTCTGGTTGACCTTGGCGTTGCCTTCGCCTTCGATGCCCGTGCCCGAATCGTAGAAGTACATGTCGATGTCGGCCAGGCGGTGGTAGCCGGCTTCCACGGCGATGTTTTCGTTGAACTTGTAGCCGACGAAGCCGCCGAAGCCGGTTTCACGATCCGAGCCGTCTACTTCGGTCGAGCTGACGTCGGCGCCGACGTAGAATTTTGGTGCTTCTGCAGCGATGGCCGACGAAGAAGCGATGACGAGGGCGGCTGCGATTTGCTTAAACATTTCTTGGGAACCTTAATGCGATGATTTTCAACAGGCGACAATGTTGCTGTATGTAATTATTATGACATGTTTTAACCAAGTGTACAAACTGGCCACGGGAGCCCAAAGGGGGGCGGGTGCTGGAGAAAAGCGGGTTTTACGCAGGGAACATGCCTGTCCCATTGCCGCCAATGGCACTTCCGGTTACGTTCTCCTGGTTGGCCCGATTGTTAAACGGGGGCGGCCCTTTTCCGGTTTGGACAATAAAAAAAGGGATGCTTGCGCATCCCTTCGACCAACCGGTCCGGCGACAGGCCGGCGTCAGGCCAGGCTTAGAACTTGAATGCCACGCCGGCCAGGATCTTGGTCGCGTCGCTCGACGGCTTTTGCACTTCCAGGCGGCCGTGGACGGTCGGCGTGAAGGTGTAGCCCAGCCCCAGGCCGTACAGGGCGTTGTTGTCGTGCTCCTTGCCGGTATAGCCGGCCACGTCGGCTTCAGCGTCCAGGCGGTTGTAGCCAAGGCGGCCGTACACATCGAAGCCATTGCTCAGCGGCAGGGTGCCGATGACCGAGATGTCGATCTGGTCGACGGTCACGTCGGCGCGCAGGGCGCCGGCACGGAATTCGGTGTCGGCGAGGCGGTGCCAGCCGCCTTCGATGGCGATGCTCTCGTTGAACTTGTAGCCGATGAAGGCGCCGTAGCCGCCCTCACGGTCGAAGCCTTCGACCTTGGTCGACGAGGCGTCGACGCCGGCGTAGAACGATGGCGGTTCGGCGGCGAAGGCGACGGACGATGCGGCGACCAGGGCGACTGCGGCTGCGATTTTCTTGAACATGTAAACCCTCTATGGTGCGGTCAATGAAAGAGGCCGAAAGCGTCGTCTCGGCCGGGCGCGGATTATCGCACGGCGGGGCGGCCACACGATTCCAAACCAACAATTATCGCGCCTGGACCGGGACTGGTGTTGATCGGGCGCAAACAAGGAATTCTTTCCTGGCCGCTGGGCGGCGGGCAGGGCGTCACCGCCGTCGTGCACGAAATTTTCTTACGGCAATTCCATGCGCGGGGTAGAATGCCCGCAATGCGGCACCAATCCGGTGCGCGGTCTACTGCTGGGTCACCATGGTTTCTGCTCCCCTGTTCACCGCTACAGACGAACTGCGTACCCGCCTGGCCGGGCATGACTGGCCGTCCTCCGTCCTCGGGCCGCCGGCCGCATGGCCCGCCGCGATCCGCACCGTGGTCCGCCTCATGCTCGATTCCAAGCACGCGATGTTCGTGTTCTGGGGCCCGGAGCTGGGGCTGATCTACAACCAGCCGTACGTGGAATTCCTGCAGGACAAGCATCCACGCGCCATGGGCCGCCCGTTCCGCGAGGTCTGGCCCGAACTGTGGCCCGAGCTTGGGCCCCTGGTCGAACGGGCGCTTGCAGGCGAGTCGATCTACACCGAGGACATGCCGCTGGCGATGTTCAGGCACGGCCGCGCGGAACAGACCTGGTTCACCTTCTCCTATTCGCCCATCTACGACGACCAGGGCGGAATCATCGGCCTGTACGGCACCGGGACGGACACGACGCGGCGTGTGACCACCGAACGCCGGCTGGCCTTCCAGGTGCGCGTCGCGGACGCCTTGCGCGGCCTGGACGACCCGCTCGAGGTCGCGCGCCGCGCCAGCCGGCTGCTGGGCGAGGAACTGGGCGCGAGCCGGGTGTTGTTCGGCGAGATGCGGGACGACGGCATGCACGGCGTGTATCACTCGAACTATACCGACGGTTCGGTCGCCGCGCTCGACGGCGCCTTCCACGTCGACGACTTCGGGGAAACCCTGTTTGCCACGCTGCGCGCCGGCCGCACCGGCGCCCACAACGATATCGATGCGGAACTCGGGACGCTGGACCCGGCCACGGCCCGGCGCTTTCGCGCGCTCGAGACGCAGGCCGAGATCGGCGTGCCGGTGTTGCGCGGCGGGCGCCTGACCAGCTTCCTGGCCGTGAACAGCCGCACTGCGCGCACCTGGACCGCGTACGAGATCGAGCTGGTGCAGGACATGGCCGAGCGCACCTGGAACGCCATCGAGCGCGCCCGCGCCGAAGCCTCGCTGCGCGAGGCGAACGGGCGGCTCGAGGCGCTGCTCGACGAGCGCACGGCCGAGCGCGACCGGCTGTGGGACATGGCCCAGGAAATCCTGGCCGTGGCCTCGACCGACGGCTATTTCCTGAGCTGCAATCCGGCGATGACGGAGACGCTGGGCTGGACCGAGCGCGAACTGCAGGTCACGCCCTTCGCCCTGTTCGCCCATCCGGACCAGCTGGAGGAACTGGCGGACGCCGTCGCGCGCCTCGCCGCGGGCAAGACACTGGCCCGGTTCGAGATCCGCAGCCGGCACCGCGACGGCAGCTACCGCTGGCTGTCCTGGACGGTCGTGCCCCAGGGTAAGCTGCTATACATGGCCGGGCGCGACGTGACCGAGGAGAGGCAGCGCCAGGAGGCCTTGCGCCAGGCCGAGGACGCGCTGCGCCAGGCGCAGAAGATGGAAGCGATCGGGCAGCTGACCGGCGGCATCGCCCATGACTTCAACAATATCCTGGGCACCATCGTCGGTAACCTCGAACTTGCGCGCTTCCACCTCGACGCCGGGCGCGTCGGCAGCCTGCCGCGCTATCTCGACGGCGCACAGAACTCGGCGCAGCGCGCCGCCACGCTGACGCACCGCCTGCTGGCCTTCTCGCGCAGGCAGACGCTCGACCCCAGGCCGACCGACGTGAACCGGCTGGTGGCCTCGATGGCCGAGATGATCGCCAGCACCGTCGGCCCGGCGATCGCCGTCGAGCTGGTGCTGGACAGCCGCCTGCGCGTAAGCTGCTGCGACGCCAACCAGCTCGAGAATGCCCTGCTCAACCTGGCGATCAATGCGCGCGATGCGATGCCCGGCGGCGGCCGGTTGCGGATCCGCACCGAGGACATCCGGCGCGAGCCGCCGCGGCATGCTGCCGGCCTGGCCGCGCACGAATGCATCCGCATCTGCGTCGGAGACACCGGCACCGGCATGGACCAGGACACCGCCGCGCGCGCCTTCGAACCCTTTTTCACGACCAAGCCAATCGGCCAGGGGACCGGCCTCGGCCTGTCGATGGTGTTCGGCTTCGTCAGCCAGAGCAACGGCGCCGTCAGCCTCGACACGGCGCCGGGCAAGGGGACCACCGTGCAGATCGACCTGCCCGCTCACGCGGGAGAGGCGGACGCCCCGGCCGGCGCGCCACCCGGCGGCACGCGCGCGGCAGCCCGCGGCGTGAACATCCTGCTGGTCGACGACGAGGCGGCCCTGCGCCAGATCCTGGCCGAGGTGCTGCGCGAAGCCGGCCACACCGTGTTCGAGGCCGGCGACGCCGCAACGGCCCTGGCCAAGCTGCGCCACGTCGACGCGGTCGACCTGCTGGTGACCGACGTCGGCCTGCCGGGCGGCGTCAACGGGCGCCAGCTGGCGGACACGGTGCGCGGCGCGAGCCCTGCGACGCGGGTGCTGTTTATCACCGGCTATGCCGAGTCGACGGTGCTGAACAAGGAATCGCTGGACGAGGACATGCAGATCCTGACCAAGCCGTTTGCGCTGGCCGAGTTCAGGGCGCGCGTGGACGGGATCGTTGCCGGGATGCCGGCCTGAGCCGTTGGCGGGCGGACGTAAAAAAACACGCGTGGACTCAGGAGTCCACCCTACGTATACCGCGATTCGTAGGGTGGACTCCTGAGTCCACGCGTTCTGATCAACACTGCACTAGATATGCAGCGCGTGCCCCAGCGCCCGCAGCGCGGCTTCCTGCACCGCCTCGCCCAGCGTCGGATGCGCGTGGACGGTCCCGGCCACGTCTTCCAGGCGCGCGCCCAGTTCGATCGAGTGGCCGAAGGCCGTGCTCAGCTCCGACACGCCCCGGCCCACGGCCTGCCAGCCGAGGATCACGTGGTTGTCGCGGCGGGCGACCACGCGCACGAAGCCGTCGGTGGACTCGATCGTCATCGCGCGGCCGTTGGCGGCGAACGGGAAGTTGCTGCTGATGGCGTCGATGCCGGCCGCCTGCGCCTCGGATGGCGACATCCCGACCACCACGACTTCCGGATCGGTGAAGCAGACCGCCGGCATGGCGTTCGGCATGAAGTGGCGGCGCTTGCCGGAGATGATCTCGGCCACCATTTCGCCCTGCGCCATGGCACGGTGCGCCAGCATCGGTTCGCCGGCCAGGTCGCCGATCGCCCAGACGTTGCGCATCGAGGTGCGGCACTGGTCGTCGATCTTCACGGCGCGCCCGTTCATGTCGAGCCGCAGCGACTCCAGGCCCCAGCCGCCGGAACGCGGACGGCGGCCGACGGCCACCAGCACGCGGTCGGCGGCCAGCACAGCCTCATCGCTGTCGGCCCCTTGCACGCGCACGCCGTTGCCTTCCGCGTTCAGGCCCAGTAGCCTGGAACCGAGGCGCACCTCGATGCCCAGGCGTTCCAGGCTTGCCGCGACCGGTTTGGTCAGCTCCGCATCATAGGCCGGCAGGAGGCGATCCGCCGCTTCGACGACGGTAACCTCTGCACCCAGCTTGCGGTAGGCCGTGCCCAGTTCCAGGCCGATGTAGCCGGCGCCGACCACGACCAGCCGCTGCGGGATGGTCGCGGGCGAGAGCGCCTCGGTCGAGGACACCACCATGCCGCCGAACGGCATGAAGGGCAGTTCCACGGCTTCGGAGCCGGCGGCCAGCAGCAGGTGCTCGCAGCGCACGCGCTGCAGTTCCCCGGCTGGCGTCTTCACTTCGACCGTCTTGCCGTCCAGGATGCGGGCAAAGCCCTGGATCACCGGGACGTCGTTCTTCTTGAGCAGGGCGCCGACGCCGCCGGTCAGACGCTTGACGATGCCGTCCTTCCAGCCGACGGTCCGCCCAATGTCGATAGTCGGTGCCACCGCCGAGATGCCGATCGGTGAATCGCCCGCATAGCGATTCACCTTCTCGAATTCCTCGGCCGCGTGGATCAGGGCCTTGGAGGGAATGCAGCCGATGTTCAGGCAGGTGCCGCCCAGCTGGACGGCTTCGACCAGGATGGTCGGGATGCCCAGCTGGCCGGCCTTGATGCCGGCGACGTAGCCGCCGGGGCCACCGCCGATGATGAGTAAAGTGGTCACCAGTTGCTTCATCCGTTCACTCCACGAACAGGGTTGCCGGGCACTCGAGGTAGCCGCGGATGGTCTGGATGAACTCCGCCGCCACCATGCCGTCGATCACGCGGTGGTCGAAGGACGAGGACAAATTCATCGTCTTGCGCGCGACCATGGCGCCGTTCAGGATCACCGGCTTGTCGACGATGCGGTTGACGCCGACGATGGCCACTTCCGGACGGTTGATCACCGGCGTG
>JBBWZO010000117.1:0-25907 GCA_039649125.1 Massilia sp. | reverse complement strand
GTACTGACGACCCGCATCGCCTGGCTGCTCCAGACCGGACAGGTCAGCCCGGCCGGCATCATGGCGGTGACGTTTACCAACAAGGCGGCGAAGGAGATGCTGACCCGCCTCTCGACCATGCTCCCCGTGAACACGCGCGGCATGTGGATCGGCACTTTCCACGGCCTGTGCAACCGCCTGCTGCGCACGCATTACCGCGACGCCGCGCTGCCGCAATCGTTCCAGATCCTCGACTCGCAAGACCAGCTGTCGCTGATCAAGCGCTTATTAAAAGCGGCGAACGTCGACGATGAAAAATATCCGGCCAAGAACCTGATGTACTTCATCAACAATGCGAAGGACCAGGGTTTAAGGGCCAGCCAGGTCGAGGCCTATGACCCGATCGAACGCAAGATGGTCGAGCTCTACGAGCTCTACGACCAGCAATGCCAGCGCGAAGGCGTGGTCGATTTCGCCGAGCTGCTGCTGCGCTCCTACGAGCTGCTGTCGCGCAACGCACCCTTGCGCCAGCATTACCAGATGCGCTTCAAGCACGTGCTGGTCGACGAGTTCCAGGATACGAACGATTTACAGTACAACTTGTTGAAGCTGCTCGCCGGCCATGGCGAGCAGGTCGGCGGCGCCATCTTTGCCGTCGGCGACGACGACCAGAGCATTTACGCCTTCCGTGGCGCCAACGTCGGCAACATGTCGGCCTTCGAGCGCGATTTCCAGGTCAGGAATCTGATCAAGCTGGAGCAGAATTACCGTTCGCACGGCCACATCCTCGACAGCGCCAACTACCTGATCGCCAACAACACGAAACGCCTCGGCAAAAACCTGCGCACCGATGCCGGACAGGGCGAGCCGGTACGCATCTACGAAGCCTCGTCCGACCTGGAGGAGGCGCAGTGGATCATCGAGGAAGCGAAGAGCCTGATGGCCGAGGGCCTGCCGCGCAGCGAGATCGCAATCCTGTACCGCTCGAACGCGCAAAGCCGCGTCATCGAGCATGCGCTGTTCGCGGCCGGCATTCCCTATACGGTCTACGGCGGCCTGCGCTACTTCCAGCGTGCCGAGGTCAAGCACGCGATTGCTTACCTGCAGCTGATGGACAACCCGCACAACGATTCGGCCTTCCTGCGCGTGGTGAATTTCCCTACGCGCGGCATCGGCGTGCGTTCGATCGAGCAGCTGCAAATGGCCGCCGACACCTATGGCGTCTCGCTATACGCGGCGGTGCCCTACATGACCGGCAAGGCCGGCAGCTCGCTCGGCGCTTTCGTGAAACTGATCGAGGGTGCGCGTTTCGAAACGCAGCAACTGGCGCTGCCGGAAATGGTGCGCGTCGTGCTCGAGCGCAGCAACCTGCTGACCCATTACGCCAATGAAAAGGAAGGCGCCGACCGCATCGAAAACCTGGAGCAGATGGTCAATGCGGCGACCCAGTTCGTGCAGGAAGAAGGCTTTGGACAGTTCGCCCCGGCGCACCTGGGCCCGCCATCGACGGCGCAGGCAGGCGAGGCGATCCTGAATCAGGACGGTCTCGAAATCCTGGACGCCGACGCGCCGCTGCCCTCGGTGATGTCGCCGCTGTCCGCCTTCCTCGCGCACGCCTCACTGGAAGCGGGCGACGCCCAGGCCCAGGCCGGGCAGGACGCGATGCAACTGATGACCGTGCACTCGGCCAAGGGCCTGGAATTCGATGCCGTGTTCATCACCGGCCTGGAAGAGGGGCTGTTCCCGCATGAAAGCAGCGCCCGCGAACTCGACGGCGTGGACGAGGAACGGCGCCTGATGTACGTGGCGATCACGCGCGCGAGAAAACGTCTGTACATGAGCTTTACCCAGCAGCGCATGCTGCATGGCCAGACCCGCTACAACATGAAGTCGCGCTTCTTCGACGAATTGCCGGAAGAGGCCTTGAAATGGCTGTCGCCGCGCGTGCAGAGCCACTGGTTCGCCAACAAGAAGGCCCCCACGGCCTGGGACGACGCCGCCTTCCGGAATGCCGGCAGCGACAACAAGATCGCCCAGCAGATCACCCAGAAGTCGGGCAGCAGCAGCTCGGGCTGGCGCGTCGGCGAAACGGTGGCGCACGCCAAGTTCGGCGAAGGCGTGATCGTGAACATCGAAGGCGGGGCAGGAGCGGCGCGGGCGCAGATCAATTTCGGCCCGGCCGGCATCAAGGTGCTCGATTTGTCGGTGGCGAAGCTGGAGCGGGTCAGCCGTTAAAACCCTGCAAGGATCGTTTAGGCTGATCAGAGTTGATGTAGGGTGGACACCTGTGTCCACGCGTTTGCGCCATTTGCTTATTGTTGGCGTCGACCGCGGACGGTGACGATATGCGCAGGAAGCGCCAACAATATTCATCGTTCCGCGTGGACACGGGGTGCCCACCCTACTACTTCTCGAGGTTGACGCGTCCCGCACCCGCCCCATTCGGCTTGCCAAAAATCTGCCGATACCCCGCATACATCGCGCACTGCAGCAGCAGGATGAACAGGAAGATCAGCCACATCAGCAGCACGCGGCCGAGCATCGAGCCGCCGACCAGCATGGCGACCACGACCGACAGCGCGAGCAGGATCCCGAACCAGGACACCAGCAGCACCAGGAACACGCGTGCGCTCTTGAGGACGGCGAAGAAGCTGTAGAAGATCGCCTTGCCCGGCTTCATGTTCTGCCAGTAGATCAGCGGCGCGGCGAACGACAGTGCGATCAGCACGCTCACGTTCAGGGCCGACAGCGCGAACATCTTGACGAATTCCCAGCCGGCGACCGCCGGCACGTTGTTCGGATCGGGCGGCTGCGCGACCTGGCGCATCAGTTCGAGATCGATCGACATGCGTGCGAGCAGGGTCAGCAGCAGCGATACGCCCAGGTAGATCAGGCCGATCTTGCACAGTTGCGCCAGCACCGGCTTGCGGAAACCGGTCAGCAGCACGTCGGGCGTGACGCGCTCGCCGTTCTCGATCAGCAGGCAGGCCTTCATGAAGGCCATCGAGAACGAGGGGATCAGGACGAAGGCCAGCATCGGGCCCAGCAGCGGAACGGCGCTGATCAGGAGGCTGATCAGGATGTTGGCGAACAGCAGGGTGGTCAGCGCGGCGGGTTGCTTGCGAAACAGGCCGGTGCCCTGTTTCAGCCAGTTCCAACCAGTAATTGCGGGCATGTTGTTCATTCGTAATCGGCCAAGCTTGGCGCCGGGCTGGCAATGCGGTCGCGCAGGATGCGCTCGAAATGGCCTGGATCGTGCGGCGTCAGCATTTCCGCGGCGCGCGGCACGTGGAAATCGTACAGGCGCGACAGCCAGAAGCGCAGCGCGGCGGCGCGCAGCATCGGTTGCCAAGCGTGAACTTCTTCAATGGTAAACGGGCGCACCGCCGCGTAGGCAGCCAGCAGGGCGTGCACGCGCGGCATGTCGAGCCGGCCGCTGGCCAGATCGATGCACCAGTCGTTGACGGTCACGGCCAGGTCGAACAGCCAGGTATCGACGCCGGCAAAATAGAAATCGAAGCAGCCGGTCAGGCGCTCGCCGACGAACATGACGTTATTGCGGAACAGGTCGGCATGCACGGGGCCGCGCGCCAGGTGCGCATAGCGTTCGCTGCCGGCGAAATCCGTCTGGAATGCAATTTCATCCTGCAGCAGGCGCGCGTTGTCGGGCGACAGGTAAGGCAGCACGCGCGGCGCCGTGGCCTGCCACCAGTCGAGGCCGCGCAGGTTCGGCTGCACCATCGGAAAGTCGCGCGCCGCCAGGTGCATGCGCGCCAGCATCGCGCCCATCTCGGCACAGTGGGCCGGCTGCGGGTCCAGTTGCGAACTGCCCTCGAGCTTGCTGACGATGGAAGCAGGCTTGCCGTGCAGCGCCACCACCAGCTCGCCCTGGTCGTTGGCCACCGGCGCCGGCACCGGAATGCCGCGCTCGGCCAGGTGGCGCATCAGGTGCAGGTAGAAGGGCAATTGCTCGAAGCCGAGGTTCTCGAACACCGTCAGCACGAACTCGCCGCGCTCCGTCGTCAAGAAGAAATTGCTGTTTTCGATACCGGATGCGATGCCCTGGAGCGCCAGCGGCTGGCCGAGGGGAAACTGATCCATCCACTGGATGAGGTCATCAAGCGTGACCGCGGTGAACACTGCCATTATGGGAAAAACGATTAAGTCAGCTGCGTTGGAGGAGATGCCCTTTCCGGCGCGGAACGCCGGGAACGGCACAGTATGATCTTATTATGATCGGATTTGTCAGACTTAGTGGGTGGTCGGCTGTGGCGGAAGCGGCGGCGGTGGCGGCACGTCGGCCGGACGGGCGACCGGGACGGTTGCTGGCGGTACTTTCCCTGCGGGCGCACCGGTGGCTGGCGTGCGAGCAGCCGGCGCCGAACCTGCCGGGGCCGCCCCCGCCGCGGCGGCAGCGGCCGCCTCGGCATCGGCTGCCGCCTTTCGCTTCGCGTTGAGGTCGAATTCCATCACTTGCCATTGCGGCGCGCGGAAGGCGCTGCTCTGGGCATCGCCCGCCTGCGCATTGCCGGCGGCCTGGTTCGGACGCATGATATAACGGCTCTTGCCGCTTTGCACTTCGATTTCGGTGACCTGGCCGTTGTTGCGCTTCTCGCGGATTTGCGTGCCGCGGCGCGGCTCGATGCGGGTCGCCGGCTCGTCGCTGCCGGCCTCGATCGGTTCGGTCACGGGCGGCTGGGTCTGCGGCTGGGCAGGCTGCTGGCCGGTCGATGCCGTTTGCGCCCCGGCCGCGGCGGCACAGGCCAGCAGGGCGATCGACAGGGTCAGGCGGGGAAGTGTGCGCTGCATGATGGTCACCTTGTATCGTTTGGACCATTGTAACAAACCGACACCGTTCCCTGTGAAAAGCGTGCTGGTTCTCCCGTCGTGCCCTCGCCGGTCGCCCATATATACGAGCTGTGCCGCAACGTGCCTGTTGCGCTTTGATCACTGCCGATTCTGCGATAATGCCTACCCACTTGTGGACATTTTGGCCCATCGCCGGCTTTACCCAATATTCCTATGCAAAATACCCTGTTGCTCGTTGACGGTTCCAGCTACCTTTATCGCGCCTTCCACGCGTTGCCCGACCTGCGCGGCCCCGACGGCCACCCGACCGGGGCGATGCACGGCATGGTCAACATGCTGCGCCGGCTGCGCGCCGACTACCCGGCCGCCTATATTGCCTGCGTGTTCGACGCGAAAGGTAAAACCTTCCGCGACGACATGTACGCCGACTACAAGGCCACGCGCGCGGCGATGCCGGACGACCTCAGGAAGCAGATCGAGCCGATCCACGAAGTGGTGCGCCACATGGGCTGGCCGATCCTGATGGTCGAAGGGGTCGAGGCGGACGACGTGATCGGCACCCTGGCCGTGCAGGCCGCCGCCAAGGGCATGAACACCATCATCTCCACCGGCGACAAGGACCTGGCGCAGCTGGTCAACGACAAGGTCACCCTCATCAATACGATGAGCAACGAAAAGCTCGACGAAGCCGGCGTGCTGGCCAAGTTCGGCGTGCCGCCGAACCGCATCGTCGACTACTTGTCCCTGATCGGCGACACCGTCGACAACGTGCCCGGCGTGAACAAGTGCGGCCCGAAGACGGCCCTGAAATGGCTGTCCCTGCACGGTTCGCTCGACGGCGTGATCGAGAACGCGCACACCATCAAAGGGGCAGTGGGCGACAACCTGCGCGCGGCCCTCGAATGGCTGCCGCAGGGACGCCAGCTGGTCACCGTCAAAACCGACTGCGACCTGATGGGCCATGTGGTCTCGATCGAGGAAACCCTGGTCGGCCGCCCCGAGGACAAGGACGCGCTGCGCGACTTCTTCCAGCGCTACGGTTTTAAAACCATGCTGCGCGAGCTGTCGCAAGGTCCTGGTGTCGGCGCGCCTGCGTTGAACTCCCCGGAAGGCGCGCAGCGCACGCAAGATACCCTGCCGGGCATGCCGATCATCCGCGGCGAGTACGAGATGGTGACGACCTGGGAGCAGCTCGACAAATGGCTGGCGCTGGTCGACGCCGCCAAACTGACCTCGGTCGACACCGAAACCACTTCGCTCGACCCGATGACCGCGCAGATGGTCGGCATTTCGCTGTCGGTGGAAGCGGGCAAGGGCGCCTACATTCCGGTCGCGCACCGCTACGCCGGCGTGCCGGAGCAGCTGCCGCGCGAAGAGGTGCTGGAACGCATGCGCCCCTGGCTGGAAAACCCGGACAAGCCCAAGCTCGGCCAGAACCTGAAGTACGACATGCACATCTTTAACAACCATGGCGTGGCCCTGCGCGGCATCGTCCACGATACGCTCCTGCAGTCGTACGTGTTCGAATCGCACAAGCCGCACGACATGGACACGATGGCGATGCGCCACCTCGGCTACACCACGATTCCCTACGTGGACGTGTGCGGCAAGGGCGCCAGCCAGATCTGCTTCGACCAGGTGGAACTGACGCGCGCGACCGAATACGCGGGCGAGGATTCCGACATCACCCTGCGCCTGCACCAGACGATGCTGCCGCATGTCACCGCCGACAAGGGGCTGACCTACATCTACGAGAAGATCGAGCTGCCGACCCAGATCGTCCTCCAAAAGATCGAACGGAATGGCGTGCTGATCGATGCCGAAAAGCTGGGTGCGCAGTCGCGCGAAATCGGCGCGCGCCTGGTGGAACTCGAAACCCAGGCCTACGAGATGGCCGGCGGCCCGTTCAACCTCGGCTCGCCAAAACAGATCGGCGAGATCTTCTTCGGCAAGCTCGGCCTGCCGGTAATCAAAAAAACCGCCACCGGCGCGCCTTCGACCGACGAAGAGGTGCTGCAGAAGCTGGCCGAGGACTTCCCGCTGCCGAAGGTGCTGCTGGAACACCGGGGCCTGGCCAAGCTGAAGTCGACCTATACCGACAAGCTGCCGACGATGGTGAACCCGAACACGGGCCGCGTGCACACCAACTACGCGCAGGCAGTGGCCATTACCGGTCGCCTGGCCTCGAACGATCCGAACCTGCAGAACATCCCGGTGCGCACCAGCGAAGGGCGGCGCATCCGCGAAGCCTTCGTGGCGCCGCCGGGCAGCGTGATCGTCTCGGCCGACTACTCGCAGATCGAGCTGCGCATCATGGCCCACATCTCGGGCGACGAGGCGATGCTGCGCGCGTTTGCCGAAGGCGAGGACATCCACCGCGCCACCGCCGCCGAAGTGTTCGGCGTCGCGCTCGACGAAGTGGAGAACCAGCAGCGCAGCTACGCCAAGGCGATCAACTTCGGCCTGATCTACGGCATGAGCGCCTTCGGCCTGGCGGCGCGCCTGGGCATCGAGCGCGCGGCGGCAGCCAACTACATCGACCGCTATTTCGCGCGCTTCGCCGGCGTGAAGCAGTACATGGACGAAACCCGCGCCGCCGCCAAGGCACGCGGCTATGTGGAGACCGTGTTCGGTCGCCGCCTGTGGCTCCCGGAGATCAACTCCCCGAACGGCCCGCGCCGCGCCGGCGCCGAGCGCGCCGCGATCAACGCGCCGATGCAGGGCACGGCGGCCGACCTGATCAAGCTGGCGATGATCGCAGTGCAGGGCTGGCTGGAAAGCGAACAGCTGGCCACGCGCATGATCATGCAGGTGCACGACGAACTGGTGCTGGAGGTGCCGGAAGGAGAGTTGGAACTGGTGAAGGGCAAGCTGCCGGAGCTGATGGCGGGCGTGGCCGAACTGAAGGTGCCGCTGGTGGCCGAGACGGGGGTGGGCAGCAACTGGGAGGAAGCGCACTAAGGGCGACCAAGGGCGCACCAAGGACGCACCAAGGGCGCAGCAAGCGCACTCGGTGCACTGGCAAGAAGGCCCGGCGCAACGATGCACGCCGGGCCTTCCTGGTCTCAAGGTCTGGATTCGACGCCCAAGCTCACTGCCCCTGGGTTGCGTGATGCCGGGTCCGGAGCCAGCCGAATACCGCATTCGCCGCCGTTACGCCCATCGCCTGGTAGCCCGCGCGGTTCGGGTGCAGGTAGTCTCCGGCACTGCCCTGGCTGTTCGGCACGAAGGGTGCATACAAGGTGCCGGTTGCGGGATCGGTAGTCACCGCGGCGAAGTCGGCCGTTGCGTCGAACAAACCGCTCGTCAGGATGAAACTGTTCAGCCGCCTGCGGTAGGCATCCGTCTGCGCACTGCCGTATTGCGCCGCCAGTTCCGCACTGGCCGCGGCCAATGGGCTGTTCGCCGGCACCTGGCCGTTGGGCACGTAACTGGACGTCAGCGTGGCGCCGATCACGCCGATGCGCGCATTGCGCAGGCTCGACACGACCTGCCTGTAGCCTGCGATGATCGGCTCCGGCGTCAAACGGCCCCCGCCGAGATCGTTAATGCCTTCCATCCATACCACCAGGTCGACGCCCGACAGCCCGATGACGTCGCGGCCGACGCGCTGCGTTGCCGGCTGGCCCGCGAGCTGGGCGACCACGGCGTTGCCACCGATGCCCGCATTGACGACGCTGACCCGATTGCCCAGCCGCTTATGGAGCTGGCGCGACATGACGTTCAGCCAGCGGTCGTTACCGTTAAGCGTGGAAAAGGTGCCATCGGTAATGGAGTCGCCGAGGGCGACGACCACCAGCGTGTTTTTCGGCGCCAGCACATCGAGTTCGCTGACGAAGAAAAAGGACGTGGTCGTATAGGGGAAGGCGATGTCGTCTTCCTGCAGCACCTTGTCGCCCGAACCGGGCGCGCTGATGTACGAGGTCGTGAACGCGCTCGCGTGATGGCTTGCCGGACCCGAGGCGCCGTCGACCGCGAAGCTGACCGCCAGGTTGCGTCCATCCAGGGTATGGGGATTGCTTCTCGAGACAAATGGCAGCTCGACCGGGTCGCTGAACAGCTGTTGCCCGGCCGGGATCGTGACCCGCTGGCTGCCCCGGAAGCGCAAGGGAACGCTGGTGCCGGGCACGATGTTGGCCTGGTAGCTTTGCAGGGCGACCGCGGCGTGGCTGAAGGTCACTGGCTTCGTGCCGAAGACGTTCGAAAAGCGCACGCGGATGGTGCGGCCCCAGAGGTCGGGCTTGATGATCATCCGGAAGGTCTGGTTGACGGCGCCGCTCGTTGTCGCGTTCGGCAACGCAAAACTCAGGTCAGGCTGCGGATTGAATGCCGGTATGGCGGCACCCTGTGGCGTTGTCGGCGCTACGTAGGCCGACTGGATCGAGGTCGCCCACGAAGCCGCCCATTTGCTGCCGTTGTAAGCACGGTCGTCCGCGGTGGTGGCACCCGTTGCCAGCAGGCCTGCTGCCAGTCCCAGGGCGGCAAGCAATTTCCTGCGCTGCGCATTCACACGCACCGAGGGGCCGATCGACGCGACCCATGACGCGAGCCGGTTTGTCCAATGCTTCGTTTGCATCCGTGTCTCCATTGCGATAAGCCGCGCGTCCTGGTCCACGGCACAAGGCGCTGCAAGCCCGACCGTTCGGCAACGACTTCACGCACCAATGTGATTGTAAAAAACCCCGGAACTGTCTACGTCGTGAAGCATCACTGCATGCCACGTCCTAAAGCCGCAGCAGGGCAATCAACTTCAACAAAACCAGGAGCGGGCGTCAACCGTGGCGCATGAGCGGCTTGATGGGGCTCACTGGAAATGCTGGGTAAGGGAACTTGGAAGGGCCCGCGCTGAATCCGCGGGCCCGCGGCTTGCCGTCAGCCGGTAATGGCGTTGGACTTCTCTTGCGACGCAACCCCGCCTGTCACAGGAGCAGGCCGGCGCCCCGGCTGGAAACTGGAAGAAGGACACTTCGAAGAGTGCTACCAGGGTACGGTGTCAGGCCCGCGCCACCTTCGGGATGACGCGGTCCTGTCCTCACTCCAGGCGGATCGCGATGTCGAACTTCCAGGTGCGGCGGATTTCGATCACGTCGTACTGGCGCGCCAGGGCGGGCGGGAAGGGGCCGTAGGGCGCCTGGCTGGCCACGACCTTCCGGATCGCCTCGTCGAGCGCAGGCACGCCGCTGGCCACCACGAAGCTCACCTTCTCGACCGAGCCGTCGGCACGCACCGCCACCGTCACGACCGGCTGGGTGTGCGGCTGCTTCACGACGTCGCGCACCAGGTCGAAGGTCATGTTCATCTCGATCTTGCGGCTCATGGCTTCGGCGTACTGGACGAGATCGGTGTTCGCGTCGGCGCGGCCGAACAGCCAGCCGCGGCGCGGGTTGCCGATCGTGGACGGCAGCGTCGGCGATGGATTCGGCGCCGCGTCGCGCTGGGCGGCTTCCTTCCTGAGTTGCTGGGCGATGGCGCGCAGGCGCTCCTCGCGTTCGGCTTCCTGCGCGGCTTTTTCGCGCTGGGCCAGGTCGCGTTGAGCCTGTTCGCGCTGCGCTTGTTCACGCTGGGCCTGTTCACGCTGCGCCTGCTCACGCTGCGCTTGCTCACGCTGCGCTTGCTCACGCTGCGCCTGCTCGCGCTGGGCTTGTTCACGCTGCGCCTGCTCGCGCTGGGCTTGTTCACGCTGCGCTTGCTCGCGCTGGGCCTGTTCACGCTGTGCCTGTTCACGCTGCGCTTGCTCACGCTGGGCCTGTTCACGCTGCGCTTGCTCACGCTGCGCTTGCTCACGCTGCGCTTGCTCACGTTGTGCCTGCTCGCGCTGCGCTTGCTCGCGTTGTGCCTGCTCACGCTGCGCCTGCTCGCGTTGGGCCTGTTCACGCTGTGCCTGTTCACGTTGGGCTTGCTCACGCTGAGCCTGTTCGCGCTGCGCTTGCTCGCGCTGCGCCTGCTCACGTTGGGCCTGTTCACGCTGCGCTTGCTCACGCTGCGCTTGCTCACGCTGCGCTTGTTCGCGTTGTGCCTGTTCTCGCTGCGCCTGCTCCTGCCGGAATGCGTCCTGCCGCGCGGCCTCCAGACGGGCCTGTTCCTGCCGTGTCAGCTCCTGTTGCGCGGCTTGCTGGCGTTCGGCTTCCAGGCGCGCGGCTTCCTGCTGGGCGGCCAGCTGCTGTGCCTGCAGCCATTCCGCCTCCTGTTTTTGCTGCTCGAGCATGATCTGTTCGCGTGCGCGCGCCTGCGCATCCGCCTCAATCTGTTTCTGTGCCGCTTCGGCCACAGCGTCTGCTTCCGTGCTCTCGGCCGGGACGTCCAGCGCCATGCGCTGCGCGGGCGCGCTCGGTGGCGGCACCTCGGGCGCGGGCGGCGGGCTGATGTCGGGCTGCCTGGCCGGTGTCGCCGCGGGCTCCGGTGCCGGCGCGGGAGCAGGTGCGGGAGCAGGTGCGGGTGCGGGTGCCGGCGCCGGCGTCGGTTCGGGCGGTGGGCTGGCCAGGAAGGCCGTCTCGTCACGCGCGGCGGCGGGCGGCAGGGTCATTGGTGCCAGGTCTTCAGCAGCCGCACGCTGGTCCGCTGCCGGCGGCGCTGCCTCGGCCTTGTCCGCGCGCGGCGTTTCGACTGGTACCGGAGCCGGTGCCGGTGCCGGCGCCGGTGCCGCGGGCTGCGCCGGCGCCAGCCGGACGCTCAAATCGCTGGCCCCCAGGCGCCGTTCTTCCCACGGAAAGTGCAGGGCGGGCAGTCCGAAGGCCTCGCCCCCGATGGTGATGCTCAACAGCAGGCCATGCACCAGCAGCGACACGGACAGCGCGGTGCGCAGCCGCCAGGGGCCGCGATCGGCGAACAGGGCAGTGCCCATGGCGGGAAGCGCTTGCGCAGGCGCGAAGTCAGCCATTCGACACCGCTTGTGCTGCGCTGTTCCTGGTTACCGGTGCGAGATGGATCGAGTGGGCCATTGTGATGATTGCAAAAGATGCCAAGGAGGCAATGAACCCGGCGATGCTATCACAAGGCGGAATTTGGTGATTCGGCAAGGAAATTGTTTGTGCGCAGGCTATGGACAGCGGACAGGCGGGGCGGCATCGTCCCGAATGGCCTGCGGGGCGGCTGCGTTACTGAGCCCTGATACTCAGCCCTGATCGTGGCGCGGCATGGCCAGGTGCTGCTCGAGGAATTCGACGCACACCCGCAGTTTGGCCGACCCGGCCAGGCGCTGCGGGTAGACGGCCCAGACGTTCGCTTCCTGCGTATAGTCCGGCAGCACCTGCACCAGGGTGCCGGCATCGAGCGCGGGCTGGGCGTCCCAACGCGAACGCAGCACGATGCCGGCGCCGTCCAGCGCCCAGCGCAGCGCGATCTCTCCGTGGTTGGTCGACAGCGCGCCCGACACCTTGACCGTTTCTTCCCCGTTCCTGCCGCGCAGGCGCCAGACGCCGAAGGGATGGTCGCGCTCCTTGATCGGCAGGCACTGGTGGCCGGCGAGATCCTGCAACTGCCTGGGGGTGCCGTGGCGTGCGAGGTAGGCGGGGGCGGCGCACAGGATGCGCCCGTTGTTCATCAGGCGGCGCGCGATCAGGTGGGGCGGAATCTCGTCGCCCACGCGCACGTCCAGGTCAAAACCTTCTTCCACGATGTCGACCAAGCGGTCGAACACCTCGAAGCGGATCTGCAGGGAAGGATAGGCCGCGGCCAGCCGGGCAATGGCGGGGGCGACCAGGTTGCGCCCGAAGCCGAAGCTGCTGCAGATGCGCAGCTGGCCGGCGGGGTCGCTGCGCCGCCCGGCCACTTCGTCGACCAGGTCGGCCAGCTGGTCGAGGATGGCCTGGGCGCGCGCATACACCTGTTCGCCGTCCTCGGTGATGACCACGCGGCGGGTGGTGCGCTGGAACATGCGCACGCCGAGACTGCCTTCCAGCACGCCGATGCGCTTGCTGACATAGGCCGGCGACATGCCGAGTTCCTCGGCGGCCGCAATAAAACTGCTCCTGCGCACGACGGTGACGAATACGCGCAGATCTTCGTTCTCGAGCAGATTATTCACGATGCGTGGCCTTAGATGTCACGAAAACTCATATTATAAACGCCGTGTATTCGGCTATCCTGAGCACATTGAAAACTGCCTGACACGGAGGAGACCCATGAAAACCCACAAGATCGCTGTAATCGCCGGCGACGGCATCGGCAAGGAAGTCATGCCCGAAGGCCTGCGCGCATTGCGGGCTGCGGCGGAGCGCTTCGAGATCGGCCTCGAATTCACCACCTTCGAATGGGCCGACTGCGACTACTACGCCAAGCACGGCAAGATGATGCCGGACGACTGGAAGGAGCAGCTGGCCGGCTTCGAGGCGATTTATTTCGGCGCCGTCGGCTGGCCGGACACGGTGCCCGACCACATCTCGCTCTGGGGCTCGCTGCTGAAATTCCGCCGCGAGTTCGACCAGTACGTGAACCTGCGCCCGGTGCGCCTGATGCCCGGCGTGCCGTGCCCGCTGGCGAACAAGAAGCCCGGCGACATCGATTTCTATGTGGTGCGCGAGAACACCGAGGGCGAATACTCGTCGGTCGGCGGACGCATGTTCGAGGGCACCGAGCGCGAACTGGTGCTGCAGGAAGCGGTCTTTACCCGCCACGGCACCGACCGCATCCTGAAGTATGCCTTCGACCTGGCCCAGCGCCGCCCGAAAAAACACCTGACCGCCGCCACCAAGTCGAACGGCATCGCGATCTCGATGCCCTACTGGGACGAGCGCGTGGCCGCCATCGGCGAGCAGTATGGCGACGTCAAATGGGACAAGTACCACGTCGACATCCTCGCCGCCCGCTTCGTGCTCTCGCCCGAGCGTTTCGACGTGGTCGTGGCCTCGAACCTGTTCGGCGACATCCTGTCCGACCTCGGCCCGGCCTGCGCCGGCACGATCGGCATCGCGCCTTCGGCCAACCTGAACCCGGAGCGCAGCTTCCCCTCGCTGTTCGAGCCGGTGCACGGCTCGGCGCCCGACATCTACGGCAAGAACATCGCCAACCCGATCGCCATGATCTGGTCCGGCGCCATGATGCTGGAGTTCCTCGGGCAGGGCGACGCGCGCTACACGGCGGCCCACGACGCCGTGGTGCGGGCGATGGAGACCTGCCTGACCCAGGGGCCGCGTACGCCGGACATGGGCGGCACGGCCAATACGACCGAGGTGGGGGAGGCGATCAGCGAGTATTTGCGGACGCAGGCGTGATGTCGGGGCGCGTCGCAAGGCAAGGCGCGGCGCGCGTACCACGAATGTAGGGTGGACTCCCGAGTCCACGCGGAAGGTGGCGTTGTGTCAGCAGGATTTGGAGCGCATGCTACGCATGTCGCAAGCGTGTCTAAGCGAGCCTGCGATACCGTATCCGATGGCTTGCTTCGGGGCCGCGCTTTTCAGCTAACGTCACGCGAACATCCGCGTGGACTCAGGAGCGGTTCGCCGCCCGGTCCACCCTACGTCCTGCCGCTGGTCTTCGCGGCGTCGACCGGCGTCACCGCCGGCAGCTACCGCGTCGAGGCATCGGCCACCGGCTACACGGCCAAGTCGGTCGACGGCGTGAGTATCGCGACCGCGAACCAGACCGGCGTGAATTTCACACTGGCGCCGTAACGTTTGCTATTAACGCCGGCGCCGCCCGCGCGACGCTGCGAGTGTGCCCAGACCCAGCAAGGCGAGCGTCCCGGGCTCGGGAACCTCGGTCCCGGAATCAGGAACCTCGTTCCCGGGCGAGGCCATGTCCGCGCGCCGCAGGTAACCGGCCGCGCCCCCGCACTCGACCTCGGTCAGCCAGCCGCAGCTTTCCATGCCGCCGTCGCTATCGGCCGTGAATACGGTAAAGATGTTGCCGTCCGACGCCATGCCGAAATGCTGCTCGATATCGTTGGCGTAGATGAAGCCGCTCAGGAAGCCGCCCGCCTCGAAGCGCAGGTCCATCTCGAGCAACCCGTACATCCCGTCCGGGTCGCCGTCGAAGCCGTCCTTGTTCGTATAGGTCATCAGGCCGTCGCCATTGATCGGCGCAAATTCGTAGCGCAGGCTGAGCAAGCCGCCGGCGGGACGCTCGCCAATCTCGAAGTCCCGGAGATTGAAGCTGAAGGCGCCGCTGTTCACCGTGCTCCGGTCGAACTCGAGCTGGAGGGTGATGCCCTGCGGCGTCTGGTCGTTCAGCGCCTGCCATTCATAGATGACGCCGGCGTTGGCGGTCAGGGGCAGAAGGCAGAAGCTGGCGGCTGCCAGCCAGGATTTGATGTTCATGTGTGGACTCCCGGTTTGGATATTGGCTCTCTAGCAATTCCCGAGCCAGCTGCCTAAGTCCTTGAATTGCTGGTCTGTATTGATTTCGTATAGGCATTGTTGACTTCCGGCTGTAAAGATTGCCGACAAGCGCGCCGGTCGGGCCGGACCTGGCGCCTGCGCAACGTGACGCCTGCTCATGCGCAAAACGGTGAGTCGCTGTTAAGATAGTCAACCTATCAACATCGACCGGAGGGATGCACATGAAGGATCTCGTACAGGATGGCGACAGCCTGGTGGCCGCCAGCAACTTCGAAGAGGGCGTCGACCGCCGCCACTTCCTGAAGGCCGCACTGGGGACCGGCTTCGCCACCGCAGCCCTGCCGGTCGAGGCGCAAACCCTGGTCAAGACCGACACCGCCGGCCTGTCGGCGGCCGACCACATCATCGTCATCAACGGCCAGGACGTACCGGTCTACCGCGCCCAGCCCGAAGGCAAGTCCAATCCCCCGGTCATCCTCGTCATTTCCGAAATCTTCGGCGTGCACGAGCACATCAAGGACGTGGCGCGCCGCTTCGCCAAGGCCGGCTACATGGCCGTCGCGCCGGACCTGTTCGTGCGCGCGGGCGACGCCACCAAGGTCGCGAACATCGCCGACCTGATGAAGAACATCGTGTCGCAGACCCCGGACGCGCAGGTGATGTCGGACCTGGACACGGTCGTCACCTGGGCAAAACAAAGAGGCGGTGATACCGAGAAACTCGGTATCACCGGTTTCTGCTGGGGCGGGCGCATCACCTGGCTGTACTCGGCGCACAACCCGAAGGTCAAGGCCGGCGTGGCCTGGTACGGCCGCCTGGTCGGCGACGCCACCGCCAACTCGCCGAAGCACCCGGTCGACATCGCGCAGGGCCTGAAGGTGCCGGTGCTGGGCCTGTACGGCGCCAAGGACACCGGCATCCCGCTCGAATCGGTCGAGCGCATGAAGGCCGCGCTGGCCAAGGGCAACAGCAAGTCCGAATTCGTGGTCTACCCGAACTCGGGCCACGCCTTCCATGCGGACTACCGCCCGAGCTTCAACGAGCTTGACGCGAAAGACGGCTGGCGGCGCGCGCTGGACTGGTTCCGGCGCCACGGTGTTGCGTAATCAAACTGTGCGCTGAGTACCTGGTGCGCGCCGTCGCACAGGCTTGGTTGCACATGCTAGTTGCACGCGTGCAGTTGCGTAACTGCACGCGTGCAAGCCGGGGAAGGTACAATGCCCGGTTTGCCATGCTGCGCAGGCCGCGCGCCGCAAGACCAGAACAAGAGGCTTCAAATCGACCCGATTCTCATCTCCATCCTGCTGGCGACCGCGATCGCCGGCGTCGTCAGCATCTCGGCCGCGGCTATCTTTTCGTTCACGCTGCTCTCCAAAATGGTGGAACGGCTGGTCAGCCTGTCGGTCGGCATCATGCTGTCGACCTCGCTCCTGCACGCGCTGCCGGAAGCCTTCGACTCGGGCGCCGACACCCATAAACTGTTCGCCACGCTGCTGGCGGGCCTGCTGATCTTCTTCCTGCTCGAGAAGCTGGCGCTGCTGCGCCATTCGCACCACCACGAAGGCGACGGCCACCACCACGCACATGGCCACGACGCGCACGCGGCCGGCAAGTCGGGCTGGATGATCCTGATCGGCGACGGCATGCACAATTTCACGGACGGCATCCTGATCGCGGCGGCCTTCCTGGCCAACCCGGAGCTGGGCATCGTCACCGCGCTGGCGATCGTCGCCCACGAGATCCCGACCGAGATCGGCGACTTCATCGTGCTGCTCAACGCCGGCTTCTCGCGCCTGCGCGCCTATGTCTTCAACCTGCTGTGCAGCCTGCTGGCCGTGGCCGGCGGCCTGCTCGGCTACTTCACCCTCGACCGCGCCAGCGTCCTGATCCCGTATGTGCTGGTGTTCGCTTCCTCGGGCTTCATCTATATCGCCGTGAGCGACCTGATGCCGCAGATGCAGAGGAGGGCGACGGTGAAGGAATCGATCCCGCAGGTGCTGCTGATCGGCCTCGGCGTGGCGATCGTGCTGTATTTGACGGGGCGCTGAGCCGCCGCTGCGCCGCTTCGTCGGGCGCCTGCCGCGTTCCCGGCGGCCGGGGGTATCATCGCCTTGTGCCGCAGCGACGAAAGGAGCCCGCCATGCACACCTGCCGCTGGATTCCCGAAACCGCTGACGGCATCGAGCACCTGGTGCTGCACGCAGGTGGTGACGCGGTCACCGCCCAGGGCGCCGTGATCGGCGCTCGCTTCGGCAGCGCCTATGGCGCCTTCTACACCATCGAATGCGACGCCGGCTGGCGCACCCGGCATGCCGTCGTCGAGGTCGCGGGCGGCGGGCGTCTCGAGCTGTTCGCCGATGGCGCCGGCCACTGGCGAGACGGGGAGGGCGCCGCCATCGACGCCCTCGACGGCTGCATCGACATCGACCTCACCGCCAGCTGTTTTACCAATACGCTGCCGATCCGGCGCCTGAACAATACGTTGACCGGGCGCCAGGAAATAGCCGTCGCATGGGTGTGGATTCCGGAACTGAGCTTGGAAAGGGCGCGGCAAGCCTATACCCGGCTCGGAGCGAACCGCTACCGCTTCGAGAGCGTCGGCACCGGCTTCCAGGCCGAGCTGGAGGTCGACGACCAAGGGCTTGTCGTGCGCTACCCGGGGCTGTTCCTGCGCGCTGGCTGAACCCGGCCACGTTTCGGAAGCCGTGGGCGGTACCAGGCACACCAGCAGGACCGCTCCGTTTCCGGTACGCCACGGCAGGTGCACGCCTGCACCTTCCCTTTGGTTGAGCATTTAATGAGAATGACTTATCATTACCGAAAGTGGAGGGCTGAGTCCGCCTGCCCGCCGCGTACGTTCATTCATTAAAGGAAGCTGTCCATGCTCGCCCCGAACCGTCACCGTACTCCATGCCACCGCACGCCGCTCGCGCTGGCGATCCTGCTCGCTTTCGGCACCCCGCTCGTCCATGCCCAGAGCAACGACGAGCGCCTGCATGCCGACCCGGACAGCATCCCGACGGTGGTGGTGTCGGCCAGCGCGCTCGGCGTGCTGGGCGACGACATGATCACCCCGGTGAGCTCGCTCGCGGGCGGCGCCCTGGTGCGCGCGCGCGAGTCGACGCTGGGCGAAACCCTGAGCAACCAGCCGGGCATCACCTCGAGCCACTTCGGCGCCGGCGCCAGCCGCCCGGTGATCCGCGGCATGGACGGCCCGCGCGTGAAAATCCTGTCGGACGGCGCCGAGATCCAGGACGCCTCCACCATCAGCCCCGACCACGCGGTCGGTTTCGAGCCGGTGCTGGCCGAGCGCATCGAAGTGCTGCGCGGCCCGTCGGCGCTGGCCTATGGCGGCGGCGCCGTGGGTGGCGTGGTCAACATCCTCGACCGCAAGATCCCGACCGAGATGCCCGGCAAGCCGGTCGAGGGCAGCGCCGAAGTGCGCGCCAACTCGGCCGCGCGCGAAAAGACCGGCGCTTTCGAGGTGACCGGCGGCGCCGGCAACTTCGCCATCCACGCCGAGGGCGTCAAGCGCGACGCCGAGGCCTATCGCGTCGGCGAGGGCTGGAGCGGGGGCGACAAGGTCCCTGGCAGCTTCAAGAAGACCGACACCGGCACCGTCGGCCTGTCGTGGATCGGCGCGCGCGGCTACCTGGGCGCGGCCTATACGAAGGAACGCACCGAATACGGCATCCCCGGCCACAACGAGGAATTCGGCAGCTGCCATCCGCATGACGGCCACCTGCATTGCGGTGGCCACGAGGGAGGTGAAGACGAAGGCCACGACGGGCATGAGCACGAGCACACGGCGGGCGAGGTGCCGGTCGTGAAGCTCGACAGCGACCGCTGGGACCTGCGCGGCGAATACCGCAACCCGCTGGCCGGGTTCACCGCAGCGCGCCTGCGCGCCTCCCTGACCGACTACCGCCACGACGAGATCGAAGGCGGCGTGGTAGGCACCAGCTTCATGAACAAGGGGCACGATGCGCGCGTCGAACTGGAGCACGTGCCGCTCGGCGGCTGGCGCGGCGTCGTCGGCGCGCAGACCACGCGGCGCGATTTCAGCACCGAGGGCGATGAGGCCTATGTGCCGCCGACGGTCACGACCAAGCACGCGCTGTTCGCCACGGAGGAATACAAGCGCGGCGACTGGCGTTTCGAGGCCGGCCTGCGCCACGAACGCCAGCAGATCGACGTCGACAGCGCCACCCAGCGCAACACGAAGGCGCGCGGCACCTCGTTCGCCGCCGGCGCGGTATGGAAATTCGCACCCGCGTACTCGCTGCGCGCCTCGCTGGCGCGCAGCCAGCGCCTGGCGAGCGCCGAGGAGCTGTATGCCGGCGGCGTGCACCCGGCCACCAGCACCTACGAGATCGGCAACGCGAACCTGACCAAGGAAACCTCGAAGAACGTCGACCTCACCCTGCGCAAGTTCGCCGGCGCCACCACCTTCTCGCTGAGCGCCTTCCGCAATCGCGTGAACGACTACATCTACGCGCACACGCTGGACAACCACGAAGGCTTCCAGCTGGTCGAGTATGCCCAGCGCGACGCCGTGTTCACCGGCCTGGAAGGCGAGGTGCGCCACAAGTTCTCGCCGGTGTTCAACGCGACCCTGTTCGGCGACCTGGTGCGCGCCCGCTTCGACGATGCGCACGATGGCGAGGGCAACCGCAACATCCCGCGCATCCCGGCACACCGCTTCGGCGTGCGCCTGAACGCGGACTGGCAGAACTGGCACGGCATGGTCGAGCTGTCGCACGTCGGCACCCAGGATCGCGTCGCGGCATTCGAAAGCCCGACCGACGGCTACAACATGCTCAACATCGGCACCCATTACACGACCCGCATCGGCGGCGTGCCGGCCCAGATCTACGCGCGCATCAACAACCTGACCGACGAACTGGCCTTCAGCCACACCTCGTTCATCAAGGAAGCCGCGCCGCTGCCGGGCCGTAACGTGACGGCGGGCATTCGTTTCGTGTTCTGACGATGAAAAAACTGATCCGGTTCGCCGACTACGCCGGCATCGCCGCCTCGGCGCTGTGCCTGGTACACTGCCTGGCCATGCCGCTGCTGCTGGCCGCCTTCCCGCTGCTGGGATTGAAAGGCGAACACCACGCCCTGCACGACGCGCTGCTGCTGGGCGTGACGATTCCCGTGCTGCTGGCGCTGGTCCCGGGTTACCGGGCGCACCGCGATCCGGCGGTGCTGCTGCTGGGAATCGGCGGACTGGGTGTCTTCCTGCTGGCGGTGCTGGTCGCCGGCCCGCTGTGGGGGCAGGGCGCCGAGACGGGGCTGGCCATCGTCAGCAGCCTGCTGCTGATGGCGGCGCACCTCCGCAATCACCGCTTCTGCCGCGGTTGCGCGGCGCCGCGCGGCCAGGCCTGCGACTGAAACGCCTCAAAGCGCCGTCCGGGAACTATTGCCGGATGCTGTGTCAGTGCCGTCGTCGAACCGGCACCCGCTTATGGCGGGCAGCAAGCCTGCCCGTACGCCCGCAAACGACCTGAGGGCGCCACCGAATTGCTGGCATCTTTTTCTCACCAAATCTGGGCACGCGAGTGTTAATATTTTAATACAGCATGACCAGATAGCTCTGTAGTACGTCCCCGTTAAGCTGCACACCGTGAATGCGCGACCTTGCTCGTCCTGATGAGCAGGCTTCAAATGCACTGTTGATATCGTGAGTATCGATGGCCCAGCATCCTTCCGAGGCGCCACCCGGCGCATCCGCTCTCCTCGTCCGGCGCGCGTGGTGGGCCGGCGTGGCCGCCGATTTTGCCGTCGTCGCGGTTGCGACTGCCGCAGCCTTTTTTCTCGCAGCCCAATTTGAACTGTCCGAACGGCTGAGCCGATGGGAGCAGCGCCACGAGTCCTGGCAGGTCGATGAATTGCCGGTGACTCTGCTGGTCCTGCTGTCCGGCCTGACCTGGTTTTCCTGGCGCCGTACCCGACAGACGCTGCGTGAAATACGCGAACGGATGTTGGCCGAAAGCGAGGTCGTCGCTCTGCTCACCAGTAATCGCGATCTCGCCCGCCAGTTAATCCTGGTTCAGGAAAACGAACGCCGCGCGCTCGCGCGCGAACTGCACGACGAGGTCGGCCAGAACTGCACCGGGATCCGCGCCGACGCCACCTATATCCTGCGCGCCCATCCTGGGGACAATGCCGGCATCATGGCCAGCGCTCAGCGCATCACCGCGACCTCCGAGGCGCTGCACAAGCTTGTCAATCAGATGCTGCGCCGTCTGCGGCCTGCGACGCTCGACAGCCTTGGGCTGGTGCCGGCCTTGCAGGAGCTGTGCGAGAACTGGGAAGAGCAGACCGGCGTGAGCTGCGGTTTTTTTCCGTTTGCCGTGCCTGATAGCCTGGATGAATCAACTTGCATTACCCTGTTCAGACTGGTGCAGGAAAGTCTCACGAACGTGACACGCCATGCCCATGCCACCCAGGTCAGAGTGGAGCTGCGCCGCGGCGAGGGCGAACAGGAACTGATGCTGAGCATCGAGGATGATGGCTGCGGCATGGCCGACGGCGGCGGCCGCCAGGCTGGTTTTGGCCTGATCGGCATGCGCGAGCGCGTGGCCGGTCTTCAGGGGCGCCTGCAGATCAGCAGCCATCCAGGCTGCGGTGTGCGGATCGAGGCCATGCTGCCGGTGACAGGAGCCGCCGCATGACGGCCGGCGGGATCCGCATCCTGCTGGTCGACGACCACCCGGTTGTGCGCTCGGGTTACCGCCGCCTGCTGGAACAGGCCGGCGGCATCGCCATCGATGAGGCCAGCAGCGCCGAACAGGCCTACGCCGCATTCGTCCGCGATGCCGCTGACGTTTGCGCCACCGACCTCTCGCTGCCGGGCATGGGCGGGCTCGAGCTGCTGCGCAAGATTGTGGCGCGCGACGCCAGGGCGAAGGTGCTGGTATTCAGCATGTATGACTCGGCACCGCTGGTGCGGCGCGCATTTGATGCCGGAGCCTGGGGCTTCGTGAGCAAGCAGGCAGCGCCCGACGACCTGGTGACGGCGGTACGTACGGTGCACGCCGGACAGCGTTTTTTGAGCAGCAACCTGTCGCGCCACCTGCTGCACGCCGGCGCCGACGACGAAACGCGGCGTCTCGAATCGCTGAGCCAGCGCGAGTTCGAGGTGTTCCGCTTGCTGGCCGAAGGGAAATCGCCGGCCGATTGCGCGCTCCTCCTGAACGTCAGCCAGAAGACCGCCGCCAATATGCAGACGCGGATCAAGGCCAAGCTGAACGTGTCGACGTCCGCTGCGCTGGTCCATCTGGCCCTGCGCAGCGGAATCATCGCATCGGGTTGAGTACCGGCTTTCCTAGAACGTGTAGCGCATGCCGAGCATGAAGGAACGGGGCGCGCCCGGCGCGACGAAGCGGGAGTCTTGCGGCTCGTCCGTGCCGAGCGCCGGCTGCGCCAGTTGTCCGCCCGGGAACAGGTTTTCGGCCAGTACCCCATAGGTTTCGTAGCGGCGGTCCAGTACGTTGTTCACGCGCGCATAGAATTCCAGCTGCCGGGTCGGCTTGTATGTGGCCCGCAGGCTCAGCAGCGCATGTCCGCCGATGCCGGCATCGCCCCGGTCGAGCGGCTCATCGTCTTCCGGATCTTCGAGCAGCCCATCCTCGTTGCCCTGGGCTACCAGCCTGGACACGGCGACGATGTCGCCGCCCAGCATCCATTGCGCGGATGGCTGCCAGTCCAGCCCCAGTTTCAGCGTATGGCGCGGCAGGCCGGCGATGCGGGTGCCGGGCGTGACCTGGATGGTGCGGTCGCCGGCGAACAGGCTGCCAACGGCATCGTAGGTCGCCTCCAGGTAGCTGTAGCTCAGGCGGGCGCTGGCCGTGCCGAAGCGGCCCTGCGCCGACAGGTCGAGGCCACGGTGCCGCGTCCGTTCGAAATTGTCGAAATACCCGAGCTGGCTCGCGCCCGCGCGCAGGAACAGGATGTCGTCGCGGTTGATGGTCTGGTAGATGGACGCGCTCAGGGTGGCGCCGGCGGCGCCACGAAAACGTGTGCCGACGTCGACGGTGCGCGAGGTGACCTGCTCCAGGTACGGGTCGGCCTGCAGGCCGGTCGGCAGCGCGCACGGCTGCTCCGGGTCGGCACAACCGAGCTCGATGACGGTCGGGACGCGCGTATTCTGGGCGATCGTCGCATACGCCGTCCACTGCCGGGACAGCTTGTGGGTAATGCCCAGCGCGGGGTTCAGCCTGGTGTAGCGGAACGATTCGGTTGGCAGGGTGGCGTCGGCGCGGCTCAGGGTATTCGTCACCTGCGCAAGGTTGTAGCGCCCGGAGGCCGTAAGATGGGTCGCATTCGACAGCGCCAGTGTGTCGGAGGCATACAGCGCAGCATTCCAGGCGTGGCCATGCACCGCCGCGTCGAGCGCGCGCGGGGCGTCGGGCAAGGCGACCGCTCCGCGGCTTGCGTCGAACGCCGCGTCCCGGGTGTACTGGTCGTAGCTCACCTTGCTGCGGTCGGCCGAAAAGCCGGCGCTGAACTTGTGGATGCCGACATCGCGCGCCAGGCTCAGGCCGACCCCGTACGCGGTCTGGCGGGTGCTGGTCTGGTTCAGCACGCCAGGCGCCAGGCCGAGCGCGTCGTCGCGGTCGAGTGGCTGGCCGGAGGCATCGACGCACTCGTCTTCAATCGGCTCGCCGGCAGCATCGAAGCCGTCTTCGCAGGCCTCGACGTAACTTTCGTAATCCGGGTTGATGTCGCCGTTGACCGTGGTGCGCCTGGCCCTGCGTCCGTACACCAGTGTGGAAAGCTGGGTATTGCTGTCCAGCCAGTGCTCCGAATGAAAGGCCAGCTGATCAACCTTGTTCCTGGTCAGGTCCGGGTGGGTGTAGACGGATGTGCGGTCGTTCTCGTACATCGCGTCCGGCAGCAGTCCGTTTCCGATCAGCGTGCTCGATCCATGCAGCAGCGATACGTCCCAGCTGTGCGCGCCCGAGCTGCGTCCGAACTTGCCGAACACGTTGCCGAGCCGCCCATCCGAGTGTTCTCGCCATCCATCTTCACGGAACCGGGTACCGGCGATAAAGGCATGCCAGCCGTCCGCGAACTGCTGCCCGTACGCAAAGTCCAGCCGCTTGCGACCGAAACTGCCCAGCGATACGTCCAGCTCGCCGCCGGGGTCGGTCCGGCCGGACTTGGTCGTGAATGCCAGCGCACCGCCCAGCGCATTCAGGCCGTAGGTCGGGTTTGCGCCCGGCACCAGCGTCACGGTGGAAATCGCCGCTTCAGGCAGCATGTCCCAGTTGATGACATCGCCGAACCCTTCGTTGATCCGCACGCCGTCGAGAAACACCGAAATGCCTTGTGGGGCGCCGAGGAGTGGCGACGCGCGAAATCCACGGAAGGTGACGTCGGTCTGGAACGGACTGCCCTGGACTTCGTTGACATTCACGCCAGCCAGCTTCTGTGCCATGTATTCGGTCAGGTTGCCCGCCCCGGATTGCCTGCGCTCGCCCTCGCTGACGGTCTGCACCTGATACGGCAGGAGTTCGCGGTCGATGCCGATGCCCGGCAAGGGCACGGTACCGATGACCTCGACCGTCGGGATGTTGGCGGGCTGTTGTGCAAAGGCGGGCGTCCCGATCGCGGCGCCCAGCCATGCCAATGTCGTCCACGGCGTGCGGCATCCTGGGAACGCATGCCGCAGGCAGGCGTGATGAAGCAGAGAACCTGGCAGTTCCATTGTCGCTGTCTCCTTTATCCACTAGTTAATTAGTTATTATCGACGGAGAGGTTACGACAAATGCACGCACTCAGGCATGGGAAAAATTCCCGACTTGTCGCTGCGCGCGATGAAAGGCGCATGTGACAAGGTCTCAAAATCCGCTGTTGAATGCGCAACGCATAGCAGACCATCAACGAACTTGAAAATCAACTTTCAAGCCTGGCCGTTGCGACACTGGACGCTACCCCAAGCACTATCAAAAAGGCTTTTGGAAATAACGGTGAGTGTCCCGAATTCGGACTTGGCTGCCTCCAGGGCATCCCACGGCCCTTCCGGTAGCACGCCGAACTCATCTGCGGGACGTTCCTCTGTATACCTCAGCGCGTCCCCGACAGATCGAATTTCAAGGTAACGGGAGTAATAGCCACCCTCAGCAATCTCGAAGAAGGCAATGTACTCATCTAACCCCTCTGCGTTTTCCGATGAGCAGTACAGGTAGTGCTTCACGTAGCGGTGTCCTAATGGGCTGTCTTTGTTTGCCAGGTACGTCCGTTGTTGCCGATAGCAGACCTACCGACTATGTCCGCTTCCGAGCGACCCAAAGCGGACATCGGTATATCGCGATCGCAGCCGCTTTAGGTATGCTCACGCATGTAACTATTGATTTCCTTGCCGTTCAGCTCAGTTTTCATTTCGTACGTCATTCCCAGGCGCTTGGCAACACGACGCGATGATTCATTGCCAGAAGCGATCAGTGCCCGAACCTTCGGCTCACGCCGAACCTCGAACGCATAATTCAAGACTGCCGCCGCCGCTTCGTTCGCAATTCCTTTTCCCCAAAATGCTCGATAGGTATTCCATCCCATCTCCATCACGGTTGATTCGTAGCGGAAGAAAGCTCCCACGCTGCCAACCAGCTGACCTGTCTGCCGGTCCTCTATTGACCACCAACCAGCCCGGTTTAGGAGCCATAATCCAGCATGTGAGTTGAAGATGCGCCAAGCGGTCTGACGGTCTGCTGAGCCTAAATGAGCTGAGCTTTCAGCATTCGACAAATGATCTGCAAATAATTCGAAGTCTTCAACACGATATTCCCGAAGCGTAAGCCGATCTGTGTGAAGGCGAGGCACGGAAATCGTAAGGGC
>JBBWZO010000068.1:0-7716 GCA_039649125.1 Massilia sp. | reverse complement strand
GCCCACCCGCCGCGTTTCAAATGCAAGGGCCGCTGCCGCGACAGTTTTTATGTCGCCAACGACAAGTTCCGCATCGATGGCAAGGCGGCCGTGCTGCCGAAGGTCGGGCGCGTCGGCCTCGCCGAAGCGCTGCGTTTGACGGGCAAGATCATGGGCGCCAGCGTCGCGCGCGAAGCCGACTGGCGGTGCCTGGCGGTGCAGGTCGAGGTGCCGGAGCACCTGGCGCGGCGGCGCAGCGGCGACGGCGTGGTCGGGGTCGACCTCGGCATCACGGCTGCTGCCACCCTCAGCACGGGCGAGAAGGTCCAGGCGCCACGTCCCCTGAAGGGGGCGCTGCGCCGGCTGCGCCTGCGCGGCCGGCGCCAGTCGCGCAAGCTGGAAGCGGCGAAGAGAGCGGCGGGGATATCCGGGCCGCTCCCCAGGGGTACGCGCTTGCCGGTGTCGAAGAACCGGACCAAGGGAGCGCGCTCGCTGGCTCGCCTGCATGCGCGCATCGCCAGGATCAGGAACGATTTCACGCACAAGCTCACGAATCGTCTCTGCCGTGAAAACCAGGCGGTGGCGATCGAGGACCTGAACGTGAAAGGGATGCTGGCCAACAGCTGCCTGGCGCGTGCGATCGCCGACATCGGCTTCTACCAGGTGCGGCGCCAGCTGCACTACAAGGCACAGCGCTACGGCACGGCCGGCGCATGCGCCGGCGGTGCTGGCCGACCGCTGGTACCCGTCGAGCAAGCTGTGTTCGGCGTGCGGCGCGAAGAACGGCATGCTCGGCCTGGGCACGCGCGTGTGGACCGGCGCCGCCTGCGGCGCCTGCCACGACCGCCACACCAACGCTGTTATCAATTAAACACGGCTCGCTACCGGCGCCCTTGCGGCGCGCCCTGCGCTACCCGTGGCGAACCAGGCGGCAACGCCTGCACTGCCGCCGAAGACGTTTCGGCGGGAGGCGGGAAAGTCACGCCTGCCAGGCACGAACCCGGTCAGCAGGACGGTTCGGGGGAGGAAGAGAATGCTGCGCACTTGTGCGCACGTTTTTGATAGCAGCTTCGGTTGTTCATCGCAGTCGAGGGCAGGCATTTGTTCAGCCATTTGCGGCGGTTTCTGAAGATATGCTCAGAGTTTTCCGAATGGTCCCGCCCTTCTGGATAACCCTCGAGATCTATACTAGGTTTCGGGCACGTGTCGTGCCGAGCGCCAGTCCGGCAACATTTGTCCTCGAGGGTTCGTGATGGGACCTCCACTCCTGCGCTACAGGCAGCGCGGAGCAGTTTCAACAAAAGGAGACAGACATGGATAAGCATCAGACGTCCGACGGCGTAACGGACAATGCCAGCCGCCGAAGCTTCATGAAGACGAGCGCATTGTCGCTGGCGCTTGCGGCGGGCCCCCTGGGGGGCACGGCCATCGCTCAGGAAAGAGCGGCAAGCGGCTTGTTGGGGGAACTTGGGGAGCGCTGGGTTGGGACCTGGGCTACGGGACCCACCGGTCCGGCCATCCCACCGGCAGCTGCTCCTATGCAATTTGCCAACCAGACGCTGCGCCAGATCGTTCACACCAGCCTTGGCGGCAGCCGGGTACGAGTGAGGTTTTCCAACGAGTTCGGAACTGCGCCTCTGACTATCGGGGCGGCCCGGATAGCACTGCGGGGGGCGGGCAGCAGCATCGTGGGAGGAACTGACCGTGCGTTGACTTTCGGCGGAGCAGCGTCGATCACGATTCCGGCGGGAGCGCCGGCGCTGAGCGACCCCGTAGACCTGCAGGTGCCTGCGCTCGCCGATTTGGCCATCAGCATCTTTCTACCGGAAGCTACAAGTGCGACCACGTTCCACGGCTCTGCGTTCCAGACAAACTATGTGACAGGTGGAAATGCAACCGGAGCGCCGGAATTGTCGAGTCCAACGACGGTTACCTCCTGGTTTTTCATGACCGGGGTGAGCGTATGGACACGCCGCGCGGGCACGATCGTAGCACTGGGCGACTCCATTACAGATGGCGCCTCCTCCAACCTGGACGCCAACCATCGTTGGCCAGACATACTGGCGCGCCGGTTGCAGAGATATCAGCGGCTCTTCGACCTGGGGGTTGTGAACGTTGGAATCGGTGGTAACCGCCTGCTCAACCCGGGTAACGCAATCGTGCCCCCGTTTGAGGGGATTGGACCGCTCTTCGGGGTGGCTGCCCTGGCACGGTTCGACCGTGACGTGCTTGCGCAGCCAGGGGTCGAAGGCGTCATCGTTCTCCTCGGCGTCAACGACCTGGGGCATCCCGTTTCCATCTCCCCCGCGTCGGAGGAAGTGAGTGCCGACGATTTGATCCGGGGCTTTCGACAGCTGATCGCGCGGGCGCACCAGCAGGACATCGCGATTTACGGCGCGACGATCACGCCTTTCGGAAACACAACCATTGGGAATTATTACACCCCAGCGCGGGAGGCAAAGCGGCAAGCCGTCAATGCCTGGATCCGCACAAGCAGGGAATACGATGACGTCATCGATTTCGATGCGGCCGTTCGTGACCCAGCGATGCCGAGCCAGCTCCGTCCTGACTATGATTCAGGCGATCATTTGCACCCCAACGACGCGGGCCTGGTGGCGATGGGTGAATCGATTCCCCTGCGCCCGTTCGCACGGCTGATCGCCTCGGCGGACGAAGCCGGGGTCGCTGCAGCGGCGGCATAGGTCGAGATGGCAGCATTGACTGCCGTACAGGCCGTCCTGCTGACGATCTATGCCATGCGCAAGGCGGCCGACCGCGGGATGGTGATGACGAATGGGCGGTGCTGGAGAAGCACGGGGACAAGAGCGGGGACTGGACCGCGGAAATCCGGGCCATCACGACGACGGCTCACGCTGCCTCACGTACGTCGCTCGCCGGCCTTGATGCGGCCTTTTCGTACCATGTTGTGACGTCCACACCTTTTATTAACAGCCACAGACACATCGCACTTTCCCCGATAAACGCCGGAAGCAGGATCGCCGGAAACAGAACTCGCTGCAGCGGTGGATGCAGGAACATCGTAAAACTGTTGATGAGGTAGCACACACCCACGATCTGCATCATGACGCCGAGCGCTCTCGGGAAATAACCCGACTTCCGAACCAGATGCCCCACCAGCAGGCATTGCACCCCGAAGAAAATCAGGGCAAGGCCGAACGTCTCCGCGTGCGCAACGACGGCCAGGTAGGTCGATAGCTGAAGCTGCTGCTGAGTGGCGACCTTGAGCAAGGCAGGGCTGGTCCAGGGCGTCAGTGCGGCCTGCAGGTGCAGCGCGCAAAAACTCTCGACGGCAAGCGACACCAGGCCGAAACAGACCAGCGCCAGGGCAAGGTTGCGATTCACCGGTCGCAAGAGCACGTACCAGATTGCCGTCAGCATGACCGCACAGACCAGCAGGATGATCTGCCCTGCGATGCCCATTCGCCACAGGGGCGCCGCGTCGAGGATGCGCTGCGCAGTCGCGGCAGGGTCGCCCCAAACGATCAGGCCGCTTCGGATCACCGCTTCGCCGACCACTCCAAGCACGATGATGATCAGGTAAAGGAGCCCCGCAGCGCGGGCATAGCGCTGCACGGAGGGCTTGTCGCCCTGGATGCGATGTCGTTCCGGCATGCGTGTTCACTCCGCCTGGCGAGCTGCAGTCCGGCTGAGCTTACCGCAGTGATCTTAATAGTTCAGCATCATCACTCGGCAAGCCCGGCCCTCGCCTCATTTCGCCGGCCGCATGCTTTGCACCCACGCCTGCGTAAACGCATTCCCCATCACCCCGGCCACCTTCCCGTTCGCGTCGAGCAAGCGCGCCATCGAGTCCTGCTGCACGGACAGCGCGTTCTTCGCCAGCGCATCGGCACAGGCTTGGGCTGCGGACATGAATGCGCGCAGCGTATGCTCCTGGATGATGCGTGCCGAGCTCAACACCAGCTGTTGCGTATTGGCGCCCAAGGCGTCCCTGTAGAGACTGGCGACATCGGACCATGCCTTGGAAACCGGGGAAGCTGTAGGGGCCGGAAATGCCGTGCTGATCGTTAACATGATGCAGTTCTCCTGTGATTAAAGGATGGATGGACGCTTATTGTGCAGTGCACCATCAGTCTACTACCGATCCATAGCGCGGGCGCCTCTTTTCACAGCATTCCCTGCCTGGCGTCTACTGCTGTGCCAATGTGTGCCAATGCTGCAATACCGTTGTTCAACTTTGGTACACCTCCCCGACTTTGGTACACGTACCGTGGTGTCGCTTCTGGCCGGGGTCCTGCGGGCGCCCCTCCTCCCTTCCCAAGGCAGCGGCGTTTCCATGACGCGGCGCGCGTACCGATGGCATGGATATTGCGTCTTTCCTCACGACTGCACGGATCGCCAGCTTCACAATCAAGCTGTTTCCCGGCGCAATCGACATGGCCCATTACTATTCTTGAGGAGATGATCATGACCTGGAGTAAGCCTGAATTTATCGACTGGCGTTTTGGATTCGAGATCACGCTCTATATCGCGAATCGCTAGCCCAGCCTTGATGTGACGACGGTGCCGCTATGTCGGCGCCGTCGCCGGTTTACTGGATTCACTTATGAAACTCATCGTACTGGGCTCGGCAGCCGGGGGCGGCTTCCCCCAGTGGAACTGCAACTGCCACAACTGTTCCGGGCTGCGCAACGGCACCCTCCGTGCCACGGCGCGCACGCAGTCGTCGATCGCGGTGTCGGCCGACGGGATGGACTGGGTATTGATCAATGCCTCGCCCGACATCCTGGCGCAAATCCGCGCCACGCCGGCGCTGCAGCCGGCCCGCGCCCGGCGCGATTCCGGCATCGCCGCCGTGATGCTGATGGATGCACAGATCGACCACGTCACCGGTTTGCTGATGCTGCGGGAAGGAAAGCCGTTGCCGCTCTACTGTACGGAGCCGGTCTGGCAGGAACTCAACAGCACGCTGCCGCTGGTGCCGGTGCTGTCCCATTACTGCGGCGTACGCTGGCATGAGTTACCCGTCGGCAGCGACGCAACCAGTCTCGACCGCCTGCCGTCCACCCACGTGCCGGGCATAGACGGCATCCGCTTCACGCCGCTGGCGCTCAGCAGCAAAGCGCCGCCCTACTCGCCCCATCGGGAACGCCCTGAAATCGGGGACAACATCGGCCTGCTGATCGAGGACCTCAACAGCGGCAAGACGGTGTTTTATGCGCCGGGGCTGGGCGCGATCGATCCACAGGTGGAGGCCGCGATGCGTCGCGCCGACTGCGTGCTGGTCGACGGCACCTTCTGGAGCGCACACGAAATGGCCGAACTGGGGTTCTCCCGGAAGAGCGCGGCCGACATGGGACACCTGCCGCAATCGGGCGCGGACGGCATGATCGCCGTCCTCGACGGCATCGGCGGACGGCGCAAGGTGCTCATCCACATCAACAATACCAACCCGATCCTGAACGACGACTCCGAACAACGCGCCACCCTGGCGCGCCACGGCATCGAAGTCGCGTTCGACGGCATGGAGATCGACCTATGAGTGACGCCGCGCCCTGGAGCCGCAGCGAGTTCGAGGCGCAGTTGCGCGCACGCGGCGCCGGTTACCACATCCATCACCCGTTCAACGTCAAAATGAACGAGGGCCTGCTGCGCCCCGACCAGATCCGCGGTTGGGTCGCCAACCGGTTTTATTACCAGGTCAATATCCCGCAGAAGGACGGCGCCATCATCGCCAATTGCCCGGACCGCGACACGCGCCGCAAATGGGTGCGCCGCATCCTCGACCACGACGGCTGGGAGGACAACGAAGGCGGCATCGAAGCCTGGGTGCGGCTCGGGGAGGCGGTCGGCCTCGAGCGTGACGCGCTCTGGTCGCAGCGTCACGTGGTGCCGGGGGTGCGCTTCGCCGTCGATGCCTACGTCAACTTTGCGCGCCATGCCCCCTGGCAGGAAGCCGTCTGCTCCTCGCTGACGGAAATGTTCGCCCCCAGGATCCACAAGGACCGGCTGGCCAACTGGCCGACCCATTACGGCTGGATCGATCCGGCGGGTTTACAGTATTTCCGCAGCCGGATTTCCCTGGCCGAACGCGACGTCGAACACGGTTTGCAGGTGACGCTCGCGCATTTCACTACCCGTGCCCAGCAGGAGCGCGCGCTCGAGATCCTGCAACTGAAGCTCGACATCCTGTGGGCCATGCTCGACGCCATCGAAAAAGCCTACCCCTAAAAAAGCCTACCCCTAAAGCCACCCTCATCATCAGGTGCCCCATGCATACCGTTCCCGACAAACCCGCCTTGTCCCGCCTGTTCCGGATGCAATGGGAAGAAGCGCAAGGCAATTACGTACTCCTGTATCCCGAAGGGATGGTCAAGCTGAACCAGAGCGCAGCCGAGATCCTGAAACGCTGCGATGGCCAGCATACCCCGCAGGCCATCGTCGGCGAACTCGAGCAGGCGTTCAACTGCAGCGGCCTGCGTGACGACGTCGAGGATTTCTTGCGCGCCGCCGGCGAACGCGGCTGGCTTGCCTGACCCTACCCTGACGATTTGCAGCCATGAACGATCCGACCGCCCCTCCCGGCATGCAGCGCCCGCCGCTTCCGCCGATATCCGCTCCGCTCTGGCTGCTGGCCGAGCTGACCTACCGCTGCCCGCTTCACTGCCCGTTCTGCTACAACCCGGTCGACTACACCAAAAACCGCGCCGAACTGACGACCCAGGAATGGTTCGATGTGATGCGCCAGGCACGCCAGCTCGGCGCCGCCCAGCTCGGGTTCTCGGGCGGCGAGCCGCTGCTGCGCGACGACCTCGAGGAGCTGGTCGGCGAAGGCCGGCGGCTGGGCTTCTATACCAACCTGATCACGTCCGGCATCGGCCTGACCGAGGCACGCCTGGGCCGCATGAAAGCACTGGGGCTGGACCATATCCAGCTGTCGTTCCAGGACTCGACCCGCGAAATGAACGATTTCCTGTCGAGCACGAAAACCTTCGACCTCAAACTGCGCGTTGCCAGGCTGATCAAGCAGTACGACTATCCGATGGTGCTGAACGTCGTGCTGCACCGCTTCAACCTCGACCATGTGGGCCGGATCATCGAGATGGCGCTCGAGATGGGCGTCGAGTACCTGGAACTGGCGAACACCCAGTATTACGGCTGGGGCCTGGTCAACCGGGCCCAGTTGATGCCGACGCGCGAACAGCTGGCGCAGGCCGAAGCGACCGTCAACGACTACCGCGCCCGGATCGGCAACCGGATGCGCATCCTGTTCGTCGTGCCCGACTATTTCGAAGAGCGGCCGAAAGCCTGCATGAACGGCTGGGGTTCGGTCTTTCTCGGCATCGCGCCGGACGGCACCGCCCTGCCGTGTCACGCCGCGCGCTCGCTGCCAGGCATCGCTTTCCCCAATGTGCGCGAGTTCAGCGTGAAGGACATCTGGTATGCGAGCGGCGCCTTCAACCGCTACCGGGGCGACGCGTGGATGAAGGAGCCCTGCCGCAGCTGCGACGAGAAACACAAGGATTTCGGCGGCTGCCGCTGCCAGGCCTATGCACTGACGGGCGACGCGGAGAATGCCGACCCGGTGTGCTCTAAATCGCCGCGCCATGCGGAGGTGCACACGATCGTGCTCGATGCGCAGCGGGCGCAGGCAGCGGCGCGGGAGCCGCGGGTCCAGCCGATCGTGTTCCGCACCGACGCCAACTCGCGCCGCGCCGCGGCCGGGCAAGCGCAAGGCGACGGACAGGCGCCCTAGCG